>JBEVLE010000064.1:0-14398 GCA_040509335.1 Longimicrobiaceae bacterium | reverse complement strand
TGGGGTGCGCGCGGTCCGTCGCGTTCCATTGCTCCACGACCCGGCGGCGCTCGTCGTCGGAAAGGAGCGACAGCGCGGAGATGGGACGGTCCGGATGGGCGGCGGCGCGGGCCAGGAGCACGCGGAAGTGCTCCGCCATCCGCTCGGTCGTCGCGGCGTCGAACAGGTCGGTGGCGTACTCCAGCGCGCCGGCGATCTCCCCGCCCGTGTCGGTGAGCTGGAGGGTGAGGTCGAACTTGGCGGTGGCGGTGGGAATCTCCTCCACCCGCGCGCGCAGCCCGGGGAGCGCGGGCGCGGCGGGGGGCGCGGCCTGGAGGGTGAACATCACCTGGACGACCGGCGCGTGCCCGGGGCTGCGCCCGGTCTCCAGCGCCTCCACGAGGCGCTCGAAGGGGAGGTCCTGGTGCGCGTGCGCGTCGAGCGTCGTTTCGCGGACGCGCGCCAGCAGCTCGCGGAACGGGGGATCGCCGGACAGGTCGGCGCGGAGCGCGAGGGTGTTGACGAACATCCCCACCAGCCCCTCCAGCTCCGCCCGGGTGCGCCCCGCCACCCCCGTCCCCACCACCACGTCGTCCTGGCCGGACCAGCGGGCCAGGACGAGCTGCCAGGCGGCGAGGAGCGCCATGAAGGGCGTCGCGCCCTCCCGCCGGGCGAGGATGCGGAGCGCGCCGGCCGTCTCCTCCGGGACGCGGAAGTCGTGCGTCGCGCCGCGAAAGCTCTGCACGGCGGGCCGCGGACGGTCCGTGGGGAGATCCAGGAGCGCGGGGGCGGCGGCGAGGCGCGCCTTCCACCCGTCCAGCTGCCGCTCCAGCGCCTCCCCGGTCAGCCACTCGCGCTGCCAGGCGGCGTAGTCGGCGTACCGGAGCGGGAGCGCGGGGAGAGGCGAAGCCTCGCCGCGGAGGCGCGCGGCGTACAGGACGCCCAGCTCGCGGAAGAGCACGTCCATGCTCCAGCCGTCGCTCGCGGCGTGGTGCATGGCCAGGACGAGCACGTGCTCGTCCTCCGCGGCGCGCAGCAGCAGGGCGCGGAAGAGCGGTCCCGCCCCGAGGTCGAAGGGGCGCAGCGCCTCCGCGCGGGCCCGTGCATCCAGCGCCGCCGTCCGCGCCTCGCCGGGGACGCCCGACAGGTCCGCCACGGCCAGCTCGAAGGCGGAGGGCGGCAGGACGACCTGCACCGGGTGGTCGCCGTCCCGCCCGAACACGGTGCGCAGCGCCTCGTGGCGGCGGACGATGTCCTCCAGCGCGCCCCGCAGCGCGTCCGCGTCCAGCGCGCCGGCGAGGTGCAGCGCGACGGGGATGGTGTAGACGCCGTCGCCGGGGTGCATCTGGTCCAGCAGCCACAGCCGCTCCTGCCCGAACGACAGCGGGAGCGGTTCGCCGCGCTCGACGGGGCGGATGGGCGGCGCCGGGTCGTCGGCGCCGTCGCGCCGCGCGTGCTCCACGCGGGCGGCCAGCTCGCGGACCGTCGGCGCCTCGAACACAGCGCGCAGCGGCAGTTCCACGCCGAAGACCCGCCGCACGCGCGAGACCACCTGCGCCGCCAGCAGCGAGTGCCCGCCCAGCGCAAAGAAGCTCTGCCGCGCGCCGACGCTCCCGACCCCCAGCACCTCCACCCAGATCCCCGCCACCACCTCCTCGGCCGGGGTGGCCGGGGCGGCGTCAGCGTCGCCCGCGGCGTCGGGCTCCGGGAGCGCGCGCCGGTCCACCTTGCCGCTCGGGGTCAGCGGGAGCCTCTCCAGCATCACCAGCGCGGCGGGCACCATGTACTCCGGCAGCCACGTCCGCGCGAACGCGACGATCTCCGCCCGCATCGTCTCCGGCGCGACCACGTAGCCCACCAGGCGACGCTCCCCGCGCGCGTCCTCCCTTGCTTCGACGACGGCGTCCCCGACGCCGGGCGCCTGCCGCAGCACGGCCTCCACCTCGCCCGGCTCCACGCGGAAGCCGCGCACCTTGGCCTGCCGGTCCAGCCGCCCCAGGAACTCCAGCGTGCCGTCCGCCAGCCACCGCGCCCGGTCCCCCGTGCGGTACATCCGCGCTCCCGCCCGGCCCGAGAACGGGTCCGGCACGAAGCTCCCCGCCGTCAGCTCCGCCCGCCCCAGGTATCCGCGCGCCACCTGCGCCCCGCCCACGCACAGCTCCCCGGGCACCCCCGCCGGCACCGGCTCCAGCCGCCGGTCCAGCACGTACGCCCGCACGTTGTGGATGGGCCGGCCGATCCCCGGCGCGCGTCCGCTCCCCTGCCCCGCCCCCACGACGCCGGAGGTGGTGACGACGGCGTTTTCCGTGGGGCCGTAGTTGTTGACCAGCGCGAACGGCAGTGCCGCGCGCGGACGAGCGCGCAGCGCGTCGCCGCCCGTGAGCAGCAGGCGCAGCGGCGCCTCCGCCGGCCACTCCAGCGCGAGCAGCGCCTCCGCCAGCGGCGTCGGCGCGAACGCGACGGTGATCCGCCGGCCGAGCAGGAACGACCGCAGCGCCGCGGGCGAGGTGCGCGTCTCCTCGTCGGCGGCCAGGTGCACGGCCGCGCCGACGGCGAGGTATGGCCACAGCTCCCAGACGGACGCGTCGAAGCCCAGCCCGGCGAGCTGCGTCGCCCGGTCCGCCCCGGTGACCGCGAAGGCCTCGCGGTGCCAGTGGACGAGGTTGAGCAGCGCCCCGTGCGTGACCACCACTCCCTTGGGACGGCCGGTGGAGCCGGAGGTGTAGATGACGTACGCCGCGTTCTCCGGTGCGGCCGCCGTCCGCGGCGCCGCGTCCGGCGCCGCCGCGTCCGCGTCCGCCAGCACGGTCCGCACGCCGTCGGCCGGGAGCAGGCCGCGCAGCGAGGCCTGCGTCACCAGGACGCGCGCGCCGGAGTCGGCCAGCATGTACGAAAGGCGGTCGGCCGGATAGGCGGGGTCCAGCGGAACGAACGCGGCGCCCGCCTTGAGCACGGCCAGCAGCGCCACCACCATCCCGGCCGAGCGCTCCAGGCAGATGCCGACGCGCACCTCCGGCCCGGCCCCCAGCCCCACGAGGCGTCGCGCAAGCCGGTCGGCCCGCGCGTCCAGCTCCGCGTAGGTGAGCGCCTCCTCCCCGCAGACCACGGCCAGGGCCCGCGGCGCGCGCGCCGCCTGTGCCGCGACCAGCTCGTGGATGAGGGCGCCCGTGGGGTGCTCCACGGCCGTCCGGTTCCACTCCTCCACGACCTGCCGGCGCTCCGCCTCGCCCATCAGCGTCGCCTGCGAGATGCGCGCGTCCGGGTCGGCGGCCGCCTGCTCCACCAGGCGCGTGAAGTGGCCCACGAGCCGCCGCATGGTCGCGGCCTCCCACAGGGCCGTGCCGTAGTTCAGGCCGCCCAGCAGCCCGCCGGGAGTCGCAGCCAGCCCCAGCGACAGGTCGAACTTGGCGATCTCGAGCTCCGTTCCCACTCCCTGCACGCTCAGCCCCGCGAGCCCGCCGCCCGTTGCCTGGGCGTCGTTCAGCGTAAACGCCACCTGGAAGAGCGGCGAGTGGCTCAAGCTGCGCTCCGGGCTCAGCTCCGCCACGAGCCTTTCGAAGGGCACCTCCTGGTGCTCGTACGCGCCCAGCGTCACCCTGCGCACCCGCCCCACGAGCTCGCGGAAGCTCGGATCCCCCGAGAGGTCCGTGCGCAGCACCATCGTGTTGACGAAGAAGCCGATCAGCCCCTCCACCTCGCCGCGCCCGCGCCCCGCGACGGGGCTGCCGACGACCACGTCCTCGCTCCCGCTGTACCGGGACAGCAGCGCCTGGAAGGCGCCCAGCGCGACCATGTACAGCGTCGCGCCTTCCCGCCGGCCCAGCGCGCGCAGCCGCTCCAGCACCTCCGGCGGGAGCTGGACGCGCTCGTCCGCCCCCCGGAAGCTCTGCACCGCAGGCCGGGGATGGTCCGTGGGCAGCTCCAGCAGCTCCGGCGCTCCCGCCAGGCGCTCCCGCCAGTACGCCAGCTGCCGTTCCAGCGCCTCGCCCGCCAGCTGCTCTCGCTGCCACACCGCGTAGTCGGCGTACTGCACCCCCGGCTCCGGCAGCGGCGACTCCAGCCCCTCGCGGTACGCCGCGTACAGCGTCGACAGCTCCCGGAACAGCACCCCCATGCTCCACCCGTCGCTGACGATGTGGTGCATGGAGAGCAGCAGCACGTGGTCCCCGGCGCCCAGCCGCAGAAGCGCCGCCCGGAAGAGCGGGCCCGCCGACAGGTCGAACGCCCGCCGCGCCTCGTCGCCGGCGCGCCGCCCGAGCGCCGCCTCGCGATCCGCCTCGCCGGCCGCCGACAGGTCCTCCACCGGCAGCGCGAACCCGCCGGAGGGCGCGATCACCTGCACCGGCGAGCCGTCCGCATCGGCGAACGTGGTCCGCAGGGTCTCGTGGCGCCGGACGATCTCGCCCAGCGCGCGCTCCAGCGCCGCCACGTCCAGCGCGCCCCCCAGGCGCCGCGCCACGGGGATGTTGTAGGCGGCGCTTCCCGGCTCCATCCGGTCGATGAACCAGAGCCGCTCCTGCGCGAACGACAGCGGCAGCGGCCCCGCGCGCTCGACAGGCACCACCGGCGGCAGCACCGGCAGCTCCGCGCGCCGGATCTCCTCCACCCGCCCGGCCAGCTCCGCCACCGTGGGTCCCTCGAAGAGCGCCCGCAGCGGCAGCTCCACCCCGAACAGCTCGCGGACCCGCGACACGACGCGCGTGGCCAGCAGAGAGTGCCCGCCCAGCTCGAAGAAGCCGTCCTCCACGCCCACGCGCTCCAGGCGCAGGGTCTCCGCCCAGATTCCCGCCAGCACCTCCTCCACGGGGGTGCGCGGCGCCACGTGCCGTTCCTCCGCCGACGCGAGATCCGGCGCCGGCAATGCCCTGCGGTCCAGCTTCCCGCTGGGAGTAAGAGGAAGCGCGTCCAGGAAGACGAACGCGGCCGGGACCATGTGCTCCGGCAGGCTCCGCCGCGCGTGCGCGCGCAGCGCCTCCGCCCGCGCATCGCCGGCCACGTACGCCACCAGCCGCTTCTCGCCCGGCGCGTCCTCGCGCGCCAGGACCGCGCACTCGCGCACGCCCTCGTGCTCCAGCAGCGCCGCTTCGATCTCGCCCGGCTCGATGCGGAAGCCGCGGACCTTGACCTGGAAGTCGGTGCGCCCCAGGAACTCCAGCGTCCCGTCCGCCCTCCAGCGGCCCAGGTCGCCGGTGCGGTACAACCGCGCGCCGGCCCCGGGCAGAAACGGATCGGGGACGAAGCGCTCCGCCGTCAGCCCGGCGCGGCCCAGGTAGCCGCGCGCCACGCCGGCCCCGCCCACGTACAGCTCGCCCGCCACCCCCACGGGCGCCGGCTCGCCGCGCGCGTCCAGGACGTAGACCCGCGCGTTGGCGATCGGCCGGCCGATGGAGGGCGCGCGGCCGTCCCCGGCCGGACACGGGTACGAGGTCGAATCGACGGTCGCCTCGGTGGGGCCGTACAGGTTGACCACCTCACCCACGCCCGCCGAGCGCGCCTCCTCCACCAGCGCCGCCGGAAGCGGCTCGCCCCCGCAGAACAGGATTCGGCAGGGGAGCGGCGTGTCCGCGGGACGCGCGCCGAGCACCGCCTGCAGGAGCAGCGGGACGAACTGGGCGACGGTCACCCCCGCCTCCGCCATCGCCCGCGCGATGGCGCCCGGGTCCCTGGCCGCGGCGGAGGAAAGGAGCAGCATCCGCGCGCCGGCGGCCAGCGGCGTCCACAGCTCCCACGCCGACGCGTCGAACGAGATCGACGTGCGCTGCAGCACCGTGTCGGGCGCGCCGATGCCGAACGCCGCGGCCTGCCACGCGGTGTGGTTGACCAGGCTGCGGTGCTCCACCATCACGCCCTTGGGACGCCCCGTGGAGCCGGAGGTGTAGACGACGTACGCCAGGTTGTCGGGCGTGAGCCCCGCGCACGCCGGGTTCGTCGCCGGCTCCTCCGCCCACGCCGGGGCGGGGGCGTCGAGATGGACCGCCGGGACGTCCAGCCCCGCGAACGCGCCGGCCAGCGACGACTGCGTGACGAGCGCCGCCGGCGCGCTGTCCTCCAGCATGTAGCGCAGCCGGTCGGCGGGGTACGCCGGGTCCAGCGGCACGTAGGCGCCGCCCGCCTTGAGGATGGCCAGCAGGCCGGCGATCATCGCCGGGCCGCGCTCCACGCAGACGCCCACCCGTGCGTCCGGCCCCACGCCGAGCCCGCGGAGGTGGTGCGCCAGCCGGTTGGCGCGCTCGTTCAGCTCGCGGTAGGTGAGCGATTCCTCCTCGAAGCGCACGGCCACCGCCCCCGGCGCGCGCGCCGCCTGCGCCTCGAACAGCTCGTGGATGCAGCGGTCCGCCGGGTACCCCGCCGCCGTCCGGTTCCACCCGTCCAGCACGAGCGCGCGCTCCGCCTCGCCGAGCAGCTCCAGCCGCGAAAGCCGCACGTCCGCGTCCGCGGCGACCTGCTCCAGCACCCGCGCCAGGTGGCCGAGCATCCGGAGGGCCGTGCCGCGGTCGAAGAGGGCGGTGCTGTAGTTCAGTCCGCCGCGCAGGCCCCGGGGGGTCGCCGCGAGCGCCAGGGAAAGGTCGAACTTGGCGATCTCCATGGCCGGACCGGCTCCGCCGACCTCCAGCCCCGCGAGAGCGTTTCCCGGGCCCTCGGCGTTCTGGACCGTGAAAAGGACCTGGAAGAGGGGCGAGTGGGTCAGCGAGCGCTGCGGCTGCAGCTCGGCCACCAGCTTCTCGAAGGGCACCTCCTGGTTCTCGTACGCGCCCAGCGTGGCCTCCCGCGCCCGCCCCAGCACCTCGCGGAAGCCCGGGTCTCCACCCAGGTCGACCCGCAGCACCAGCGTGTTGACGAAGAAGCCGATCAGTTCCTCGACCTCCTTCCTCGTCCGCCCCGCGATCGGGCTGCCCACGACGACGTCCTCGCTCCCGCTGTACCTGGACAGCAGCGCCTGGAAGGCGCCCAGCAGCACCATGTACAGCGTCGCCCCCCCGCTGCGCCCCAGCGCCCGGAGGCGCTCCAGCAGCTCGCCGGGAAGCTCGATCCGCTCGTGCGCCCCCCGGGACGTCTGCACCGCCGGGCGGGGATGGTCCGTGGGCAGCTCCAGCAGCTCCGGCGCTCCCGCCAGGCGCTCCCGCCAGTACGCCAGCTGCCGGTCCAGCGCCTCGCCCGCCAGCTGCTCGCGCTGCCACACCGCGAAGTCGGCGTACTGCACCCCCGGCTCCGCCAGCGGCGACTCCCCGCCCTCGCGGTACGCAGCGTACAGCGCCGACAGCTCCCGGAAGAGCACCCCCATGCTCCACCCGTCGCTGACGATGTGGTGCATGGAGAGCAGCAGCACGTGATCCTCCGCACCCAGCCGCAGCAGCGCCGCCCGGAACAGGGGGCCTGCCGCCAGGTCGAACGCCCGCCGCGCCTCCTCGCCGGCGCGCCGCCTGAGCGACGCCTCGCGATCCGCCTCGCCGAGCGCCGACAGGTCCTCCACCGGCAGGGCGAACCCGCCGGAGGGCGCGATCACCTGCACCGGCGACCCGTCCACCTCGGCGAAGACCGTCCGCAGCGTCTCGTGGCGCCGCACGATCTCGCCCAGCGCGCGCCGCAGCGCCGCCACGTCCAGCCCACCCCACAGGCGCCGCGCCACGGGGATGTTGTAGGCGGCGCTTCCCGGCTCCATCCGGTCGATGAACCAGAGCCGCTCCTGCGCGAACGACAGCGGCAGCGGCCCCGCGCGCTCGACGGGCACCACCGGCGGCAGCACCGGCAGCTCCGCGCGCCGGATCTCCTCCACGCGCCCGGCCAGCTCCGCCACCGTGGGTCCCTCGAACAGCGCCCGCAGCGGCAGCTCCACCCCGAACAGATCGCGGACCCGCGACACCACCCGCGTGGCCAGCAGAGAGTGCCCGCCCAGCTCGAAGAAGCCGTCCTCCACGCCCACGCGCTCCAGGCGCAGGGTTTCCGCCCAGATCCCCGCCAGCACGTCCTCCACGGGGGTGCGCGGCGCCACGTACCGATCTTCGGCCGACGCGAGCTCCGGCGCCGGGAGTGCCCTGCGGTCCAGCTTGCCGTTGGGCGTCAGCGGAAGCCGCTCCAGGAAGACGAACGCGGCCGGGACCATGTGCTCCGGCAGGCTCTGCCGCAGCCGGGCCCGCAGCGCCTCCGCCCGCGCTTCGCCGACCACGTACGCCACCAGCCGCTTCTCGCCCGGCATGCCGAAGGCAGGATCTTCGCGCGCCAGCACCACCGCCTCGCGCACGGCGGGGTCCTCCGCCAGGCGCGCCTCGATCTCGCCCGGCTCGATGCGGAAGCCGCGCACCTTCACCTGGTGGTCCATGCGGCCGATGAAGTCCAGCCGGCCGTCCGCCAGCCGGCGTGCCCGGTCGCCGGTGCGGTACAGGCGCGCGCCCGGCGCCCCGCCGAACGGGTCGGGAACGAAGCGCTCGGCCGTGAGCCCCGGCCGGCCCAGGTAGCCGCGCGCCACCCCGGCCCCGCCCACGTACAGCTCGCCCGCGGCCCCCACCGGCAGCGGCTCCAGCCCGGCGTCCAGGACGTAGGCGCGGACATTGGCGACCGGGCCGCCGATGTCCGGCCTGCGCGCGGGGTCGGCGCACTCCGCCGCCGTGCTCCAGATGGTGGCCTCGGTGGGCCCGTACAGGTTCCACAGCCGGTGCCGCGCGCCCCAGCGGGCCGCCAGCTCCGCCGGAAGCGCCTCGCCCGCCACGGTGATGGTGCGCAGCGCGGGGAGCTCCTCCACCGGGAGCGCCGCCAGCGCGGAGGGGGGGAGCGTCACCGTGGTGACGGCGTGCGCGCGCAGGAGCGCCAGCAGCCCCGGCCCGGGGATCAGCTCCTCGCGCGGCGCCACGCACAGCGCGGCGCCCGACGCCAGCGCCATCACCAGCTCGAAGGCGGCCGCGTCGAAGCTGAGCGATGCGAACTGCAGCACCCGGTCGTCCGGGCCCACGCCGAACGCGCGCTGCTGCGCGGCCGCGACGTTGCAGAGCCCCCGGTGCGGCACCAGCACGCCCTTGGGGAGGCCGGTGGAGCCCGAGGTGTAGATCAGGTACGCCGGGTGCTCCGGCGTCAGGCCGCCGCGCGCCGGGTTCGTGTCCCGCCGCGGCGCCCACGCCGGCGCGGCCGCGTCCAGCTCCAGCACCGGCACGCCGCCGCCGGGCCCGTCGAGCACCCCGGCCAGGGCTTCCGCCACCGCGCCCTGCGTCAGCACGACGGCCGGGGCGCTGTCGGCCAGCATGTAAGCCAGGCGGTCGCGCGGGTACGCGGGGTCCAGCGGCACGTACGCGCCCCCGGCCTTGAGGACGGCCAGCACCGCGGCCACCATCCCGGGGCCGCGCTCCACGCACAGGGCCACCCGCACCTCGGGCCCCACGCCGAGCGCGCGGAGGTGGTGGGCGAGCCGGTTGGCCCGCGCGTTCAGCTCCGCGTAGCTCAGGCGCTCGTCCCCGGAGCGCACCGCCGTGGCGCCGGGGGCGCGCTCCACCTGCCGCTCGAACAGCTCGTGGACGCACGACCGGCCCGGATACTCCGCTTCCGTCGCGTTCCACCCCTCCACCGCCTGCCGCCGCTCCGCGGGCGAAAGGAGCGGCTGGCGGTCGACCGCCTGCCGCTCGTCCTCCGCCATGGCTTCCAGCACGCGCCGCAGACAGCCGAGGAAGCGCTCCACCGTCGCGCGCTCGAACAGCGCCGTCGCGTACTCCACGCCGCCGGCGATCCGGTCGCCCGCCTCCTGCAGCGTCAGCGACAGGTCGAACTTGGCCTGCGACGCGCCCGTGATGGCGGCGTCCAGCTCCAGCCCGGGCAGCGAGATCCCGGCGCCCAGCGGCGTGTTCACCCACGCGAAGACGACCTGGAAGAGCGGGGTGTGCGACAGGCTGCGGGCCGGGTCCACAAGGTTGACCACCTGCTCGAAGGGGATGTCCTGGTGCTGCTGCGCCGCCAGCGCCCGCTCCCTGACCCGCGCCAGCAGCTCCGCCACGGTGGGCGAGCCGGACAGCTCCACGCGCAGGGCCAGCGTGTTCACGAAGAAGCCGATCAGCCCCTCGATCTCCGGCCGCCCGCGCCCCGCCGTGGGCGTGCCCACCACCACGTCGTCCTGCCCCGAGAGCCGGCCCAGCACCGCCGCCCATCCGGCCAGGAGCGTCATGAACAGCGTCGTCCCATGCCGCCGCGACAGCGCCTTCAGCCCCGTCGTGAGCGCCTCGTCCAGCTCCACGCGCAGCGACGCCCCCGCGTGGTCCACCTGCGCCGGCCGCGGGTGGTCGGTGGGCAGCTCCAGGAGCTCCGGGGCGCCGCCCAGCGTCCGGGTCCAGTAGGCCGCCTGCTCGCGCAGGACCTCGCCCTCGACCCACCGCCGCTGCCAGGCCGCGTAGTCGGCGTACTGCACCGGCAGCTCGGGGAGGGCCGCCTCCCGGCCCTCGTGGTGGGCCGCGTAGCGCGCGGCCAGCTCGCCCAGGAGCACCCGCATCGACCAGCCGTCGGCGACGATGTGGTGCATCGTCAGCAGCAGCACGTGGTCGTCCGCCGCCAGCCGGACCAGGCGGCCGCGGACCAGCGGGCCCCGCTCCAGGTCGAAGGGCGCGTGCGCCTCCCCGGCCATCAAGCGGCCGAGCTCCGCCTCCGGGTCGGGCCGGCCGGCGAGGTCGTGCTCGGCCAGGGGGAGCCCGTCCGCCTCCGCCGGCGCGATGCGCTGCTCGGGGATGCCGTCCACCTGCGTGAAGGTGGTGCGCAGCGCCTCGTGGCGCGCCACGATCCCGTCCAGCGCGCGCGCCAGCGCGTCCCGGTGCAGCTCGCCCCGCATCCGCAGGCGCAGGGGGACGTGGTACGTGGCGCCGAGGTTCCCGAGCTGCTCCACGAACCACAGCCCCTGCTGGGCGAACGACAGCGGCAGCCGCTCGTCCCGGGGGGCCCGCTCGATGGGCGGAAGCTCCGACCGGTCCCGCACCAGGTCGCGGGCCCGCGCCATCTTCAGGAGCTCCCGGCGCTGGGCCAGTGTCAGTTCGGTGAGTGCCGCGCCGGAGTTCATGGCCTGGGGACGCCTGTGGATCGGGTGTGGGGAAGGCGGGAGGTCACGTGGCGGTGGACTCGCGGAGGAGCGCGAGGAGCTGCGCCATCTCGTCCGGGTCCACCTGGGCGAGCTGGGCGTCCATCACTTCCTGGGCGAAGTCCTTGAGCACCGGGCGGGTGAACAGCTCGCCGAGCGCGACCTTCACCTCCAGCACCTGCCGCACCCGCGACAGCATGCGCGTGGCCAGGAGCGAGTGTCCGCCCAGCTCGAAGAAGTTGTCCCGGCGGCCCACCCGGTCCACGCGCAGCACCTCCGCCCAGATCCCGGCCAGCGCCTGCTCGGTCTCGTCCGCCGGCGCCTCGTACCGTTCGTCCGCCGACGCGAGCTCCGGCGCCGGCAGTGCCCTGCGGTCCAGCTTGCCGTTGGTCGTCAGCGGGAGCGCGTCCAGCGCCACGAACGCGGACGGGACCATGTGCTCCGGCAGGGTGCGCCGCAGGCGGTCGCGCAGCGCCTCCGCCTCCGCATCACCCACGACGTACGCCACCAGCCGCCGCCCTGCGGTGCCCGTCTCGTCCTCGCGCGCGACGACGGCGCAGTCCGCCACGCCGGGCGCCCGGCGCAGCGCGGCCTCGATCTCGCCCGGCTCGATGCGGAAGCCGCGGACCTTGACCTGCTCGTCCAGGCGGCCCAGGTACTCCAGGCTCCCGTCCGCCATCCACCGCACCCGGTCGCCGGTCCGGTAGAGCCGGCCGGGGGCGAAGGGGTCGTCAACGAAGCGCTCCGCGGTCAGCTCCGGGCGGTTCAGGTACCCGCGCGCCACCCCCGCGCCGCCCACGTACAGCTCGCCCGGCACCCCGATCGGCACCGGCCGCCGCGCCGGGTCGAGCACGTACAGCCGCAGGTCGGGGATCGCCCGCCCGATGGGGCTCCCTGATCCGCCGAAGACGTCCTCGCGGCCCAGCGGCCGGCAGGTCACGTGCACGGTGGTCTCGGTGATCCCGTACATGTTCACCAGCCGCGGCGTCTCGGCGCCGCGGCGCTCCACCCATTCGCGCAGGGAGGCGGGCTCCAGCGCCTCGCCGCCGAAGACCACCACGCGCAGCGCCAGGTCGCCGCCCCGCTCGCCGTCCACGCGCACGAGCTGCCGGAACGCCGACGGCGTCTGGCTCAGCACGGTGACGCCCTCGCGCCGGACCAGCGCGTGGAACGCCTCGGGGTCGCGGCTCGTCTGCCACGGCACCACCACCACGCGACCGCCGTACAGGAGCGCGCCCCACAGCTCCCACACCGAGAAGTCGAAGGCGTACGAGTGGAAGAGCGTCCACACGTCCTGCTCGCCGAAGCCGAACCACGCCTCGGTGGCCGCGAAGAGCCGCGCGACGTTGCGGTGCTCGATCAGCGCTCCCTTGGGCGCGCCGGTGGAGCCGGAGGTGTAGATGACGTACGCCAGGCTCTCCGGCGTCGCCTCGCTCGCGGGGTTCTCCGCGCACTCCGCCGCGATCTCCTGCGCCGCGCCGTCCAGGCTCACCACCTCCACGCCCTCCCGCGCCGGGAGCGCGCCGCGCAGCGTTTCCCGCGTGAGCAGCACCGGAGTGGCGGAGTCGGCCAGGATGAACGCCAGCCGCTCGGCCGGGTAGCCGGGGTCCAGCGGCACGTACGCGCCGCCGGCCTTGAGCACGGCCAGGATGCCGACCACCATCTCCAGGCTCCGCTCGAGGCAGATCCCCACCCGCACCTCCGGGCCCACCCCGCGCCGCCGAAGGTGGTGCGCCAGCCGGTTGGCACGCTCGTTCAGCTCGCGGTAGGTGAGCGATTCCTCCTCGAAGCGCACGGCCACCGCCCCCGGCGCGCGCGCCGCCTGCGCCTCGAACAGCTCGTGGATGCACCGGTTCGCCGGATACTCGCCCGCCGTCCGGCTCCACGCCTCCAGCACCAGCGCGCGCTCCGCCTCGCCGAGCAGCTCCAGCCGCGAAAGCCGCACGTCCGCGTCCGCGGCGACCTGCTCCAGCACCCGCTCCAGGTGGCCGATCATCCGCTCGACCGTGCCGCGCTCGAAAAGGTCCGTGCTGTAGGTCACCCCTCCCCGCAGTCCGCGCGAGGTCGGGGTGAGCACCAGCGACAGGTCGAACTTGGCGCTCACGCGCTCCGCTTCGACCGGGCTCACGCTCAGCCCCGGGAGAGCGCCTCCGTCGCCCCCGGCGGTCTGCAGCGTGAACAGCACCTGGAAGAGCGGCGTGTGGCCCAGGCTGCGCTCCGGCTGCAGCTCGGCCACCAGGCGCTCGAAGGGCACCTCCTGGTGCTCGTACGCGCCGAGCGTGACCTCGCGCGCCCGCCGCAGGGTCTCGCGGAAGCTCGGGTCTCCACCGAGATCGGTCCGCAGCACCAGCGTGTTGACGAAGAAGCCGATCAGCTCCTCGACCTCCTTCCTGGTCCGCCCGGCGATCGGGCTGCCCACGACGATGTCCCCGCTCCCGCTGTACCTGGACAGAAGCACCTGGAAGGCGCCCAGCAGCACCATGTACAGCGTCGCTCCCTCGCTCCGCCCCAGCGCCTGCAGCCGCTCCAGCAGCTCGGGGGAAAATTCCACCGGCACCGTCGCGCCCCGGTACGTCTGCACCGGCGGGCGCGGGCGGTCGGTGGGCAGCTCCAGCAGCTCCGGCGCACCCGCCAGCCGCTCCCGCCAGTACGCCAGCTGCCGCTCCAGCACCTCGCCCTCCTCCTGCTCGCGCTGCCACACGGCGTAGTCGGCGTACTGCACCCCCGGCTCCGGCAGCGGCGACTCCCCGCCCGCGCGGTACGCCTCGTACAGCGCCGACAGCTCCCGGTAGAGCACGCCCATGCTCCAGCCGTCGCTGACGATGTGGTGCTGCGAGAGCAGCAGCACGTGCTCCTGCGCACCCAGGCGCAGCAGGCTCGCCCGGAAGAGCGGGCCCGCGGCAAGGTCGAACGGCCGCGCCGCGCCACCCTCCGCGACGAGCTCCCGCTGCACCTCCGCCTCGCGCGTCTCCTGGGGGAGACGGGCAAGGTCATTCACCGGCAGCCGGAGGCCGCCGAACGGCGCGATCACCTGCACGGGGGTGCCGTCGCGCTCCCGGAAGACCGTGCGCAGCGCCTCGTGGCGCCGCACGATCTCGCCCAGGCTCCGCTCCAGGGCGGCCACGTCCAGCGCGCCGCGCAGGCGCAGGGCGAAGGGAAGGTTGTAGGTGATCTCCCCGGGGCGCAGCCGGTCCAGGAACCAGAGCCGCTCCTGCGCGAACGACAGCAGCGGCGGCTCCGTGCGCTCGGTCGGCACCACGGGCGGCAGCACCGGCAGCTCCGCGCGGCGCAGCGCCTCCACGCGCCCGGCCATCTCCGCCACCGTGGGTCCCTCGAAGAGCGCCCGCAGCGGCAGCTCCACGCCGAACACCTCGCGGACCC
>JBEVLE010000063.1:0-3073 GCA_040509335.1 Longimicrobiaceae bacterium | reverse complement strand
CGTGAGGGATTACGGCCCGAAGGGGCGAGACCGCGCGGCTGTTTGCGCGGGCTCGACTCCGTTACGCACGGTTGTTTCGTGCGTTACGGAGCCGAAGCCCGACCCCGGCGCCAGCCGGGGGCACGCCCAAACCGGCTGTTGAAAATCAGACCGTCGCGTACGCCTCCACCGGCGGGCACGAGCAGATCAGGTTGCGATCCCCCGCGGCGTTGTTCACCCGCGACACGTGCGGCCAGAACTTCCGCTCCCGCACCCACGGAACCGGGTACGCCGCCTGCTCGCGCGTGTAGGCGTGGCTCCACGCGTCGGCGACGACCTCGGCCTGCGTGTGCGGCGCGTTCTTGAGCGGGTTGTCGCGGCGGTCCAGGATCCCCAGCTCCACCTGCCGGATCTCCTCGCGGATGGCGATCATCGCCTCGCAGAAGCGGTCCAGCTCGGAGAGCGCTTCGCTCTCGGTGGGCTCGATCATCAGCGTCCCCGCCACGGGGAAGGACACGGTGGGCGCGTGGAAGCCGTAGTCCATGAGCCGCTTGGCCACGTCCTCCACCTCGATCCCCGCGGACGCCTTGAGCTGCCGCAGGTCCACGATGCACTCGTGCGCCACCGTGCCGCTGCGCCCCCGGTACAGCACCGGGTAGTGCTCCTCCAGCCGGTGCGCGATGTAGTTGGCGTTGAGGATCGCCACCCGCGTGGCCTGCGTGAGCCCCTCGGCGCCCATCAGCCGGATGTACACGTAGGAGATGGGGAGGATGCTGGGGCTCCCCCACGGCGCGGCGGAAACCTCGCCGCCCGTGCCCTGCCCCACGGGCACCACCGCGTGGCCGGGGAGGAAGGGCGCCAGGTGCTCCGCGACGCAGATGGGACCCATCCCCGGGCCGCCGCCGCCGTGCGGGATGCAGAAGGTCTTGTGCAGGTTGAGGTGGCACACGTCCGCCCCGAAGTCGCCCGGGCGGCAGAGCCCCACCTGGGCGTTCATGTTGGCGCCGTCCATGTACACCTGCCCGCCGGAGCGGTGCACGATGTCGCACACGTCGCGGATCCCCTCCTCGAACACCCCGTGGGTGGAGGGATAGGTCACCATCAGCGCGGACAGGCGGTCGGCGTGCTGCTCGGCCTTGGCGCGCAGGTCGTCCAGGTCCACGTTGCCGTCGGCGTCGGTGCCCACCACCACCACCTTCATCCCCGCCATGACCGCGCTTGCCGGGTTGGTGCCGTGCGCCGACTGCGGGATCAGGCACACGTCGCGGTGCCCCTCGCCGCGGCTGCGGTGGTAGTCGTGGATGCACAGCAGCCCGGCGTACTCGCCCTGCGAGCCGGCGTTGGGCTGCAGCGACACCGCCGCGAAGCCGGTGATCTCCGCCAGGTCCGCCTCCAGCCGCCGGAACAGCTCCTGGTACCCGGCCGTCTGCTCGCGCGGGGCGAAGGGGTGCAGCGCGTTGATCTCCGGCCACGACACCGGGAACATCTCCACGGTGGCGTTGAGCTTCATGGTGCACGACCCCAGCGGGATCATGGAGTGCGTCAGCGACAGGTCGCGCGACTCCAGCGTGCGGATGTACCGCAGCATCTCCGTTTCGGAGTGGTAGCGGTTGAAGACGGGGTGCGACAGGTACCCGCTGGTCCGGGCGAACGGCGCGGGGATCTCGGTGTCCGCGTCGTCCACCAGGTCGTCCACGGCGAAGCCGGGCCTGGATCCGCGGCCGAGCGCCTCCAGGACGCCCGCCAGGTCCTCCACCCCGGCCGTCTCGTCCAGCGCCACGCACACCGAGGTGTCGTCGAAGCGGCGCAGGTTGATGCCGCGGTCGCGCGCCGCCGCCAGGACGGTGTCGGCGCGGGTCCCCACGTCGATCCTGACGGTGTCGAAGAAGGTCTCGTGCACCACGCGGTAGCCCAGGCGCTTGGCGCCCTCGGCGAGCATGGCGGCCAGCAGGTGCACGCGCTCGCCGATCTCGCGCAGCCCCGCGGGGCCGTGGTAGACGGCGTACATCCCCGCCATGACCGCCAGCAGCACCTGCGCCGTGCAGATGTTGCTGGTGGCCTTTTCGCGGCGGATGTGCTGCTCGCGCGTCTGCAGCGCCATGCGCAGCGCCGGGTTTCCCTTGGCGTCGCTGGACACGCCGATGATGCGGCCGGGGATCTGGCGCTTGTGCTCGTCGCGGCAGGCGAAGAAGGCGGCGTGCGGGCCGCCGTACCCCATGGGCACGCCGAAGCGCTGCGTGGTCCCCACCACCATGTCGGCGCCCCACTCGCCCGGGGGCGTCAGCAGCGTCAGCGCGAGGAGGTCGGCGGCGACCACCACCACGGCGCCCTCCTCGCGCGCGCGCTGCGCGAAGGGCTGGTAGTCGGCCACGCCGCCGTCGCTGGCCGGGTACTGCAGCAGCACCCCGAAGACCGGGGTGGCGAAGTCGAACGCGTCGTGGTCGCCCACCAGCACCTCGAAGCCGCGGGCGCGGGCGCGGGTGCGCACCAGCTCCACCGTCTGCGGGTGGCAGTCGCGCGACACGAAGAAGGTGTTGCGGTCCTCGGCGCCGGAGATGCCGTACGCCATGGCCATCGCCTCGGCGGCGGCGGTCCCCTCGTCCAGCAGCGAGGCGTTGGCGACGGGGAGGCCGGTGAGGTCCACCACCACCGTCTGGAAGTTGAGGAGGGCTTCCAGCCGCCCCTGCGCGATCTCGGCCTGGTAGGGCGTGTACGCGGTGTACCAGCCAGGGTTCTCCAGCAGGTTGCGCAGAATGACCTTGGGTGTGAGCGTGTCGTAATAGCCCATGCCGATCAGCGATTTCTTCACCACGTTCTTCGCCGCGATGGCCTTGAGTACGGCCAAGGCGTCATGCTCGCGCTGCGGAACAGCGATGGCGAGCGGCGCTGGCAGGCGGATCGCGGCCGGGACGGTCTGCTCGATCAGATCGTCGAGCGAACTTGCGCCGATCGCGGCAATCATCGTTGCGATATCGCCGGCATCGGGACCAATGTGGCGGGCGATGAATTCGTCGTGCTGTTCTAGGGAAACAAGCGTTTTGTTATCGGACATGGCAAACCTGGCTACCGCTCGCCCTGAGCTTGTCGAAGGGTG
>JBEVLE010000062.1:0-3617 GCA_040509335.1 Longimicrobiaceae bacterium | reverse complement strand
AGCGTCCGCGCGGCAATGTAGGAACGGACGCGCGCCCTCCCCCTCCTCCCCGCCCGCCGCGATGAGCCCCACCGAGCCGGTCGCGACAGAGATCCCCGCGAGCCCCGCCGCCGCCTCGCTTCCCGGCGGCCTGGGTCCCGGCGCCGCCGCGGCGCTGGAGGCGGAGATGGAGCGCGTCGTCCTGTCCGCGGGGGACGCGCTCTTCGCCGGCCCGCGCTCCGGCGCCGCGCTGTACCTGGTGCTGGAAGGGCTGCTGCACGCCGCCGAGCCCGCCCCGGACGGCTCCGAGACCCGGGTCCGCGAGGTGGAGCCCGGCGAGGCGCTGGACGAGATGCAGCTCTTCGCCGGGAGCGCCGGCCCGGTGGTGGTGCGCGCCGCCCGCGACAGCGTGCTGGGGCGCGTCCCCGGCGCCGCGGTGGACCGGCTGTGCGCCGCGCACCCCGAGATCCGCGGCGCGCTCCGCAGGCTGCACGCGCGCCAGCTCCTGTGCCGGCTGCACGGCGTCTTCGGCGCCTTCGGGCGGCAGCTCCTGGACGACGTGGAGGCCACCGCCGACTGGGTGCACCTCGCCCGCGGCCGCCTGCTGTTCGAGCAGAACACCGCGGCCGAGGGGCTGTACTTCGTGGTCAGCGGCCGCGTGCAGACGCTGCGCGTGGAGCGCGACGGGTCCACCCGCGTGCTCGCCGAGTCCGGGCGCGGCGAGGTGGCGGGGGAGATGGGCTTCTTCGGCGTCCCCACCCGCGGCGAGCGCGTGCAGGCGGTGCGCGACAGCGTGCTGGTGGGCTTCACCGCCGACGAGTTCGACCAGCTCGCCGCGCGCCAGCCCCAGCTCCTGCGCCGCGTGGCCCGCGGGCTGGTGGAGCGCCTGCACCACGGGCCGCGCACCGGCCCGGGGCACGTCGTCAACGTCGCCGTGCTCCCGGCCGGCTCCGGCGCCCCCGTGCGCGAGTTCTGCGACCGGCTGGTCGCCGCGCTGGGGGCGCACGGCCCCACGCTGCGGCTGGACGCCGCGGGGGTGGACGCGCGCATGGACGAGGCGGGGATCGCGCAGGCGTGGGAGGGGAGCCCCGACAACTCGCGGCTGCTGGCGTGGCTCGAGGCGCAGGAGGCCGCGCACCGCTTCGTCGTGTACGAGGCCGAGGCGGGCACCACCCCCTGGACGCGCCGCTGCATGCGCCAGGCGGACCGCCTGCTGCTGGTGGCGCGGGCCGGGGACGACCCCCGCCCCGGCGAGGCCGAGCGCGCTCTGCTGGGGCTGGAGGGGCGCGTCACCGACGCCCACGAGGTGCTGGTGCTGCTGCACCCCGACGGAGACCGGCTCCCCTCCGGCACCCGCCGCTGGCTGGAGGAGCGCCGCGTGGACGAGCACCACCACCTGCGCTGGACCGAGGAGGGCGACTTCGCGCGGCTGGCGCGCGTGCTGGCGGGGCGAGCCGTCGGCGTGGTGCTGGGGGGCGGCGGGGCGCGCGGGCTGGCGCACATCGGGGTGGTGCGGGCGCTGGTGGAGGCCGGCGTCCCCATCGACATGGTGGGCGGCACCAGCATGGGCGGCGCCATCGCCGCGCAGCACGCCATGGGGTGGAGCCCCGCGCGCATCCACGAGGTCAACCACCGCGTGTGGGTGCAGATCCGCCCGCACACCCGCTACACCGTCCCCGTGCTCTCGCTCATCGGCCAGAGCGGGTCCGACCAGTGCGGGACCATGCTGTACGGGGACACCCGGATCGAGGACCTGTGGATCCCCTTCTTCTGCGTGTCCAGCAACCTGACCACCGCCGAAAAGGTGGTGCACCGCTCCGGGTCGCTGCGCCTCGCCTCCACCGCCAGCGGCTCCCTCCCCGGCGCCGCCATCCCCGTGCTCGCCGACGGGTGCCTGCTGGTGGACGGCGCCGTCCTCGACAACCTCCCCACCGACGTCATGCGCGGCCTGGGCGCCGGCGTGGTGATCGCTTCCGAGGTGTCGGTGGAGCAGGACGCCACCTTCACCTGCGAGCGCGTCCCCTCGCCGTGGGAGGTGATCCGCGGGCGCTTCGCCCGGCGGGGTCCGCGGGTGTGCTTCCCCTCGCTCATCGAGGTGGCCATGCGCGCCTCCATGCTGCACAGCGTCAGCCTCGAGCGGGCCGCGCACGCCGAGGCCGACCTGTGCTTCCACCCGCCCATCGACCGCTTCCGGCTGATGGACTTCCCCCACCTGGACGCCATCGTGGAGGCCGGGTACGCCCACGCCGCCGGGATCCTGCGCGACTGGCCCGCTCCCGTCCCCACCGCCGCCCCCGTCCCCGACCCGTAGCGCCCCGCGACCCCACTCACCCTCCGCCCGCGTCCGCCCATGGACATCCGCTTCGCCCGCCTGGTCCGCCTCCTCGAAAAACGCGCCGCCTCGCTGCTGCCGGCGGTGGGAGGCGGCTTCGCCCTGCGTCTCCCCGGCGGTCCGCCCGCCGTGTTCGGCGCCGGCGACCCCGCCGTCACCCTGGTGGTCAACGACCGCCGCGGGCTGGCCGCGCTCAGCACCCTGGACGCCACCGCCGTGGGCGAAGCGTACCTGCGCGGGCTGCTGGACGTGGAGGGCGACCTGGCGCGGCTCCTCGCGCTCCGCGGCCTGTTCACCGACCGGCACCCGCTGCGCTACCTGCGCCGCTTCGCGCGTCCCCTCCTATTCGGGCAGGTGGCCAGCGACCGCGGCTGGATCGCAAGGCACTACGACGAGGACCCGGACTTCTTCACGCTCTTCCTGGACCGTCGCCACCGCTGCTACTCGCAGGGCGTCTTCGCCCGCGGCGACGAGCCGCTGGAGGACGCCATCACCCGCAAGCTGGACTTCGCGCTGGAGGCCGTGGGCGCGCGCCCCGGCGACCACGTGCTGGACGTGGGCGGCGGGTGGGGCGCCTTCACCGAGCACGCCGGCCGCAGGGGCATCCGCGTCACCTCGCTCACCCTGTCCGCCGCCTCCGAGCGCTTCATCCAGGCGCTCATCGACCGCGAGGGGCTCCCCTGCCGCGTGCTGCGCGAGCACCTGTTCGAGCACCGGCCGGCGGAGCGCTACGACGCCATCGTCAACCTGGGCGTGACCGAGCACCTCCCCGACTACCGCGCCACGCTCCGGGCGTACGGGGCGCTGCTCAGGCCGGGCGGGCGGGTGTGCCTGGACGCCAGCGCCACGCGCACCAAGCACGACGTGTCGGACTTCTTCGAGCGCCACATCTTTCCCGGGAACGGGTCGCCGCTCTGCCTGCACGACTACCTGGCCGCCGTCGCCGGGTCGCCGTTCCGGCTGCGCGTGGTGCACGACGACACCGACAACTACCGGCTCACCACGCTGCACTGGGCGCGCAACCTGGACCGGCACCGGGACGAGGTGGAGCGGCGCTGGGGGAGGGCGCAGTACCGCCGGTTCCAGGTGTACCTGTGGGGGTGCGTGGACGGGTTTTCGCGCGATCTGATCCAGGCGTACCGGTGGGTGATGGAGCTTCCAGCTTGAACTGCGGGTTTGGGCGTGCCCCCGGCTGGCGCCGGGGTCGGGCTTCGGCTCCGTAACGCACGATAAAACTGTGCGTAACGGAGTCGAGCCCCGGCAAACTGCCGCCGGGTCTCGCCCCTTCGGGCCGAAATCCCTCACG
>JBEVLE010000061.1:0-3413 GCA_040509335.1 Longimicrobiaceae bacterium | reverse complement strand
GGAGAGGGGGCCGGGGGGTGAGGGGGCCCACACTCGCGGACGCCAGCGCAAAACCCGCGTGAGGGATTTCGGCCCGGAGGGGCGAGACCGCGCGGCTGTTTGCGCGGGCTCGACTCCGTTACGCAGCGTTGTTTGCTGCGTTACGGAGCCGAAGCCCGACCCCGGCGCCAGCCGGGGGCACGCCCGAATCCCGCCGTTGATCATCCCTTGACGCTCCCCACCATCACCCCCTGCACGTAGTACCGCTGGAGGAAAAGAAAAACCAGCATCACCGGGAGGATCGTGAGCACCGATCCCGCCATCATCAGCTCGGTGTCCTGCACGTGCTCGCCGGACAGGTTGGCGAGCGCCACCGGCAGCGTGTAGCGGCTCTCGTCGCTGAGCACGATCAGCGGCCACATGAAGTCGTTCCAGGTGCTCAGGAACGTCCAGATCGCCAGCGTCGCCAGGATGGGCACGATGGTGGGGAGCACGATGGAGCGGTAGATGCGCAGCTCCCCCGCCCCGTCGATGCGCGCGGCGTCCAGCAGGTCGTCCGGGATGGACACGGCGTACTGCCGGACCAGAAAGATCCCGAAGATGCTCGCCAGCGAGGGGATGATCACCCCGGCATAGGTGTTGATGAGCCCCAGCTGCTTCATCAGCAGGAAGAGCGGGAGCATGGACACCTGCACCGGCACCACCAGCCCCGCCGCCAGCACCCGGAAGAGCCGGTCGCGCCCGCGGAAGCGCAGCTTGGCGAAGGCGTACCCGGCCATGGAGTTCACCAGCAGCGAAAGCACGGTGACGGTGGCCGCGATGACGCCGCTGTTGACGAAGTAGCGCCCCAGGCTGAGCCGGGTGAACAGGGCCACGTAGTGCTCGAAGGTCACCGTCCGCGGAAAGAGCCGCGGCGGAAAGGTGCTCGCCTCCCCCGCGGGCATCAGCGAGGCGGACACCATCCACACCATGGGGAGCAGCGCCAGCAGCGCCCCCACCACCAGCTGCGCGTACAGCAGCGCCCGCGCGGCGCGCCCGCTCACCGCTCCTCGCCGCGCTGCAGGCGGAGCTGCACCAGCGTGGCCGCCAGGATGATCACGAACAGCACGAAGGCCACCGCCGCCGCGAAGCCCATGCGCCACCAGCGGAACCCCTCCTCGTACATCAGCAGCACCACGCTGGTGGTGGAGCGCAGCGGGCCGCCCTGCGTCATCACGTACGGCTCCACGAAGAGCTGGAAGTAGCCGATCATGGTGATGACGCCCACGAACAGCAGCGTGGGCCCCAGCTGCGGGATGGTGACGTGGCGGAAGCGCTGCAGCGACGTCGCCCCGTCGATGCGTGCGGCCTCGTACAATTCCTCCGGGATCGCCTGCAGCCCGGCGATGAAGATGAGCATGTTGTAGCCGAAGTTCTTCCACACGGCCATGAGGATGATGGCCGGCATGGCCCAGCGCGGGTCGCCCAGCCAGTCCACCGGCGCGATGCCCGCCCACGAGAGCGCGTAGTTGAGCAGCCCGTAGCGCGTGTGGTACAGGTAGCGCCACACGATGGCGACGGCGACCAGCGTGGTGACGAACGGGGCGAAGTACACGGTGCGGAAGAAGCCCTTGAAGCGCACCGTCCTGGCGTTGAGCAGCAGCGCCGCCGCCAAGGACGCGGCGATGGAGAGCGGCCCGCCCACCAGCGCGAAGTAGAAGGTGTTGCGCAGCGCCTGCCAGAAGAGCGGCGTGTCCAGCAGCTGGGCGTAGTTTCGCAGCCCCACGAAGCGCGCGTTGCCCGGGTCGCCGATGGCGTAGATGTCGAAGTCGGTGAAGCTGAGCGCCAGCGCCGCCACCACCGGGAGGAAGAAGAACACCCCGATGAGCGCGAGCGCCGGCGCCAGGAACACCCACGCCGCGCGGTTGTCCTCCCCCGGCGGGCGCAGCCGCCCGCGCCGCGGCGCGCCGGCGAGCGCCGCCCCCGCGGGCGCAGCCGCCGCCACCTCCGAGGTGCCGGTGTCAGCGATGCCCGCCATCGGCCCCTCCCCTTCCGGCGGCGCGGCGCTCGCGCTCGCGGCGGTCCAGCATCCAGCGGCGCTTTTCCAGCAGCCGGTCCACGTCCGCGTCCAGCGCGGCCAGCGCCCCGTCCACCGTGGCCTGTCCGCGGACGGCGCGCTCCCCCTGCTCGAACACCTTGGTCACGATCTGCTCCACCTCCGGCACCTTGGGGAGCGGCCGCACCCGCTCCAGCTGCTCGCGGAAGGCGCGCACGTGCGGGTCGCCCGTGAGCTTCGGGCTGGTCCAGGCGGAGCGGCGGGCGGGGAGGTCGCCGGTGAGCTCCGAGAACCGGACCTGCTGCTCCGGCGCGGACAGGAACTCCACCAGCTTCCACGCCGCGTCCCGCCGCTCCGATCCGCGGAAGAGCACCAGGCTGGAGCCGCCCGCGGTGGAGGTGCCGGGGCCGTCCGGGCCGGGGAGCGGCGCCGTCGCCCAGGGCACCCCGGCGGGGACGCGGTCGCGGAACTCGCCGATCTCCCAGGGCCCCGTGATCACCATGCCGATGTTGCCGCGCGCGAACTCCTGGTAGCGGTTGGACACCTCGGTGCTGCTCACCCGCGGGGCCAGCCCCTCGCGGAACAGGCTCACGTAGAACTCGAAGCCGCGCCGGAACTCCGGGTCGCGGAAGTTGCCGCGGCGCCCCCCGTCGCGCAGCAGGTCGGCGCCGGTCTGCATCCCCAGGATCACCGGCTGCGGCCACTCGTTGGTGGGGAGGAGGATGGGGTGGCCGCCCGGGCCCATGCGCGCCTTCATCCGCCGCATGGCGTCGCGCCACTGCGCCCAGGTCTTCGGCATCTCCGGGTACCCGGCGGCGGCCAGCAGGTCCGGCCGGTAGAAGAGGACGCGCGTGTCCACGTACCACGGGATCCCGTACAATCGCCCGTCCACCACGTTGGTGTCCCAGATGCCGGGGAAGTAGTCGGCCGGGTCCACGATCCGCGAACTCTTCACGCGCGGACCGAGGTCTTCGAGCGCCCCGAGCGCCTGGAACTCCGGCACCCAGGTGTTGCCGAGCTGCGCCACGTCCGGCACGGCGTCGCCCACCACGGCGGTGAGCAGCTTCTCGTGCGCGGCGGTCCAGGGGATCTGCTGCACGGTCACGCGGATCCCGGGGTTGCGGCGCTCGAACTCCGGCACCAGCTGTTCCACCACCTCGCCCTCGCGCCCCATGCCCCAGAAGCGCAGCGTCACGATGTCTTTGTCCGATTCGCTTTTGCAGGCGCCCAGCAGCGACAACAGCAACAGCAGGAGCAACGGACCGTGGGTTCGGGCGTGCCCCCGGCTGCGCCGGGGTCGGGCTTCGGCTCCGTAACGCACGATAAAACTGTGCGTAACGGAGTCGAGCCCGCGCAAACAGCCGCGCGGTCTCGCCCCTTCGGGCCGAAATCCCTCACG
>JBEVLE010000060.1:0-7009 GCA_040509335.1 Longimicrobiaceae bacterium | reverse complement strand
GGGCGTGCCCCCGCTGGCGCGGGGTCGGGCTGCGGCTCCGTAACGCACGAAACAACCGTGCGTAACGGAGGCGAGCCCCGCCAAACTGCCGGCGGGTCTCGCCGCTTCGCGCTCGCATCCCTCACGCGGGGCTGGTGCTGGCGTCCGCCGGAGAAGAACCCCTCCTCACCCCGCCGGGTCGTTCCCCTTCAGCGCGTACGAGCCTTCGCGCAGCTCCCACAGCACGTCCGGCCGGCGCGGCGCCCACCCCAGGAGCCGCCCCGCGCGCGCGCCCGAGACCTGCTGGTCCAGCGCGAGCGCGTCCGCGAAGGCGCCCAGCGTCGCGCGGGCCGCCTCCAGCGGCCAGGGCTCCGCGCGGGCGCCGTGGGCGGCGGCGGCGGCCTCCGCCACCTCGCGCGCCGGGATCGAGGGGCCGGCGGAGGCGTGGAGCAGCGTCCCGGGCTCCGCGGCCAACGCCAGCACGTACAGCTCCGCCAGGTCGTCCACGTGCACCAGCGGCCAGCGCTGCCGGCCGTCGCCCACGTAGCGCACCACCCCCTTCCGCAGCGCCGAGCGCACCATCGACGCCGGGGTGCCGCCGCCGCGGCCGTACACCACCGTGGGCCGCAGCACCACCCCGCCCGCGGCGCGCACGGCCTCCTCCACCGCGGGGCGCCACGCCACCAGCTCCGGCGCGCTCGCCGGCGCGTCCTCGTCCGCGACCGCGTCGCCCGTGCTCCCCAGCACCCAGGCGCCGCTGGTGTACACGAACGGCTTTCCCGTCCCGTCCAGCATCCGCAGCATCGCCGCCACGGCCGCCGCGTCCTCGCCGCCCGGCAGGGCGGCCGCGTGCACGGTCGCGTCCGCCTCCGCCACGGAGGCGGCCAGCGTTTCCGGGCGGGCCAGGTCGCCGCGGCGCGCCGCGAAGCCCGCGGCCTCCAGCTTCGCCGCCGCCGCGTCCGAGCGCGCAAGGCCCAGCACCTCGTGCCCCGCCGCGCGCAGCGCCTCCGCCGCCGCGCTCCCCACGTACCCCGTCGCCCCCGTCAGCAGCACCCGCATCCGCGCCTCCCCGTTCAGGTGACCGGCCCGCCCCCGATCTACCCGCCGCGGCGGGCGCGCGCAACCCCGGCCGGCACGCTCCTCGCTCCGCGGCGGCGCTCACGGCGAACGCGCGGAGGAGCGGGATGGAAGGATGGATCATCGAGGCGATCCGGGGGATGGGCGTGTGGGGCGTCGGGCTGCTGATGTTCCTGGAGAACGTGTTCCCGCCGCTCCCCTCCGAGGTCATCATGCCGCTCGCCGGCTTCCTGTCCGCCGGGAACGGGATGAGCTTTCCGGGCGCCGTCGCCGCGGGAACCACGGGGTCGCTGGCGGGCGCCGTGCTCTGGTACCTGGTGGGGCGCCGCGTCACCGAGGAGCGGCTCTGCGGCTGGGTGGAGCGGCACGGCGCCTGGCTGGCGATGGAGCCGCGCGACGTGCGCCGGGCGCGGGAGTTCTTCGAGCGCCACGTGCGCGCCGGCGTGCTCTTCGGGCGGCTGCTCCCGGTGGCGCGGACGCTGGTCTCCGTTCCCGCGGGCTTCGCGCGGATGCCGTTTCTCCCCTTCCTGCTGTACTCGGCCGCGGGGACGCTGGCGTGGACCGCCGCGCTCGCCTGGGCGGGGCGCATCCTGGGGACCTACTTCCGCGAGGTGGACCGCTACCTGGGGTACGCGACCTGGGCGGTGCTGGTGGCGGCGGCGGGATGGTACGCGTACCGCGTGGCGAAGCTGAAGCGCGCCCGGCGCTGAGCCGCGGCGGTCTTGCCCGCCCCGCCGGCGCCACCGCACTTTGAGCCAATCGGCGCACGCAATCCCCCGCCCCGCCACCCGTACCCGGAGCCCCCCCATGACCCTCCGCCCGTCCGCCGCCGCGCTCCTCCTGCTCCTCGCCGTCCCGGCCTGGGCGCGCGCCCTGGCCCCCGCCGCGCGCGCCGCGGATTCGCTCGCGGCCCGGGTGACGGCGCTCGCGGACGAGTACGTGCGCGAGTTCGTGGCGCGCTTCCCGGAGGAGGCGGAGGGGAACGGGATGACCATCGCCCGGCACGACGGGCTCACCGACAACTCCCTCGCCGCGCGGCGCGAGTGGGAGGCGCGGCAGGACGCCTGGGCGGCGGAGCTGGCGCGCATCGACGGGGGAGCGCTCTGGGGGCGCCCCGAGTGGGTGACGCACGGGATGCTGCGGGAGCAGCTGGAGGCCGCGCGCGGGCGGCGCGTCTGCCGGCGGGAATTGTGGCCGGTGAGCCACATGAACGGCTGGCACGCGAACCTGGCGGAGCTGGCGGGGACGCAGCCGGTGGGGACGCCGGAGCTGCGCGCCCAGGCGCTGGCGCGCTGGCGGCGGGTGCCGCGCTTCCTGGACACCGAGGTGGCGAACCTGCGCGAGGGCGTACGCCTGGGCTACACCACGCCCCGGCGCAACGTGGAACTGGTGATCGGGCAGCTGGACGCGCTCCTCGCCACCCCGGCCGAGGAGTCGCCCTTCTTCGACCCGGCGCGGCGCGACTCCGCGCCGGAGTTCCGCGCCGCCTGGCGCGCCCTGCTGGAGCGCGAGGTCGCGCCCGCCGTGCGGCGCTACCGCGACTACCTGCGCGACGAGTACCGCGGCGCCGCCCGCGAGGCCGTGGGCGTGTCCGCGAACCGCGACGGCGCGGCGTGCTACCGCGCCTCCTTCCGCGGCTTCACCACGCTGGACCGCGCCCCGGAGGAAACAGCCGCCCTGGGCCGCGCCCGCGTGGAGCGCAACCTCGCCGAGGCGCGCGAGGTCGCGCGCGCCGCGTACGGCACGGACGACGTGCTCGCCGTCCTGGACCGGATCCGGGCGGACAGCGCGCGCCGCTTCCGCGGCCGCGACGACTTGATGGCCTTCGCGCAGGGCGCCGTGGAGCGCGCCGCGGCGGCGGCGCCCGGCTGGTTCCGCACCGTGCCCCGCGCCCGGGTGGAGATCGTGCCGCACCCCGCCTTCCTGGAGCGGAGCGCCTCCGACCAGTACGCGCCGGCCGCGGAGGACGGGAGCCGCCCGGCCACCTACCGCATCAACCTGTACGAGCCGGAGCGGAAGTCGCGCGCCAACGCCGAGATCACCGCCTTCCACGAGACCTATCCCGGCCACCACCTCCAGATCTCCGCCGCGCAGGAGCTGCCGGGCGCGCACGACGTCACCGGCCTGGTGTCCAGCGGCGCGTTCGTGGAGGGGTGGGCGCGCTACGCCGAGGCGCTCGCCGAGGAGATGGGGCTGTACACCGACCCCGCGGCCCGCGTCACCCGCCGCATCTGGCCGGCCCGCGGGATGGTGGTGGACCCCGGCATCCACGTGATGGGGTGGACGCGAGAGCAAGCCGTGCGGTACCTGATGGAGACCGGCCGCGGACGCGAGTCCGCCGAGACCATGGTGGACCGCATCGCCGTGCTCCCCGGCCAGCTCACCGCCTACGACACCGGCGGCCTGGAGTTCTTCGCCCTGCGCGAACGCGCCGAGCGCGAGCTCGGCCCCGCCTTCGACGTGCGCGACTTCCACGACGCCGTGCTCGGCCACGGCACCATCACCCTGCCCATGCTGCGCGAGGCCGTGGACCGCTGGATCGCCTCGAAGAAGCGGTAGCGCGCGGACGCCGGCGCAGTCCCGATCAAGGAACCGGACACGTGACCCGGACCAGCGTGGCCGGATTCTTCTTCTTGCCGCCCTCGCTCGCCAGGTACACCACGCCGCCGGTGCCCAGCGCGATCCCCTCGCCCTGCGCCTCGCCCGCGGCGCTCAGGTCGAAGCGCACCGGCTCGCCGCCTCCGCCCGAGGTGACGGCGGCGAAGGGGTGGAACGACACCCATCGCAGCGTCCGCAGCGCCACCCAGCGCCCGTCGGCCGACACGTCGGCGCCCGTGATCCGCTCGTTGCGGCCCACCTTGCCGGGGCTCAGCTCCGCGACCCGCTCCAGGCGGGAGTCCGCGCCCGGCCGCGGCGACGCGGGGTAGCGGTACACGGCGACGGGCCCGCTCTCCCCCTTGGTCACCAGGTAGATCCGCCCGCCGGCGTCCACGAACAGCGCCTCGGCGTCGTGCGGCCCGTCCGGGTACGTGGCGTGGAGCGCCTCCGCCGGGGCGCTGGTGCCGTCGCCGGGCGCGGGCTCCGGGAGCCGGTAGACGGTGATCCGCGGGCGCGACGCATCGTTGTCGCCGATGTCGCCCACGTACAGGCACGATCCCGCGGCGCACGGGCCGGCGGAGATGTCCTCCCAGTCCCCGGCCGTCGCCCCGGCGACGCGCACGGTCCCCAGGACCGTGCCGTCCACCGACACGGCGACGAGGCGCGGGTCCCCGCTGTCCCCGTGGGTCCAGAGCACGCCGGGACCGCGGCGGCCGAGCGCCAGCCCGCTCGCCTCGTGCACCGCGTCCGGGAGGGGCGAGGGCGCCCCCTCCACCCGGCAGGCGCGCTCGCCCCCGCCCTTCCCGGGCGCGGGGCCCGCTTCCGCCGCGGCGGGATCCGCCGCCGCCTGCGCGACGGCGCGGCTCCCGGGCTCCCTGCTCCCGGGCCTGTCCCCGCCCCTGGCCTCGCCGGCTCCCGCCCCGGTTCCCCAGGCGACCGCGCCGATCCCGATGATCGCGGCGAACACGCCCGCTCCCAGCCGCAACAGTCCAGCTTCGTCACCCATCTCGGCTCCTTTTTCCGTTTCCGTGGCCATCGGCGCTCCGGCCGTCCGGTCAGTCCCCGGGCTCATCCGCCGCGCGCGCTCCCCGGGCCGCGGCGCGCCGGTCGAACACCGCCCGCTGCCGGGGCGTGAGCACCGCGCGGATCTCGTCGTGCGAGCCCGCCGCGATGGCCTGCATCTCGGGGAGGCGCGCGGCCCAGTACTCTTCCAGCCGGTCCTCCTGGCGGTCCAGGATGCGCTCCACCTGCTCCCGCTGCGCCCCCGACAGGCCGATCCCCTCCAGCAGGCGGTCGTCGCGGCGCGCGTCCTCGTCCAGGAAGTCGAACCAGTCCAGCCCCGCCGCCTCCTCCAGCGCCATCCCGGCCAGGCCGCCGGAGGCGAAGGCGAGGGCGAGGAGGAGCGCGGCGACCGCGCGGGGCCGCCGCATCAGCGGAGCCTCCACGGGGACACGGCGCCCAGGAGCTCCGCCCCCGTGGGGCCCTGCTCCCCGCGGACCGCCTCGCCGGACAGGCGGGCCAGGCGGCGGACCCGCTCCGCGCCCGCTTCGCGGCGCTCCAGCGCCCACTCCACCGGGACCACCACCACGACCACCGCCGCCACCGCCGCGAGCACCGGGCGCCGCCACTGCGCGATGAACGCGAACGGATCGGCCGGCGCGCGGGCGAGGAGCGCGGTCTCCACCCGCTGGAGCGTCCGCTGCACCGCCGCGTCCCAGCGCCCGCCGTCCCGCCCCGGCTCCAGCGCGGAAAGGTCGATCCGGTCGTCGCTCATTCTCCCTCTCCCTTCAGGTTCCCGAGCAGGCCGCGAAGCCGCCTGCGCGCGTGGTGCAGGTGCGAGCGGACGGTTCCCGCGGGAAGGTCCAGCCGCTCCGCGATCTCCCGGTGGGTCCACCCCTCCAGGTCGTGCAGCAGGACGATCTCGCGCCGCTCCCCGGAAAGCTCGGCGAGCGCGGCCAGGAGCCGCTCGCGCAGCTGCGCCCGCTCGGCGTCGTCCGCGGGGGACGGCAGGGCGTCCGCAAGCGCCACGGAGTCGATCTCGAGCAGCCGGCCCGACCGGTGGTCGCGCACGTGGTTGCGCGCCCGGTTTCGCGTGATCTGGAAGAGCCAGGCGCCGAAGCGATCCGGGCGGCGGCAGTCGTCGATGTGCTCCATCGCGTACACGAACGCGTCCTGGCACACGTCCTCCGCCCCGGCGACCTCGCCCACCACGGCGAGCGCCACGGCCCTGCACCCGCGCAGGTATCGTTCGGCCAGGCGGCCCGCGGCGACGCGGCTCCCCCGGCGCACGCCCGCCACCAGCTCCGCATCGGATTCGTCTTCCATCGTCTGCAAGGCACGCGAGCGGTGCAAAGTGTTGAGATGGGGGCGGTGCACGTCGTGAGCCGGCCGCCTTGCCCCGCCCGCCGCCCGGCACGAACTTGCCCCGGAGCCCGATCCCCCTTTCCGACCCGAGAACACGACCATGCCCGGCACCGCGGAGCGCCCCGCGCGCACCTTCCTTTCGGCGCATTGGCGCTGGCTGGCGATGCTCAACTACGAGGTGGACCCGGCGCTGCTGGCCCCGCGGGTACCCCCGGGGACGGAGCTGGACGCGTGGGAGGGCGTCACCCTGGCGAGCATGGTGGGCTTCCTGTTCCTGGACACGCGCGTCCTGGGCGTCCCCATCCCGCTGCACCGCGACTTCGAGGAGGTGAACCTGCGCTTCTACGTGCGGCGGCGCGGGCCGGAGGGGTGGCGGCGGGGGGTGGTGTTCGTGCGGGAGATCGTGCCGCGGCTGGCCATCGCGACCGTGGCGCGGGTGGTGTACGAGGAGCCCTACGTGGCCATGCCCATGCGCCACCGCGTGGAGCTGGACGCTTCCGGCGCGGGGCTGCGGCCGGGCGGCGCGGTGGAGTACGGCTGGCGCTGGCGGGGGCGGTGGAACTCGCTGCGGGCGACCACGCAGGGGCCGCCGGAGCCGCCGCGGGCGGGCACGGAGGAGGAGTTCGTCACCGAGCACTACTGGGGCTACACGGCCCGCGGCGGGGGTGGGGCGGCGGAGTACCGGGTGGAGCACCCCGCGTGGCGCACCTGGCGGGTGTCCGATGCGCGGCTGGACTGCGACGCGGCGACGCTCTACGGGCCGGAGTGGGCGGAGCCGCTTTCCGGGGCGCCGCGCTCGGCCTTCGTGGCGGAGGGGTCGCCGATCCGGGTGCTGGCGGGTTCACGGCTGTGAACTGCGGGTTCGGGCGTGCCCCCGGCTGCGCCGGGGTCGGGCTTCGGCTCCGTAACGCAGCAAACAACGCTGCGTAACGGAGTCGAGCCCGCGCAAACAGCCGCGCGGTCTCGCCCCTTCGGGCCGAAATCCCTCACG
>JBEVLE010000059.1:0-10621 GCA_040509335.1 Longimicrobiaceae bacterium | reverse complement strand
GGAGCGCCGGGGTGGCGCTCCGCTCCTCGTTCGTTGTCGGCAGTGGGGCCGGGGGACCCGCCGGCGGCGGATCAGTTCGCGACGGTGCTGTCCGGCGACGTGGTGCCTTCCTGACCGGTACAGTTGCACACGGGGCTGCCCGACCAGATGGAGCACGTGCAGGTGCAGTTCCCCGTGCCGGTGCACGACCCGTTCCTGCAAGTCGCGGTGCAGCGGTCCACGTTGAACGCATACGCGCTCTGGACCAAGTTGGGAGAGAAGTACAGCCCCGCTCCGGCAACCAGGGTGAGGAGCGCGAGCTTCAGGGCGACGGCCCTCCGGCGAGTGGCGTCTCTCATGAGACCTCCGGTGAACGAGTGAAAAGGGAAGCTGCCTGGCGGTGGATCCCCCGACCCTGCCGGCTCAACGTTCCCGGGCCGTGGCGGGCGGGCGGCCGAGCCACGCGGCTACATCCCGCTTCGCGAGAGCGTTCAGTGGCCCCGCGTACACCCTCCGCACGGCACCGTCCTCCACCAGCAGGGTGGCGGGCGTGGCCTCCACCCGCAGGCGGTTCCGCATGGTGGAGGAGTCCACGGCGACCACCTCCACCCGTCCGGCCAGCCGACGCCAGTAGTCCGCCGCGCCCGGCGTCCTGTCCAGCGTCACCGCGAGAGCCCGGACCGGACGCCCCTCCGGCACCCCGATCAGGTCCACCCAGTTCCACATGTTGCCCCGGGTGGGATCGCATTCAGGGGCGAAAACGAAGACGATGGCGCGCTCCAGGCTCCCGAGGTCCACCGGGCCGCCTCCGTCCAGCGGCCGTGCCATGGCGCCGCCGAGCGCGCGCACCGTGGCCACAGACCCGGTGGGCTCCCCCTCGTAGCGGAGTGCGGCACCGAGCTCGCGGACCGCCGTCACGCCGCGCCACGCCAGCGTCGCCGCCAGGAGGGCAAGGGCAGCGGCGGCCACCCTCCACCTCCAGCCCGAAGACCGTGCGCCCGGCGTCATCGGCGGTATACCTCCAGGTGGTCCACGGCCAGCTCGTCGCGGCGGACGCCGTAGATCCGGCCGTGCCTGGAGAGCAGGGGCTCATAGCCTTCCGGATAGCGGATGCTCCCCCGCGGCGCGCCGGTCGGCGCGTACTCGTCCCAGGTTCGCGAGCGCCCCTCCCATTCATCCAGCACGTCGAAGCGGCGCGCGGCCGCGCCGCCGTCCTCCAGCGCCAACGCGCCGGAAAGGGCCGGTCGGGTCACGGCGAAGTAATTCCGGTTGATCCCCTCCAGCAGAACCATGGGAATTCCCTGGCCATACGACCCGCGCTCCTGCGCCTCGCGCAGGTTGATGATGCGCTCCCTGCGGGTGATCCGGTGCGGAGTCCAGGAGCGCGTCACGCGGCGCACGGCGCGGTCCGCGCCGACGCGGTACACCTCGTACGGGCCTCCGGGGACGAACACCACCGATCCGTCGGGGAATGCGTCCCAGGTGGGCGACGGAGTGAAGGCGGGCGGGGCCGACCAGTGGTAGGAGGTGCTGCTCGTCCCGTAGGTGCGCTGCTCCGCCTCGATGGTGGGGATGGCGAAGTCGAGCACCGTGTCGCGGGCCTGGCCCAGCGTGTCCAGCCGCACCAGGTAGCCGCGCTGCCGCGCCGGGGGAACGACCATCGGGTCGCTGCGCACCTCGATGATGAAGCCGTCGCGGTACGCCCGCAGCCGCTGCCCCGTCCGCACCACGCCCTGCTTCGCCTCGCGCAGCGGGCGCAGCGTCTCCACCACCCTGCCCTCCGGCGTCAGGACGGTGAGCCGCTGCTGCTCCCAGTCCCACACCGCCAGGCGCCCGTTCCAGGGGAGCGTCACCAGGCTGGAGGGCGACTGGTACTCCCCCGGCCCGTCCCCGCCCCGCCCGAAGTCGAAGAGGAACTCCCCCCTGGAGTCGAACGCCTTGACCCTGCGCTCCATCCGGTCCAGCACGTACACGGTGTCGCCGCCGCGGCTGGTGGCCACGTCGGCGACCTGCCCGAACATGTAGCGCTCGTCGCCGTCCGCCGTGCCCAGCGAGAACACCCGGCGCGCGGCGGGGATCTCCGGCGCCCGCTCCGCCGGGAGCGCTTCGCCGGCGTCCACGGTGGCCACGGGAGTGGCCGCGACCGGGGCGGCGTACAGCGGCGAGGCAAGCTCCGCCTTCATCTTCTCGCTGCCGCACCCGGCGAGCGCCGCGGCCATGCCGAGCGCCAGGAGCGGCGAGGAGCGCTTCCGGAGGGGGATCATGGACGGGCGGCGGTGGTCGGAAGGGTGGACGGGGTGAAGGCCTGGAGGATGCGGCGCGCCTCCGCCGGGGAGGGCAGCTCGCGCAGGCTGTACAGCGCCAGGGAGTCGCCCTCCGCCAGGATCCAGCGGGCGGCCCGCAGACCGGCGTCCCTGCCCGAAGTGGCGACGGACACCCGCGCCGCCGCGGCCTCGCGCGCGCACCCGGGGACCTCCGCGGAAAGCGAGTACCAGCGGGCGCCTCCCGGCGCGCGGAGCAGGCCGCAGAGGCGCGCCTCCTCGGCGGACGGGACCGAGTCGGCGCGCACCAGCACGCCGAGGCCGCCCGCCGGGAGCGCGCGCGGCGAGACCGTCAGGGACTGGCCGTACGTCAGCGGGGACCACGCCCGCGCCTTCAGCTCCATCTGCACGCGGCGCCGCCGGAAGTCGGCGTGCGACTCCAGCCCCTTCACCCCCATCCAGAGCCCGGCAGCCAGGATCCCGAGCACCAGCACGGCGAAGCGCGCGCCGTCCAGGGCGCCCAGGTCGGGAAGGGTGAAAAGCCGGGAAAGCCTCCGGCGGATCGCCTGCGGCATGGGAGTGCGGGAGAGCGGCGGGGTCGCGAACGGACGGGGCGGGAGCGCCGGGTGCTCCCGGCGCGCAGAAAACTTAGGGAATCCCTTGGACCTGCACAAGGGTTGTCTGGAAAAGTATGCAATGAAGATCCAAAGCGGTCAGGAGCGATCACTGCGCCGTTCCTTGACTACTTGCCCGTCACGGTCCCGGCTCGTCCCAGCCGCGCCGCCAGCCACTCCGCCAGCGCGCCCGCCACCTCGGGAGCGAGCCGCGCCCGGTACAGGTACATCTCCCGCTCCGGCGCCCCGTCCGGGTCGCGCAGCATGGCGTGGCTCACCCCCGGGAAAAGGCGCACCGTCACGTCCGGGTTCCCGGCCGCCCGCAGCGCGGCGCCCAGCCTGGCCGCGCCGGCGGGATCCACGGGTCCGTCGCGGCCCGCGCCTCCCAGTCGCGCATCTGCGCGGCCGCCGCCGAGTCCAGCCCCGCGGGGGCGACCGCCGGGTCGGCCTCCACGCGGGCGCGGGTCTGGTAGCGCGCGACCGCGCGGCCCGAGTCGCCGGGGCTCCCCAGCAGGGCGACGCCGCGCAGCCGGGCGTCGCCGGCGGCGAGCATCGCCGCGATGGCCCCGCCCTCGCTCAGCCCCACCAGCGCGACCCGGCCGGGGTCCACCTCCGCCCGGGCGCGGAGAAAGGCGAGCGCCGCGCGGGCATCGTCCGCCCGCTCCGCGAGGGTGGACCCGGCGAAGCGGCCCGTGCTCGCGCCCACGCCGCGGTCGTCCAGCCGCAGCGCCGCGATCCCCAGCCGTCCCAGCGTGTCGGCGATCTCCCGGAAGGGGCGGTACGGCGAGGCGTCCCCGGAGCCGTCGCGGTCCTGGGGGCTGGAGCCGGAAAGGAGGAGCACCGCGGCGGCGGGGCGGCGGCCGCGCGGGAGGGTGAGCGTCCCCGCCAGGGTGTGGCCCCCCGGGGCGATCACCCGCACCTCGCGGGCGGTGTAGGGGGCGCCGGGCGGCGGCCCGTACGGGTCGCCGGGGGGCGGCGCGAGCCGCGCGGGCCCGGGGACGAGCGCGGCGTCCGGGACGCGCGAGAGGCGGCGCACCGTCCACCCGCGGGTGAGGTTGTGGCCGCCGGTCACCCGCCGCTCGGCGTCCAGCGCAAGCCGCCACTCGTTCCCCTCCACCACCAGCCGGACGGAGTCGCCGCCCAGCCGCTCCACCGGGACCCGGACCGCCGCTCCGGCGGGGAGGAGGAGGAGCCGCACCCCGTTCCCCCCGCGGCCGGCGGGGCCGCGCAGCGCGCGCTCCAGCAGCGCCACCGAGGGGCCCAGGTACGGGAGCGCCCCGGGGGCCACCCGCGCCCGGGTGGTCCGCGGCGTCCCGTCCCGGCGCAGCTCCGCGCGGGCGTCCGTCCCCTGGACGGAGGCCGCCAGGCGGAGCGGCGCCGACCCCGCGGGGACCCCGGCCGCGGCCAGCCACGCTTCCAGCCGGGCGCCGCCGGCGTCCTCGCGCAGCGACCAGCGCACCCGGCCCATCTCGCCCAGGCGCATCTCCCCGGTCACGGAGTCGCCGCCCGCCGCGCGCTCCACCAGCACGGTGTCGGCGCCGTGCGTCACCAGCCACGCCCCCGCGTCCGGGGCCGCCTGCCCCGCGCACCCGGCCGCCAGGAGCGCGAGGATCCCGGCCGCGCACCCGCGCGCCGCCGCGGACACCCGGCTAGCGCCCCGTGGTGACCACGATCGCGCCCTGGGCGTGGCCGGTGCCGAAGCGGATGGAAGCGGAGGGGGCATCCAGGTACTCGATGGACACGACCAGCGATGCCGGCAATTGCCGCAGCTCGTCCACGCCCCCCGCGCGGTTGCCGTCCACGTAGACGGCGATCTCCGACTGCCCCATCCCCGCCGCCACCCGGGTGCCGGCGTCCCCGGACCCGGCGCTCGCCCCGGGGGATTCCCGGGTGACCGGCGCGCCGCCGGCCCCCACCTCCACCGTCCGGACCACCCCGTCCCGCCCCTTGGTCCCCAGCGACAGCGACTGGAGCCCGCGGGTGCGCATCCAGTCCGGGCGCAGCCGCTCCACGGCCTCGTGCGCGTTCTGCACCCCCGTGGCGGCGATCTCCTCCCGGCCGATGCGGAGCCGGTCGGCGGCGGCCGCGCGCATGCGGGCGCTGCCCGCGACGCGCACCTCGCCCAGCGGGACCGGGCGCCCGTCGGCGCCCAATCGCACCGGCTCGCCCACGCGCAGGTCGCGCACGGCCAGCGGGGCGGAGGCCGGCCCCAGCTCGGCGCGCCCGGGGGCGAGCCCGTCGGAGCGCACCTCGGCCGCCACCCGGGCCCCGGCGGGGATCCCGCAGGCCCGGTAGGCTCCCTCCGCGCCGGCGACGGTCTCCACGCGGCTCCTCCGCCCCCACGACAGCACCACCCGCGCGCCCGGCACCGGCTCCCCCGCCGGGCCGCGGACCGCTCCCACCAGCGCCGCCGAGCCCGCCGCCCCCCCGCCGGGGCACACCGCCGCCGCCAGCGTCGCCGCGGAGGGAACGGCCAGCTCCAGCGCCGGCGGCTGGCCGGCGCGCACGGACAAGTTCCTCACGGGGGGAGCCACGCCCAGCGCGGCCAGCGACGGGTGCGAAAAGGACACCTGGTACTCCCCCTCCGGCACGTCCTCCAGCCGGAAGCGCCCGTCCGCCCCGGCCGTGGCCCGGTGGACGGTGCCCGACAGGAACACCGACGCGCCCGCGAGCGGCGCCGCGCGCAGGCTGTCGTACACGCTCCCCGCCACCGCCAGCCGCGCGGGGACCGGGGCGCGCTCCCCCGCGCCCCCGATCCTCACCTCCCCGCCCGTTTCCACGATCCCCACCAGCTTCTCCGGGCCGGCGGGGACCCACGCGGACCTCCCGGTGACCTCCCGGACGCGGCCGGACTCGCGGGCCATGCGGGGCATGCGCAGCGCCCAGCGGCTCACGAACCAGGCGCCGCTGGGGAGCCGCTCGAACTCCACCCGCCCGCCGAGCTTGCCCTCCGGCAGCGAGGCGGGAAGCCCCACGTACTCGTACTCCAGCCAGCGCAGCTCGGCGCTCGCGCGGTCCAGCCAGAACACCCCGCGCACCTCGGGGACGCCGCGCCCCCGCACCGGCTGGAAGGCAAGCCCCACCAGCCCCTCGCCGCCGCCCTCCGCGACTTGGAAGCAGTGGTCGTCCAGGAAGGTGTCCGAAAGGAGGACGAGCGCGTCCGGGGCGTAGTAGAAGGTCCCCGTGGGGCCGCTCTGCACGAAGCCGTGGCGGGAAAGCGAGTCGGCGGGGATGCTGGCGAAGGGGTGGGTGGTCACCGCCGTGCCCACGTGGCGGTCCTCGCGCAGCACGCCGAGCGAGCCGGGATCCAGCTCGCGGTCGAAGCGCACCACCTCGTAGGTGGTCCGGCGGGTGTCGCGCACCCACGCCGCGGCGTTCAGCGCCTTGCGCGCCTCCGTCCACAGGGTGGCCGTCGCCTCGCCGGCGCCCGGGCGGAGCTGGCAGCGCCGCCCGGAGGATCGTCCGGATTGCCGCACCGAGATCCCTTCCAGCTGCACCGCGCGCGCCGGGGCGACAAGGCGCTGCTCGATGGTTTCCCCCGCGCGCAGCGCGAGCACCGGCGACACCGCGCTCTCGTGCCCCACCCGGTCCGCGCGCAGGACGTACGTCCCCGGGGCGGGGGCCGCGAGCGAGAAGCGGCCGTCCGGGCCGGTGAGCGTCCCCGCCCGGGTGTTGCCGGCGGCGTCCAGCAGGAGCACCAGCGCGCTCGGGAGAGGCTCCCCGCCGGACTCCACCACCACGGAGCCGCGCACCGCCTGGGCGGCCAGGGAAAGGGGGGCGAGCAGCGGGACGAGAAGCAGCGCGGGACGGAGCATGGGGAGGTCTCCGCGGCGGGAGGAGGCGCGCGGGGCGGGCGCCGCCGCGCTCCCTTACTCGTAGCGCAGCGACTCCACCGGGTCAAGTCCGGCGGCGCGGCGCGCGGGGAAGAGCCCGGCGAGCAGGCCGATGGCGGCCAGGATCCCCACCGTGGTCAGCGCGATGGGCCAGGACAGCTTGGGGTTGGCGAGGAACTGGAGCGCCTCGTTGCCGCCGTCGGGGATGGCGTCCACCCCCAGCACCACCGCGACCGCGAACAGGAGCCCCACCATCCCCCCGGCGAGCGCGATGGCGAGCGCCTCGAAGACGAACTGCGCCATGATGTGGCGCCGGCGCGCCCCCAGCGCCCGCTTGACCCCGATCTCGCGGGTGCGCTCGCGCACCACCACGTACATCACGTTCGCCACCCCCACCCCCGCCACCAGCAGCGTCAGCCCGCCCACCACCCCAAGGAAGATCTGGATGCCGCCGCCGATCAGCTTGGTCATCCGCACCTCCTCGCTGTAGTCCCACACCGCCACCGCGCGCTCGTCCGCCGGGTCGAAGCCGTACTTGCGGCCCAGAACCTCGCGCACCCTCGCCTGCGCCCGCTCCACGCGCTCCGGGCCGCGCGGCAGGACGATGAGGTGGCTGACGTAGCGGTCCCCGTAGATGGCGCGGAAGGTGGAGCTGGGGATGAGGGCGCGGTCCGCGTCCGGCCCGTTGTTCATGGAGGTCTGCATCTTCTTCTGCATGGCGCCCACCACCGTGAACGGCACGCCGTCCAGCAGCAGCGTCCGCCCCACCGCGCTTTCCCCGGGAAAGAGGCGCCGGGCGATGGAGTCGCCCAGGAACACCACGCGGCGCTTCTCCGCCACGTCGCGCGCGTTGAGGAAGCGCCCCCCCGGCGCCGCGTAGGTGTGGCGCAGCTCCTCGAAGGCCGGGTCCACCCCCTCCATCATGGTGGTGGTGGAGAGCGCGTCCGTCTTGAGGCGCGCGCCCCAGCGCCCGTACGACACGCTCCCGGTCTCCAGCTCCTCCACCGAGCGCAGCAGCAGAGGCAGGTCCTCCTCGCGCAGCCGCACCGGCCGCCCGCGCGGGAGCCCCTGGTGCGGCAGGCTGGTCTCGCCGCTGTACAGCATCAGCATGTCGCCGCCCATCCCCAGCGTCCCCTTCACCACCGCGCGCTTCAGCCCCTCGCCGAAGCTGAGCAGGAGCACCACCGAGATGGTCCCCCAGGTGACGGCGAAGGTGGTGAGCAGGGCGCGGGTCTTCTGCGTCCGCAGGTCGCCCCAGAACTCCTCCAGCAGGATCTTCCACATGATACGGAAGTGCGTGAGTGCGAAAGTGCGGGACGGTGTCCTGTCAGGTGCCGTAGCGCAGGGCTTCCACGGGGTCCAGGTTGGCGGCCTTGCGGGCGGGAAAGATCCCGGCGAGCAGCGCCACCAGGCCCAGCAGCACCACCGTGGCGGCCATCACCAGGGGGGAGATGACGGGGGTGCCCACCTGCTCCTGCATGGGGAGCATGCCGGCGGCCTTGACCAGCCCCAGTGAAACGAGCATCCCCAGCCCGGCGCCCGCCGCCACGATCAGAAAGGTTTCCAGCAGGATCTGCGTGAGCACGTCCCTGCGGCGGGCGCCCAGGGCGCGCCGGACGCCGATCTCGCGGGTGCGCTCGCGGACCACGATGTACATGATGTTGGCGACGCCGATTCCGCCCACCACCAGCGTGAAGCTCCCCACCACGCCCAGGAACAGGTTGAAGCCCAGGAACAGGTACTTGAAGAACTTGAGCCCTTCCCCCGTGTCCCACACGCTGAGCGCGTCCTCGTCGGTGGGGTCGAAGGTGTAGCGCCTGCCGAGCACCTCGTACACCCGCCGGCTCGCCGCCTCCGACTGCTCGGGGTCGCGCACGGTGTACAGGATGCGCTCCAGGTAGCGCTCGCCGAACACGGAGCGGAAGGTGGTGGCCGGGATGAAGATGCGGTCCTGGTCGCGCTGCTGGTACGAGGAGTTCTGCGTCTTGGGCTGCATCACCCCCACCACCGTGAACGGCGCGTCCCCCACCATCACCTGCCGCCCCACCGCGTCCGCCTCGCCGAAGAGCAGCTTCGCCAGCTCGTTGCCCAGCACCGCCACGCGGCGGCGCCCGGCGATGTCCAGCGGGTTGATCCAGCGGCCGCCGTGCGCCGCGAACACGTTGCGCAGGTCGCCGTACTCCGGCTCCACGCCGCTCACGTAGGGGCTCGCCACCAGCGCGCCGCTCCTGACAGGCACCTCCCAGCGGCCGTGCTCGGGGGTGGCCACGGCGATCTCGGGGACCTCGCGCCGCAGCAGCTCCACGTCGGCGGGGAGGAGGCGCACCCGGCGGCCCTCCGGGAAGCCGCGGAAGCCCCTGGTGGTGGTGCCGCCGCCCACGATCACGATCCCCTCGCCGATCCCCTTTGCGTTCCTGCGCATCTGCTTTTCCAGCCCGGTCCCGAAGGCCAGGAGCACCACCACCGCCACCGTCCCCCAGGTGATCCCCAGGATGGTCATGGCGGTGCGCAGGCGCTGGTGCCGCAGCGTGTCGGCGAACTGCCCCAGGGTGCCCAGGAGGCGCGTCATGGCGCTACTCGATGGTCCGGGTGGGCTTTTCCAGGACCTTTTCCCCCTGCCGCAGGCCGGACACCACCTCCACGCGCAGGGCGTCGCTCAGCCCGGTGCGGATCACGCGCTTCTGCGGGCCGGCGGCGGTCTGCACGCTCACCCAGGCGGTGTCGCCGGAAAAGGTGACCACGCGCTCGGGGACGTTGAGCACGTTCCTGCGCTCGCGGATCACGATCTCCGCGTTTGCCGAAAGGCCGGCGCGCAGGGTGGCGCCGGAAGTCTCCTCCAGCGCGATCTCCACCGGGAAGGTGGTGGCGCTCTCCTCCTTCTTCGCCTTGAGCGAGATGCGGCGCACCACGCCGCGCACGCGGGCGGCGGGGAGGGCGCCGATCTTGATCTCCACCGGCATCCCCTCGCGCAGCTTGCCCACGTCGATCTCGTCCACGGCGCCGCGGAAGAGGAGCTGGTCCATGTTCGCCATGGTCATCAGCACCGTCCCCTCCTGGTAGCTGCTGAGGGGGACCACGGGGTTGCCGGTCTCCACCAGCCGCTCCAGCACGTAGCCGTCCACCGGGGCGCGCACCACCGACTCGCTCCCGCCCGGGCCGCCGGTGCTGCCGCGCTCCAGCAGCTGCAGCTTCTCCTGCGCCATGCGCACGCGCAGTGCGGCCTCGTCGCTGCGCTTGCGCGCCGAGTCCAGCTCCTGGGCCGGGGCCAGGCCGCGGCTCACCAGGGCGTCGGCGCGCTCCAGGTCGCGGCGCGCGTTGGCGGCCTCGATGCCGTTCAGCTCCACCTGCCGGCGCGCCTCCACCAGCTCCACGGGCGTGGGATCCGGGCGGATCTCCATGAGCGGCTGCCCCGCCCGCACGAAGCTCCCCTCCTCCACGAAGATGGCGCGCACCACGCCGGACACCTTGGACTTGACGCCCACCTCCACCTCGGGCTCGATGGTCCCGGTGGCGAGCGCGCGCTCCACTAGGTCGCCGCGGACGACCTCCACCGCGGGCGGCCCCTCCTCGTCCGACCCGTCGCGGGCGAAGGCGCGCACGGCGAGCGCGCTGGCGACGACGGCCGCTCCGGCGAGCGTGGACAGGATCACCTTGCTGCGTCGCTTCATGGCACGGGCTCCCTGCATGGGTGCGGGCGGGTCTGGGGCGGGACGTACGGACGGACGGGCACCCGGGCCTGGCGGCGGGGCGCGAGGGTGTCTACGGAAGGGGGAGCGGCGGGGTTTCAGGCGAGACGATCGGGGTTCGGGCGTGCCCCCGGCTGGCGCCGGGGTCGGGCTTCGGCTCCGTAACGCACGAAACAACCGTGCGTAACGGAGTCGAGCCCGCGCAAACAGCCGCGCGGTCTCGCCCCTCCGGGCCGAAATCCCTCACG
>JBEVLE010000058.1:0-10971 GCA_040509335.1 Longimicrobiaceae bacterium | reverse complement strand
GGGGCGCGCCTCGCGGCACGCCCCCTTCGCCTGCTTGGCCTTCATCCACCGCCTGCGTGAGGGATTTCGGCCCGGAGGGGCGAGACCCGACAGTCGTATCGTCGGGGCTCGACTCCGTTGCAGACGGTCGTTTCGTCTGCTACGGAGCCGAAGCCCGACCCCGGCGCCCGCCGGGGGCACGCCCGAACCCGCTATTCAAAGCAGTTCTGAACGGATCCCGTGTCACCCGCAGGGATTCGCCGGGTTGCGGTCGCACTCCCCCTGCGGGTACGGCAGGAAGCGGATGGACGGCCGCCTGGTCGTGTACTGCTCCAGCCGCCGCAGGTCCTCCCAGCGGAGCCCCTGCGCGTACAGCTCGTAGCGCCGCTGGTAGAGGATCTCGGTGAACAGCTCCGCCGCCGTGTCCAGGGCATCCACCGGCAGCGCGGGCAGGCACGCCACCGGCTCGGCGACCGTCGATGTGCACTGCGTGCGCACCGCGTTCACCAGCGTCCGCGCCTGGGCCAGGTTCCCCAGGCGCGTGTACGCCTCGGCCTGCACCAGCCGCATCTCGTCCGGCAGGTAGAGCGGGTAGGCGTCGTTGCGCCCGCTGTACCGGTTGAACGCGAACACCGAGTCCAGCGCCGGCGGGTTCCCGCTGTACCCCACGCTCCGGTTCGCCCAGTACGCCGGCCGGGTGTCGCCGGGCTGCGCCTCGGTGAAGAAGCTCCTGCGGGTCCCCGTGTACTGCGACACCACCGAGTAGTTGTAGATGGGGTTCAGCGCCGGGTCCGGGAACACCAGCGTCGACAGCACCCCCAGGTTCACCCGCGCCGCCGCGTCGATCGCGTTCTGGTACTGCCCGTCCAGCAGGTAGTACCGGGCGAGCATGGCGTTGATGGTGTTGCGCAGGTCGAACCCGGTGCCCAGCACGCGCGAGCGGAACGCCGCCAGGTCCGCGTCCGACACGCCGGCGACGTCGGCGCGGGCGGACTCCAGGCCGGCGATCACGCTGTCCAGCACCACGTCGCGCGACTGCGGGAGCGCGCCCGCCGTGCTGAAGTTGACCGGCACCCGCTCGTACTGGAGCGCGACGTTGCCGATGGCCATCGCCTTGAGCAGCTTCGACAGCGAGGTGACCCCGGCCTGCATCCCGGCGCCCAGGTTGAGCGTGGGCGCGGTCGCCACCAGGATGTCCGCCGTGCGCGCGATGCGGTATGCCGCGGCGAACGGGTCGGACACCACCCCGAAGGTGGGATCGGGGGTGCCGGTCGCCAGCGACACGTCGGCCGCCAGCGCCAGCGAGCGGGTGCCCCACTCGTCGCTCACCAGCGAGGGCGCGCGGAGGAAGATGTTGACGTTGTCCGCGTACTGCGACTGGATCCCCACCGCCGTGGTGAGCAGCAGGTCCACCGAGGTGAGGACCTCCTCCTCCGCCGGGGAGTTGGGGTTCACCAGGTCCAGGTCGCAGGCGGACAGGCCCAGCGCGGCGACGGCCGCGAGGGCGGCGGCGCGCGCCCGGAAAAGCGCGCGCGCGGGCCGGCTCGAGAATGGGTTCGTCATCGTGGGATTCTCCCTAGAAGTTGAAGTCGAGGGCCAGGGAGAACGTCCGCGGAATCGGGGTGGTCGCGAACTCGACCCCGCGCGCCACCGTGCTGGCGGAGAACAGGTTCACCTCCGGATCGAGGCCGGTGTAGTCGGTCCAGGTGTACAGGTTGCGCCCGGCCACCCGGACGGCCACGTCGCTCACGCCGAAGCGGCGCACCCACGGCTGGTCGATGTCGTACTGGAGCGCGATCTCGCGCAGCTTCACGAAGCTCCCGTCCTCGATGAACTCCTCGTAAAGGAGGTTGCGCTCGGTGTTCCGCGTGAAGGTGCCCACGATGGTGTCGCCGCGGATCTCCTTGCCCGCGTTGGCCGAGGCGCCGAAGAAGTCGCTGGTGCGGCGGGTGAAGTTGGCCACGTCGTTGCCGAAGCGCCCGTCCAGCAGGGCGCTCAGCTGGAGCCGGTCGAACAGGGTGACGGTGTTGCTCAGCGACGCCGTGAAGTCCGGGTTCGGGTCGCCGATCACCTTGCGCAGCAACGTCGCGTTGTTGGCGCCGCCACGGGCCCGCGTCGGCAGGCAGCCGGCCTGCCCCGCGGTGGTGCACAGCGCCGGGTTGTAGTTGACGGTTCCGTTCGCGTTGCGGGGGAAGTAGATGATGTTCCCCTGCGCGTCGCGCGGGTAGTAGCCGCCCAGGAAGACGCCGATGGGCCGTCCCTCGATCACCGCGTTGAGGTACTCGAAGGTGAGCGTGTCGGACGCCTGGTTCAGGCGCACGATGTTGTTGCGGTTCCGCGCGTACGACACGCGGCTGCTCCAGCCGAAGTCGCGGCGCTGCACGTTGACCGTGTTCAGCGTGAGCTCGATCCCCTTGTTGCTCAGCTCGCCGATGTTCTGGAACTGCGACGCGAACCCGCTGGTGGGCGCCAGCGGCACGGAAAGGACCAGGTCCGTGGTCCGCTTGTCGTAGTACGTGAACTCCACCGAAGCGCGGTCGTCGAAGAGCCCCGCGTCGAAGCCGCCCTCGATCTCCCGCTGCCGCTCCGGCTTCAGATCGAGGTTGGGGGCCAGCGTGTTGGGCCGCAGCCCGGGCCGCCCGGCGTAGGAAACGTTGGTGTACGTCACCTGGTTCAGGTACTCGCTGGGCGGCTGGCCGCCCGTCTGCCCGTAGGCGGCGCGCAGGCGCAGCGTGCTGAAGACGCTGCCGACGCCGGTGTCGAAGAACGGCTCGCGCCCCACCTCGTACGAAGCGCTCACGCGGGGGAACATCTGCCAGCGCTCGTCCGCGCCGAACGCCGAGGACCCTTCCACGTTCAGGCCGCCCGTCAGGAACAGCTTGTCCGCCAGGTTGACGCGCTCCTGCACGAAGCCGCCGAAGGTGCGCAGCTCCGTGATCCCCTGCGACGCCGTCTGCACCGCGCCGACCACGGTGGTCTGGCCCGGGGGCAGGTTCGAGGCGGCCGCCCGGACGGTGTTCACACGGTCGGCGGTGTAGCGAACGCCGGCCGTGGTGGTCAGCCCGAAGCCCGGGCTGAACTGCAGGTCGTAGTTGGCCGTGAAGTCGCTGTTGTACTTGGTGATGCTGCGGATGGGGTTCTGGATGGACCCGGTGAACGCCGGGCCGGTGGAGAACGGCGGCTGGAAGTAGATGTTCTCCTCCCGCGAGTTGTCCATCCCGAACAGGTACGTCAGGCTGAGGTTGGCCACGGGGGTGGCGGTGGCCTGCACGCTCCCCAGGAAGCGGTCCACGTTGGAGCGCGCGATCCAGTTGTCGATCACGTCGAACGGGTTGCCGCCGATGACCGGGTTGTACGGGTAGCGCCCGGCGACCGTGTCGAAGGCCGCGTTGAAGTACGGCGGGGTGAACACCACGCTGGTGAAGACGCCCTGCGTCTGCTCGCCCTCGGGGACGAAGTTGGTCCGCGCGGAGATGTAGCTCCCGTTGACCCCCACCTCCAGCCAGTCGCTGAGGCGCTGGGAGATGCGCGCCCGCGCCCCGCGCCGGTCGTAGTCGCTGGAGCGGATGATGCCGTCCTCGGAGTTCCAGTTCCCCGACAGGTAGTAGCTGGTCCCCTCGTTGCCGCCGGAAACCGAAAGCTGGTTGGAGGTACCGTACCCCGTGCGGAAGATCTGGTCCTGGATGTCGTAGCGCGGGATCGCGGCGCCCAGGACGAGCCCGGCGTTCACGGCCCGGTCCGCGGTGCCCACGATGGGAACCATGTTGAGCGCGAGGCGCTTGTCCGTCTCGCTGGCCTGGACCTCGGTGCGGAAGTTGATCTGCGGCGTGCCCTGCCGGCCGCGCTTGGTGAAGATCTGGATCACGCCGTTGTTGGCGCGCGAGCCGTACAGCGCCGCCGCGGCCGCGCCCTTGAGCACCTCCACCCGCTCGATGTCGGCGGGGGCGATGTCGGAAAGGCGGTTGCTGAGCGCCGCGCCGCCGCGGGTGGCGTTGGCGCCGAAGCTGACCAGCGCGTCCGAGTTGTTGTCCACGAGCACCCCGTCCACCACGATCAGCGGCTCCGCCCCGCCCAGGATGGAGTTGGTGCCGCGCAGGCGGATGCTGACGCCGCCGCCGGGCTGGCCGGAGTTCTCCGAGATCAGCGCGCCGGTGATCTTGCCCTGCAGCGCCTGGTCCACCGAGGTGGCGCCCGGGGCCTCGTTCACCGCCTCGCCCGAAACGCTGGCGATGGTGTTCCCCACCTGGCGGCGCTCCACCGGGGCGCCCGTCCCCGTCACCACGATCCCCTCCAGCTCCACGGCGCTCGTCGCGAGCGTCACCGGCGCCACCTCCACCGCCGTCTCCGACCCCAGCGTCACCTGCCGGCTGACCTCCGCCCGGCCCAGCGCCGAGAAAGCCAGCGTGTAGGTCCCGGCGGCGGCGCGCGCCACGAGCGTGTAGCGGCCCTGCGCGTCCGTGGCCGTGCGCGCCTGGGTGTTCCGCAGCGTCACCGCCGCGCCCGCCACCGGCTGCGACGACCCGTCCACCACCGTTCCCCGGATGGTGTAGGGGGTGCCCTGGGCCCTCGCTTCCGTGCCCGCCAGCAGGCCGGCACAGAGGAGGAGGGCCGCGCCGAGCTTCCGGCGCAGACGAGATAGGTACATCAGGAGCCTCCTGTGTGGAATGACGCCCCCCCGGGGCGCCGACTCGGGCGGGGGCCGGGGAAGGTGGGGAGGACGCGCCGCGCCGGCCTGCCGGAGCCTGGGGGAGACGGGATCGGTGCGTGTACGCTTTCTATAGGGCGTCGGGGAGGGAAAGGCAAGCGCGGCGCCCGTTCGTTCACGCCACGGGGCGCGCTCAGCCGGGCAGCGGCCGGGCCACCAGGATCCCCGTGGAGCGGCGGATGGCCGCCACGTACTCGGGGAGGGTGGAGCGCGTCACCTCCACCGCGCCGCCGGAGAGCGGGGCGTGCAGCACGCGCAGCACCCCCGCACGGTCGCGGTAGGCGAACGCCGAGTGGGTCACGTCCAGCCCCGGGATGGACGTGGCGAAGGCCAGCACGTCGCCGGTGCGGATGCGGTCGGACACCGCCGCGATGCGGGCGGTGGGGACCACGCGGCGCGGGGCCGCGTCCAGCGAGCGCTCCATCTCGCCGATGGCGCGGAACACCCCGTCGTCCGCCAGCGCCGGGTAGCTCGCGCGGTGCTCCGTCATGAAGCGCAGCGGCCGCGCGTCCGGCTCGCCCCCCAGCTCCGCGCCCAGCACGCGCACCAGGCCGCGCCGCTCGCCGTCCGCCATCCACTCGCTGAAGTAGTGCAGGCGCGACGCGTATCCCGCCCGCGCCCCGCCGCGGTAGCGCATGCGCTCCATCTCCCGCCCGAACGCCTCCCAGGTGGGGGCGCCCTCCGCCATGGCCACACGCGCCACCGCCAGGCACGACTCCACCAGCGACACGCAGTCGAAGCGGGTCAGCGACAGCGTCAGCGGCTCCGTGCGCGACGGGCTCCCGCCCGCGCGCAGGTACGCCTCCAGCGTGAACGCCTCGTACGGCGTTCCCACGGCCAGCTCTCCTACCCGCGCCGCAGCCGCGCCCACCGAAACCTCGGCGGCGGCGATGGAGCGCTCGCGCCGCAGCACGCCCACCCATTCCTCCAGGCGCGCCCGGTCCTCCGGGGAGGGGGGCGGGCCCGTGGCGGCGCCGGGCGCGGCGAGGCCGCAGGCGCGCAGCGGGGCCGGGAGCACCAGCGCCGCCGCCGCGGCGGCCGCGCCGCGCAGGAGCTGGCGCCGGGTGACGGGGTGCCGCGCCGATGCGGAGTCGAACGGGTTCATTCGTCGTCCCTGTGCAGGCCGATGCCGCCCTCGCCGTCGAGGATGGCGCGGAAAAGGAAGTCCAGCCGGTCCAGGCGGCGCGCCTCGCCCCGCGTTTCCAGCAGCTCCTGCTGCCACGCCGGGTCGATGCGGATGGCCTGCGCCAGCTGGAACGCGGTCTCGCCGCGGGTGCTGACCGGCGGGAGCGGGCCGGGGTGGTTGAGCACCTCCTGGAGCACCCGGTGAAAGAGCTCCACCGAGACGCGCCGCCGCTGCACGATCCCGCGCCGCCCGCCGTCCAGGTCCGGGTACTCGTCCACCAGCGCCTCGAAGTACAGCGCCTCCGACTCGATCCCGTCCTCGATCCGGAAGCGCTCCACCCCCTCCGTGAGCACCAGCGAGCGCCCGTCCGGGAGCGGCTGGAACTGCAGGATCTCGGCGATGCATCCCACGCGCCCCGACTCCAGGTCGAACGGGCCCTGGCGGTCCGGGTCGTGGTACACCAGCCCGAAGCGCCGGTCCCCCTCCAGGCAGTGCGCCATCATCTGCCGGTAGCGCGGCTCGAAGACGTGCAGCGGCATCAGGGCGCCCGGGAACAGGACGACAGGGAGCGGGAACAGGGGGAGTCGGCGCAAGTTCTACGGTCTTGAGGAGATAGGGAGGGTTCGGGCGTGCCCCCGGCTGCGCCGGGGTCGGGCTGCGGCTCCGTAGCAGACGAAACTACCGTCTGCAACGGAGGCGAGCCCGCGCAAACGGCCGCGCGGTCTCGCCGCTTCGCGCTCGCATCCCTCACGCGGGCATCGCGCTGGCGTCCGCGGGGCCGCGGAAACGGCTGGTCCTCGTCCCAATATAAGCGTCGCGCCGCGGATCGTCTCCCCTTCGTGGACGCGGGGTGCGGGTGCAACTGGCCGCAGCGGCACCCCGGTGGCGTCCACTGCCAGCCTTGACCAGTTGTGAAAAATGTCTGGTTGTGTGCGGGCGGCGTGTGCGCGCCGCGCACGGGTGAACCCCACGACGATGGAGGAGTCCATGCACAAGCTGAAGCTGGACCTGGACGAACTGCTGGTGGAGTCGTTCGCGACCCTGGATTCGGAATCGGGAGCGGGGGGAACGGTGCGCGGCAGGGAGGCCACCAGTCTATGCACGCGCGTGACCTGCTTCGACACCTGCTTGAACACCTGTATGTGCTCGCAGGACTCCACTTGCGAGGTCGCCTGTACGCAGATCACCTGCGGGTACACCTGCTCCCCGTACCTGTGCTAGAGCCGATTTGGCGGAAGCCCTCCGATGGGTCGCATCCATCGGAGGGCTTCGTGTATGAATCGGCAATCTGCTCCGATACGGGAGTCGTCGGTATCCCGGTTCGGCACCGGGCTCGTCCGCGCTCCCGCCCCGCGTCCGGTCAGTCCGCCGCGGCGCGCTGCTCCTCGTGCGCGGCCTTTGCCTGGAGCGCGCGCCACACGCGCGGCGGCGAGAACGGCAGCGAGTCCATGCGCACGCCCACGGCGTCGTAGATGGCGTTGGCGATCGCCGGGATGGAGGGGTGCAAGGGGCCCTCGCCGGCTTCCTTGGCGCCGTACGGGCCCTCTGGGTCGATGGACTCCACGATCAGCGACCGCAGCTCCGGCGTGTCCACCGAGGCGGGGATGCGGTAGTCCAGCAGCGAGGGTCCGTCGTGCAGGCCGGCGCGGCCGTGGTCGGCGTCCTTGAACACGTGCTGCTCCATCAGCGCCTCGCCGAAGCCCATGTACGCCGAGCCCTCCATCTGCCCCTCCACGATGGCGGGGTTGAGGGCGCGGCCGCAGTCGTGCGCCACCCAGATGGTCTTCACCTCCACGAAGCCGCTTTCCGGGTCCACCTCCACCTCCGCCACGTGCGCCGTGAACGAGTACGCGGGCGACGCGCCGATGGTGCCGCCGCGGTACTGGCCGTGCACGTCCGTGGGCGTGTGGTACCACCCGGTGGAGCCCAGCGTCCCGCTGCGCGCCTCCGCCAGGCGGAACGCCTCGGCGATCGCCATGTTGCGGCCGGTGTCCGCGCCGTCCATCGCCCGGCCGCCGGCCAGCAGCACACGCTTCGCCGGGATCCCCCACTCCTCGCCCACCGCCTCCTGCACCAGCGCCTTGAGGCGGCGCGCCGCGTCCAGGCACGCGTTGCCCAGCATGAAGGTGACGCGCGACGAGTACGAGCCCAGGTCCACCGGGGTGAAGTCCGTGTCCGAGGGGAGGACGCGCACGTAGTCCAGCGGCACCCCCAGCTCCTCGCACACGATGTACGCCACCAGCGAGGTGGAGCCCTGCCCGATGTCGCTGGCCCCCGAGAACACGGCCACCCGCCCCGAGCGGTCCACCTGCAGCTGCACCGCGGACTGCGGCAGCCGGTTGGGGTAGATGGGGTAGTTGGTGCCGGAGATGTAGCACGAACCTGCCACCCCCACCCCGCGCCCGTGGCCCATCCGGCGGAACTTGTCCTTCCACCCGCTGGCCCGCTCCACCGACTCCAGGCACTGGAGGAAGCCGTTGGAGGTGATGCGCAGCTCGTTGACGGTGCGCGTCATCTCCCCCATGAAGTTGCGGCGGCGCAGCTCGATGGGGTCCAGTGCCAGCCGCTCCGCCAGCTTGTCCAGCGTCACCTCGAAGGCGAAGCGGGGCTGCACGCTCCCGTGCCCGCGCTTGGGGCCGCACGCCGGCTTGTTGGTGAACACGCGCGTGCTGTCGAAGCGGTACGCCGGGATCCGGTACGGCGCCGTGAGCAGCTGCCCCGAGTAGTACGTGGTCACCAGCCCGAACGACGAGTACGCGCCGCCGTCCAGCAGCGTCCGCGCGTCCACCGCCCGCAGCGTGCCGTCCGCGCCCGCGCCCACCCGGTAGCGCATGTGGAAGGGGTGCCGGCCGCGGTGGGCGTAGAACACCTCCTCGCGGGTGTACAGGATCTTGACCGGGCGCCCCGTCTTCATCGCCAGCTTCGCGACGCAGAACTCCAGGTCGAAGGGCTCGCTCTTGCCGCCGAAGCCGCCGCCCACGTGCGGCTGCACCACGCGCACCCGCGCCGGGTCCAGTTCCAGCACCCGCGCCAGCTCGCGGTGCAGGTAGTGGGGCACCTGGGTGCTGGACCACACGGTCAGCCGCCCCACGGAGGCGCCGCCCTCCTCCCACTGCCCGATGGCGCAGTGCGGCTCGATGGGGGTGTGCGTGGTCCCCTCGAAGAAGTACTCCCCCTCCACCACCACGTCGCTGGCGGCGAGCCCGGCGTCCACCTCGCCGAACTCCAGCTTCACCATCTTGGAGATGTTGCCGTTGTGGCCCGCCTTCTTGGCCTCGTGCACCTGCACGTCGGTGCGGCGGGCGGCCTCGTGCGGGTCGAAGACGGCCTCCAGCACCTCGTACTCCACGCGGACCATCTCCAGGGCGCGGTTCGCCGTGTCCTCGTCCACGGCCGCGACCGCCGCCACCGCGTCGCCGATGTAGCGCACCTTGTCGGTCGCCAGCGCCTGCTCGTCCGGCGTCCACACGATGATGCCGAAGGGGATGGGCATCTCGCTCCCGGTGACCACCCCGAAGACGCCGGGAAGGGCTTCCGCCTCGCGGGTGTCGATGGACAGGATGCGGGCGTGCGGGTGGGGCGAGCGCAGGATCTTGCCGTGCAGCATCCCCGGCAGGACGATGTCGTCGGTGTAGCGCGCGCGCCCCACCGACTTTTCCAGCCCGTCCGTCTTGCGCTGCCGCGTCCCGATCACGTTGAGGTCGCGCGGCTGGTCCTCGCGGCGCCCGTGCAGCGGGATGGGCTCGCCCACGTGCGAGCGGTCGTGCTCCACCACGGGGACGCCGGACGCGGCCACCTCCGGCTGGTCCGGCGGCACCCCGCCGCGGGCGCTCTCCATCTCGACGTCGCCCCCGGGCGACAACGGGTCGCGGGGCTCGTGCGGGTTTTGCTTGTCGGTGGTCATGGTGAGATCCTCGCGTTTCCTCGGACCCCCCTCCCCCGGCCCCTCCCCCGCAAGGGGGGAGGGGAGAAAAGCACGCCGGATGGTTTCTACGACCGAGCGGAGATCGGACTCGACCTCGGAGGCGGTGACGCGGACGAAGCGAAGGCCAAGTGCTTCGAGCATCTGCTGGCGCTCGCGGTCGTGCTCTACCTGCGTGTCGTGGATGGACCCATCCACCTCCACGACCAGCCGTTCGTCCGGGCAGAAGAAGTCCACGACGAAGGGCCCTACGCGGTGCTGCCGACGGAACTTGCGGCCGTCCAGTTGCTGACGGCGCAGTGCAGTCCACAGCAGTGCCTCGCTGGGGGTCGGCTCCTTTCGGAACGCCCTTGCCACCACAGTCATCCGATCGCGCAGCTCCCGAGGGATACGCAGCGTTCCGGTGTGCGGTTCGCCGTTGCTCCCCTCCCCCCTTGCGGGGGAGGGGTTGGGGGAGGGGGGTCTCATCTCGGCTCCATTACAGCGGTGGTCTCCTCCCCCCGCAGCCGCGCCGCGGCCAGCTCCACCGCGTCCAGGATCTTGGTGTAGCCGGTGCAGCGGCACAGGTTGCCGGCGAGCGCCTCCTGGATCTCGGCGCGCGTCGGCGACGGGTTCTCCTCCAGCAGCGCCACGCCGCTCATCAGCATCCCCGGCGTGCAGAAGCCGCACTGCGCCGCGCCGCACACGTCGAAGGCGTCCTGCAGCGGGTGCGGGACGCCCGGCGGGGTGCGCAGCCCCACCAGCCCCTCCACCGTGGTCACCTCGCGGCCGGCGGCCTCCCACACGGGCGTGATGCACGCCAGCGTGGGGACGCCGTCCAGCCACACCGTGCACGCGCCGCAGTCGCCCTTGTCGCACCCCTGCTTGGAGCCGGTGAGCGCCAGCACGTAGCGCAGCGTCTCAAGCAGCGTCCAGTGCGTGGGGACCGCGGCCTCGTGGGCGTCGCCGTTGACGCGGAGGGTGACCAGCTCCTTCATGTGGGCTCCGTGACGGGTCTCGCGCGCGCGGAACCGCCGCCGCGCGCGTGGGTTCCGGACCACAACACTACCCGGCGCGGAGGGGGGTGTCAACGCGTGTACGGACGATCGTTCGAGAGAGCCGGCGGAACGTGTCCGGGCGTGGCGGATAGGGTGCGGCAAGGAGGGGGGCCGCCGTCCAGCCCCACCCTGCACCCGCCGCCGTCGCCCATGTCGCACCCCAGCTTGGAGCCGGTGGGCGCCCGCCCGGAGCGCAGCGTCT
>JBEVLE010000057.1:0-5660 GCA_040509335.1 Longimicrobiaceae bacterium | reverse complement strand
CTGCCGCTCAACGCCAACGGCAAGGTGGACCGGCGGGCGCTGCCCGCGCCGGAGCACGTGGCCGCCGCGGGCTACGTGGCGCCGCGGACGCCGGCCGAGGAGGTTCTGGCGGAGATCTGGGCATCGGTGCTGGGAGTGGAGCGCGTGGGTGCGGAGGACGGCTTCTTCGACCTGGGCGGGCACTCGCTGCTGGCGACGCAGGTGGTGTCCCGGGCACGGCAGGCGTTCGGGGTGGAGGTGCCGCTGCGGGCGCTGTTCGAGGCGCCCACGGTGGCGGGGCTCGCCGCGCGCATCGAAGAGCTGCGCGCCATGGGCGCCTCGCTCGCCCCGCTGATCGAGCGGGTCTCGCGGGAGGAGGCGCTGCCGCTTTCGTTCGCGCAGCAGCGGCTGTGGGTGGTGGACCGGATGGAGCCGGGGAGCCCCGCCTACAACCTGCCGTACGCGCTGCGGCTGAGCGGCGAGCTGGACGTCGCGGCGCTGCGGGCGGGTCTGGACGCGCTGGTGCGGCGGCACGAGGTCCTGCGCACGGTCTTCGCGGAGCGGGGCGGCGTGCCCGTGCAGGTCATCCACCCGGCCGCGCCGCTCGCGCTCCGGGAGCTGGACCTGCGCGGCCTGCCCGAGGCCGAGCGGGAGCCCGAGGCCGAGCGGCTCGCGGCCGAGGAGTCGCTGCTGCCCTTCGACCTGGCGCGCGGGCCGCTGCTGCGGAGCGCGCTGCTGCGCCTGGGCGAGGAGGAGCACGTGCTGCTCTTCACCATGCACCACGTGGTCAGCGACGGCTGGAGCATGGAGGTGCTGGTGCGCGAGATCTCCGCGCTCTACGCCGCCTTGAGCCGCGGCGAAGAGCCGCGGCTGGCGGAGCTGCCGGTGCAGTACGCCGACTTCGCCGTGTGGCAGCGCGAATGGCTCTCCGGCGAGACCCTGGACGAGCAGATCGGCTACTGGAAGGAAGCGCTGGCCGGCGCCCCCCCGCTGCTGGAGATCGCGGTCGACCGGCCGCGCTCCGCGGCGCAGGGCACGCGCGCGGGGATGCACCGCTTCGTGCTCCCGGACGCGGTCGTGGCCGGGCTGCGCGCGCTGTCGCGGCGCGAGGGCGCGACGCTGTTCATGACGCTGATGGCCGCCTGGCAGACGCTGCTGGGCCGCTACGCCGGGCAGGAGGACGTGGTGGTGGGCACGCCCATCGCCGGGCGCACGCGCGTGGAGCTGGAAGGCCTGATCGGCTTCTTCGTCAACATGCTGCCCATGCGCGGCGACCTGGCGGACGATCCCACCTGGACCGAGCTGCTGGGGCGCGTGCAGGAAACGGCGCTTGGGGCGTACGCGCACCAGCACCTGCCCTTCGAGCGGCTGGTGGACGAGCTGGCGGTGGAGCGCAGCCTCACGCACACGCCCGTCTTCCAGGCGATCTTCGCGCTGACCCGCGCCGGAGCCAGGGACGGGGGGCTGTCGCTGGGGACGGTGCGGCTGGAGCCGTTCGGGGGCGAGGTGGAGGAAACCAAGTTCGACCTGAACCTGCGGATGCTGGAGGGGACGGACGGTCTTTCGGGCGCGCTCCTCTTCCGGGCGGCGCTGTTCGAGGCGACGACGGCCGCGCGGATGGTGGGCCACCTGGAGACCCTGCTGGAGTCCATGGCGGCGCACCCGGGGCAGCGCCTTTCCGAGGTGCCGCTGCTGCGCGGCGTCGAGCGCGAGCAGCTGCTGCTCGCGTCGCACGGCGCCGACACCGGCTACGGCGGCGAGGCGTGCCTGCACGACATGGTGCACGCGCAGGTCCTGCGCACGCCCGACGCGCCCGCGCTGCGCTTCGAGGGGCAGCGGCTCGGCTACGCCGAGCTGTACGCGCGCTCCTGCCGGCTCGCCAACCTGTTGCGGCGCGAGGGCATCGGGCCGGAGGTGCGGGTGGCGATCAGCATGGACCCGTCGCCGGAGGTGATCGTGGCCGTGCTCGGGGTGATGCTGGCCGGCGGCGCGTACCTGCCGCTGGACCCCGAGCTGCCCGCCGAGCGGCGCGCCTACATGATCCGCGACGCCGCCCCGGTCCTGATGCTGACGCAGGCCGCGCTGGCGGACCGGCTCGCCGACTGCGGCCTCCCCCTGTTCCTGGTGGACGCCGAGGCCGACCGCCTGGCGGCGGAGAGCGACGTTGCGCCGGTCACCGGCGTCGTTTCCGACAACCTGGCGTACGTCATCTACACCTCCGGCTCGACCGGCAGGCCCAAGGGCGTGCTGGTGGAGCACCGCGCGGTGGGCAACACCATCCGCGAGCTGGTCCGCATCTACGACTCGCGCCCCGGCGACCGCAACCTGCTCTTCGCGCCGCTGCACTTCGACGCGTCGGTGGGCGACATCTTCATCGCGCTGAGCAGTGGGGCCGAGCTGGTGGTGGCCGCGCGGCGGGAGATGCTCCCGGGCGAGGACCTGCTGCGGCTGCTGCGCGAGCAGCGGATCACGCACATGAAGACCATGCAGTCGGCGCTGGCGGCCACGCCGGTGGAGGCGCTGCCGGATCTTCGCACGCTGATCTGCGGCGGCGACCGGCTGCCGGGCGAGCAGCTGCGGCGCTGGAGCGCGGAGGGACGGAGCTTCTTCAACGGCTACGGGGCGACGGAGGCGAGCATCCGCAACACCTCCAGTGCGTACGCGGCGGAGGACGGCGACCCGCCGATCGGGCGGACGTTCGGGAACACGCAGCTGTACGTGCTGGACCGGTGGCTGGAGCCGGTGCCGGTGGGGGTTGCGGGAGAGCTGTACATCGGCGGGGTGGGGGTGGTGCGGGGGTACATGGGGCGCGCGGAGCTGACGGCGGAGCGCTTCCTGCCGGACCCGCACCGCGGGGTGGCGGGAGCGCGGCTGTACCGGACGGGGGACCTGGGGCGGCGGCGGTCGGACGGGGAGATCGAGTTCCTGGGGCGTGCGGACCACCAGGTCAAGGTGCGCGGCTACCGGGTGGAGCTGGGGGAGATCGAGGCGGTCCTGCGTGGGCACGAGCGGGTGCGGGAAGCCGTGGTGCTGCTGCGCGAGGACGCGCCGGGGCAGCAGCGGCTGGTGGCGTACGTGGTCCCGGAAGCGGGGGCGGAGCCGTCGTCGGCGGAGCTGCGGGCGCACGTGGCGGAGCAGGTGCCGGAGTACATGGTGCCGGGCGCCTTCGTGGTGATGGATCAGCTGCCGGTGTCGGCCGCCGGCAAGGTGGAGCGTCGCCTGCTGCCGGCGCCGGAGCCGATGGAGGACGAGGAGTACGTGGGGCCGCGCACGCTGGCGGAGGAGCTGCTGGCGGGGATCTGGGCGGAGGTGCTGAAGCTGGAGCGGGTGGGGGTGGAGGAAAGCTTCTTCGAGCTGGGAGGCTACTCGCTGCTGGCGACGCAGGTGGTGGCGCGGGCGCGGCAGGCGTTCGGAGTGGAGGTGCCGCTGCGGGCGCTGTTCGAGGCGCCGACGGTGGCGGGGCTGGCCGGGCGGATCGAGGCGCTGCGCAGCGCGGGCGCGCCGCCGGCGCCGCCGATGGAGCGGGCGCCGCGGACGCAGGCGCTGCCGGTGTCGTTCGCGCAGCAGCGGCTGTGGGTGGTGGACCGGCTGGAGCCGGGGAGCCCCGCGTACAACATGCCGTACGCGCTGCGGCTGCGGGGCGAGCTGGACACGGCCGCGCTGCGGGCGGGTCTGGACGCGCTGGTCGCGCGGCACGAGACGCTGCGCACCACGTTCGCGGAGCACGAGGGCGAGCCCGTGCAGGTGATCCACCCGCCGGCTCCGGTCGCGCTGGAGGAGCTGGACCTGCGCGACCTGCCGGAGGCGGAGCGCGAAGGCGAGGCCCAGCGCCTGGCCTGGGAGGAGGCGCTGCGTCCGTTCGACCTGGCGCGGGGGCCGCTGCTGCGCAGCACGCTGCTGCGTCTCGCCGACGACGAGCACGTGCTGCTCTTCACCATGCACCACATCGTCACCGACGGCTGGAGCCGCGGAGTGCTGGTGCGCGAGGTTTCCGCGCTCTACGCCGCGGCCCTGCGGGGCGAGTCGGCGCGGCTGCCGGAGCTGGAGGTGCAGTACGCCGACTTCGCCGTGTGGCAGCGCCGGTGGCTCGCCGGGGCGACGCTGGAGGCGCAGATCGGCTTCTGGCGGGAAGCGCTGCGGGGCGCCCCCCCGGTGCTGGAGATCCCCGTCGACCGGCCGCGGGCCCTTGGGCTGAGCCCCCGCTCGGGCACCCACTTCTTCAGGGTCCCGGCCGGCCTGTCGAGCGAGCTGCGGGCGCTGTCGCGCGGCGAGGGCACCACGCTGTTCATGACCATGCTCGCGGGGTGGCAGGCGCTGCTGGGCCGCTACGCCGGGCAGGAAGACGTGGTGGTGGGCAGCCCCATCGCCGGGCGCACCCGCCGCGAGACGGAGGGGCTGATCGGCTTCTTCGTCAACATGCTCCCGCTGCGCGCCGACCTGGCGGGCGACCCCACCTGGAGCGAGCTGCTGGGGCGGGTGCGCGAGGTGGCGCTCGGCGCCTTCGAGCACCAGGAGCTCCCCTTCGAGCGGCTGGTGGAGGAGCTGGTCACCGAGCGCAGCCGGACGCACGCGCCCATCTTCCAGGTGGTGTTCGCGCTCAACCGCTCCGGCCCGGACGAGGCGCTGTCGCTGGGCCAGGTGAAGCTGGAGCCGTTCGGAGAAGGGGAGGGCGTGGCCCGCTTCGACCTGAACCTGGCCATGATGGACGATGGGGAGGGCATCGCCGCGTCGCTCTCGTACCGCGCGGGGCTCTTCGAGGCGGACACGGCGGCGCGCATGGCCGCCCACCTGGAGACCCTGCTGGAGGCGATGGTGTCCGCGCCGGGGCAGCGCCTCTCGGAGGCGTCGCTGCTGCGCGGCGCCGAGCGCGAGCAGCTGCTGCACGCCTGCCACGGCGCCGACACCGGCTACGGCGGCGAGCTGGGCCTCCACGACATGGTGCATGCGCAGGTCCTGCGCACGCCCGACGCGCCCGCGCTGCGCTTCGGCGAGCAGCGCATCACCTACGGCGAGCTGTTCCGGCGCGCCTGCCGGCTCGCCAACTGGCTGCGGCGGGAGGGCGTGGGGCCGGAGGTGCGCGTGGCGATCAGCATGGACCCGTCGCCGGAGGTGGTCGTGGCCGTGCTGGGGGTGATGCTGGCCGGCGGGGCGTACCTGCCGCTGGATCCCGAGCTGCCCGCCGAGCGGCGCGCCTACATGATCCGCGACGCCGCCCCGGTCCTGATGCTGACGCAGGCCGCGCTGGCGGACCGGCTCGCCGACTGCGGCCTCCCCCTGTTCCTGGTGGATGCCGAGGCCGACCGCCTGGCGGCGGAGAGCGACGTGGCGCCGGCCACCGGCGTCGTTTCCGACAACCTGGCGTACGTCATCTACACCTCCGGCTCCACGGGCCGCCCCAAGGGCGTTCTGGTGGAGCACCGCGCCGTGGGCAACACCATCCTGGAGCTGGCCCGCATCTACGGCTCCGGCCCCGGCGAGCGCAACCTGCTGTACGCGCCGCTGCACTTCGACGCGTCGGTGGGCGACATCTTCATCGCCCTGTGCAGCGGGGCCGAGCTGGTGGTGGCGCCCCGCCGGGCGATGCTGCCGGGGGAGGACCTGCTGCGCACGCTGCGCGAGGAGCGGATCACGCACGTGAAGACCATGCAGTCGGCGCTGGCGGCCACTCCGGTGGAGGCGCT
>JBEVLE010000056.1:0-2584 GCA_040509335.1 Longimicrobiaceae bacterium | reverse complement strand
CTTGCGCCTGGCGCAGCAGCACAACCCCGACGACTATGCCCGGCTCTGGTCTCGAAATTGACGTCCGAGGGTGCCTCTCCCCCCTCCCATGTCAACGAAAGGGAACGCTACCCAGAATTGGGAGAGGGTGGCGAGCCTGAAGCGAGCCGGGTGAGGGCCGTCGGCCTCAGTAGCCCGCATCCTCCCGCAGCGGCGCCCCGCCCAGCACGATCACCGGGAGCGTGTCGCCCGCGTCGAAGTCGCCGCCCGACTCCGGCACCACCAGCAGCCCGTCCGCGGCGGCCATGGAGGTCAGGACGCCGGAGCTCTGCGAGCCCGTGAGCGCCGCCACGAGCCCGCCGTCCTCGCGGTGCAGGCTCACGCGCAGGAAGTTGGTCAGCCCCGGCTTCACGGAAAGGCTCCCGGCCAGCCTTGCCGGCTCGACCGGAGGGAAGACGGCGCGGCGGCCGCACATGCGCAGCAGCGCGGGGCGGACGAACACCTCGAACGTCACCACGGTGGAGACCGGGTTCCCCGGGAGCCCGAACCAGGGGATCCCCCCCAGCCCCGCCACCCTCCCGAACGCCAGCGCCGACCCAGGCCGCGCCCGCACCCGCCAGAAGCTCACCTCCGTCCCCAGCTCCTCCATCACCTCGCGCACGTGGTCGTGCTCGCCCACGCTGACGCCCGCGGTGGTCACCAGCGCGTCGCACCCGCGCGCCGCCTCCAGCTTGGCGCGCAGGCTCTCGCGCGTGTCCGCGGCGATCCCCAGCACCCGCGCCTCCAGCCCCGACTCGGCGAGCTGCGCGGCCAGCGCGTGGCTGTTGGACGACACGATCCTGCGCCCCGCCAGCACCTCCGCGAAATCCTCCACCTCCACCAGCTCGTCGCCCGAGGCGAGCACCGCCACCACGGGCCGCCGGACCACCGCCAGCTCCGCGCGCCCCAGCGACGCCGCCACCCCGATCTCCGCCGCGCGCAGCGGCGTCCCGGCGCGAAGCACCGTTGCGCCGCGCCGCACGTCCTCGCCGCGGCGGCGGACGTTCTTTCCCGCGTCCGCGTCCGAGCGCACCTCCACCCGCCCCTCCGCCGTGCCGATCCCGCCCCCCCCGTCCGTGTGCTCCACCCGCACCACCCCGTCCGCGCCCTCCGGCACCGGCGCGCCCGTCATCACCCGCGTCGCCTCGCCCGGCCCCACCGGCCGCGAGGGGAAGCGCCCCGCCGGCACGTCGTCCACCACGCGCAGCGCCACCGGCCGCTCCGGCGACGCGCCGAGCACGTCCGCTCCGCGCACCGCGAAGCCGTCCATGGCGCTGTTGTCCCACGGCGGCAGGTCCACCGGCGAGGCCACGTCCTCCGCCAGCACCGAGCCGAGCGCGTCCGCCAGCCGCCGCCGCTCCGCGGGGAGCGGGGCCACGGCGCGCAGGATCCTTTCCCGCGCCTCGCCCACCGGCAGCCAGTCCGCCTCGCGCCCGCGGCTCACCGGCCGCACCGCAGCTCAGGACACCCCATCGTCCGCCTCCCCGGTCCGGGCGATCTCCTCCGCGCGGGCGTGGTCCGCGGGAGTGTTCACGTTCAGGAACATGATCTCCGGCGCGCCCCAGCGGCGCACCTCGTCCAGCGGCACGCGCGCCGTGCGCACCCGCGCCAGCAGATCCACCAGCCGCCGCTCCCCCGCCTCCAGCATCCGCTCCGCCTCCGCCAGGCAGCCCACCGAGTAGAAGGCGCACAGCGGCTCCACCCCCCGGCGGCCCGTGCTTTCCGGCACCACCGCGTCCACGTCCCCCGCCGTCCCACGCTCCACCAGCGCGCGCAGCAGCCCGGAGGGGAGGAAGGGAAGGTCGCAGGCGACGCAGAGCGCCCCGGTGCGCCCCTCCTCCGCGGCCCAGCGCAGCGCAGCGTGCACCCCGCCCAGCGCCCCCGCCCCGGCAACCACATCCGGGCGCACGCGCAGCCCCGTCCCCCCGAACATCTCCGGCCGGTTGGCCACCAGCACGGTCTCGCCGACTGCCCCGCGAGCCGCCTCCACGACGCGGTCCACCACGCGCGCGCCGCCCACCCGTGCCAGCGCCTTGGGCGCGCCGAAGCGCCGGCTCTCGCCCCCCGCCAGCACCGCGGCGAACGGAGAGCCCGGTACCGACCCGAGGGCCCTCGGCTCCGACACGGCGGCGGCCGGCATCACGCGGTGGGTGCGGCTGGACGATGCATGCGGCAAGCTACGCCGCCGCCCATCGGTGATCAAGCGCGCACGCCGGCCCCGGAACGGGACTTGCGCGCCGCGGACCGTCCCGGGCGCCCGCGGCGAGTGGCTGCGGCGGGGCCCGTTCACCCGAGCGACGGAGGACCGCATGGCCCGCTACGACCGCAACTACGACCGCGGCTACGGCGCCCGCCGCCCGCGGATCTGGGGCAGGGGGGAGGAGTACTTCGAGTACGGCGAAGACGACGGCTGGAGCGCGCAGGCGGGCGGGCGCGGCCGGCCGATGGGCGGGGGCGGCTCGTACGGCGGGCAGGGCGGGTTCGGCGGCGGCGCGCCGGGCGCGCCGCGCGGCGACGACCGGGGCATTGGGGGGGGCGACGACCGCGACCCCGGCGTGTACGGGGG
>JBEVLE010000055.1:0-7827 GCA_040509335.1 Longimicrobiaceae bacterium | reverse complement strand
GGTCACCCGCCGCCGGCTCCGGCCGCGGTCAGCAGTGCGCGGAGTTGTTGAAGGTGTCGAAGGTGGACATCCAGGCGAGGACCTGGTTCTTCTGGTTCTTGGTAAGCCCGGCCCAGTCCGCCTCGTTGTTGGTCGCCAGGAAGGCGTCCGCGGCGGCGATGGCGGCGGCGATGGTGCTGCCATTTGCGCCGTTCGCCACGTTGAGCTTCGCGGCGAGCATCTGGGCGTACAGCTTGGTGATGCCGTTGGAGCCCGCGGAGATCGGGCTGGTGTTGAAGCTCAGGATCTGCACGGCCCGCGCGGCGGTGGTCACCTGGATGGACTTGGCGCCGCCCACGGTGCCCAGCCACCTGGGGAGCAGGGCCGTGATGGCGTCGCCCTGGTTCCCCCTGGCCCAGCTGAACTGCCCCGCGTGCGTCTTCCAGAACCCGATGGTCAGCGTGCAGGAGTTGCTGCACACCACCTCGAGCGATCCCGTGTCCTGGCGGCTGGGGTGGTTGGTCGCCGTGGCCGTGGCGGTGTTGTTGTACACCTGGCAGGTGGCCGTGGTGGTCGCGCTGCCCACGGTCACGGTGCGCACCTGCCCGGCGGCCATGTCGCCGAAGGTGCAGGCGAGCGTCTGGTTGGGCGCGCTCCCGGTGATGCTGCACGGGTCGCCGGCCGGCTGCGCGCTGATGGACCAGCTGATGCCGCTTCCACCCGGGAGCGGGTCGTTCAGCGCGACGCCGGTGGCGGTGCCGGGGCCGGCGTTGGTGACCACCATGGTGAAGCTGATGGGCGAGCCCGCGTCCACCGACTGGGCGTCCGGCGTCTTCACGATGCTCAGGTCGGGGCACTGCACCGTGATGGACCCCGCGTCCTGCTCGTTCGGGTGGTTGATCGCGGAGGCCGTGGCCGTGTTGGGGTACGCCTTGCAGCTCGCGAAGGCGGTCGCGCTGGTCACGGTGACGGTGCGTACGTCGCCCGGGGCCATGCTCCCGAAGCTGCAGGTCAGCGTCTCGCTGGTGGGGCTGCCGGTGATGGTGCACGGGTCGCCGGCCGGCTGCGCGCCGATGGCCCAGTCCACCCCCGTCCCGCCGGGGAGCGGGTCGTTCAGCGTGACGCCGGTGGCGGCGCCGTTGCCGCTGTTGGTGACCACGATGGTGAAGCTGATGGGCGTGCCGGCGCTGACCGTCTGCCCGTCGGGCGTCTTGACGACGTCAAGGTCGGGGCACTGCACGGTGATGTCGTCGGAGTCCTGCACGTCCGCGTGGTTGGTGGCGGAGGCGGTGGCCGTGTTGTTGAGCACACCGCAGCTCGCGAACGCGGTGGCGCTGGATACGTGCACCGTCCGCACGACCCCCGCGGCCAGGTTGCCGAAGCTGCAGGTCAGCGTCTCGGCGGGCGGGCTGCCGCTGATGCTGCAGCTGGCCGCCGCCGTCCCCCCGTCGATGGCCCAGTCGATCCCGGTGCCGCCGGGGAGCGGGTCGTTCAGGGTGACGCCGTTGGTGTCGGTGGTGCCGGTGTTGCTGACGGTGACCGTGAAGCCGATGGGGCTGCCCGCCGCCACCGGGTCGGCGTCGGCCGACTTGACCACCATCAGGCCGGGATCCACCAGCGCGCTCGGCTGGATGCTGCGGTCCTGGTTGGCGGCGCCGCCGTCGTCCAGGTTCAGCGTCCGCATGTGCCAGGGGGCGCCGCTGATCTGCCCGGCGCCGTCCGCGCCGCCGCCGCCGGGGTTCCAGTAGCCGGAACGGGCCAGGTGCCCGCTCCACACCAGCAGGACCGCGGAGCCGGTGGACTGGAAGGTCACCAGCATATCGGCCGTGCTGTTCCCGTTGACGGTCCCGTCGTGCGTTGGGGGGGCGCTGATCGTGGTGATCGTCCCGCCGTAGATCCTCAGCTCCCGTTGCGCCGCGCTGAAGCCGCGGTCCGCGATCGCGCCGTCCACCGTCCCTCCCGCGTCGGCGAACGGGTCGGCGGGGAAGGGCTCGGCGTCGTAGGCCCCGAGACCGCCCGCGCAGAGCGACGACACGCCGCCGCCGCCGGTGGAGCACAGGATCGCCGGGGTTCCCACGGCCTCGGTCGCGTCCACGGACGCCAGGAAGTCGTAGGCCTTGACGCCTCCGGCGGTCCAGTCGTGGTTGATCCTGATGGTGTGCGTGCCGGGCGTCAGCCCCTCGATGGCGAGGCGGAACGGCACGGCCTTTCCCTCCGCGTACTGCGAGTTGTTGCCGTTGAGGTTGCCGTTCTGCCACGACGCGGGGTTGGTGGGCGTGCCGTTGGACCACTGGTCCAGGTTCACGTTCACGCTCCCGCCGCCGGCGAAGACCGGCGCGGCGGAGGTGGGGTCGGAGACCCCGGTGGGCTGGTCGCCGCACCCGGCGTAGAGCACGAGCACGGCGAGCGGGACGAGGGGGGTGAGGCGCCTCATGGGGTCTCCTGGCGATCCGGGGATTTGCCGGCGGGCGCGTCGGCGGCGTCCTTGCTTCGGCGGCCCGGCGGTCTCGGGGAGACCCGTGGCTTTGCGGACCGGCCTCGCGGCCGGGGTGCCTTTGATCGGTAAGGAGAGAAAACCGGGGTGCTGCCTGTTCTGCGGGACGGCGTGGAGCGGTGCCGGCTGCGCTTCGGGCGGCCGGACACGGGAATATCGGTGCCGTTTCCCGGTATCATTGCAAAACGTTGATCCGCAACGTCTTTGCGGCGGTGCTCCCGGAGGGGTGGGACATTCATGGGACACCTCGAACGGAACGCGCGTTACGAAAGTGTAACGTGCGGCGCCGCAGCTATTTCCAGCCAGCGGCGGTTGCTGCCCGGAGATGAGCATGCATACCGGGGAAGCCTGTCGGCACGACACCGGCGCGAGCGTGGCCGCTGCAATGATTGACCGATTCGGTGCATGTGCCGCATGGCGGGTGTACTGCAGCGGGCGGCGGGTGCGCCCGGCCCGGACGACGGAGGGGCTCTCCACCCGGAGAGCCCCTCCTCGTTGCGGCGCCCCGGCCCGGGGGCCGGCGGCGGCCGGCGGTCAGGGAGCGAAGTTGATGGGGCAGCTGTTGGGGTACCCCTGCAGGAAGTCGCCCAGCGACCCGTTGTTGTTGATCTTGTCGAAGATGTTCTTGACCCGCTCCTGCTCGGTGCGCAGGGCGCCGGACCCCACCGTGACGGACCCGTTCTGGCCGGCGAAGGTGCCGCCCGCGATGGGATTGGCCAGGAGCGAGTTCCCGTAGACGATCAGGGCGGACACGTTCATCGCGCCGTCCACGAGGATCGCCGGATCGGTGAAGCCGTGGTCCACGTCCATCCGGGTGGCGGCCATCTGCGCGGAAAGCATGTACGCCATGTTCGTCGCGTTGGCGGACAGCAGCCAGCCGTTGAACGCGGTCTTGTTGCTGGCGAGCGACGCGGTGAAGTCGCGGTCGCTGCCGTTGGCGTTGCGCAGGTTGAGCGCCGTCAGCGTGGCGAAGTCCGCGGCGGTCATCAGCCCCAGCCCGTTCTTGTTGGACCAGAACCCCAGCGTCCGGCCGCCGGGCCGCACGTAGCACACGTTGCCGAAGTTCAGCCCGTCGGTGCTTCCGTCGGGCACCACCACCACGTCGTACTCCATGTTGGCGAGCGTGCTGGTGTTCAGCAGGTCCACCGTCTGGTCCACCAGGTTCCCCGTCTGCTTCCAGTATCCCGTGGCGGGGCCGGAGGCGATCGTGAATCCCAGGGCCTGCTGCTCCTTGAGGTGGTACGTGCCCGGGGCCACGTCGATCGGCCCGAACAGTCCACCCGTCGCCGTCGTGATCGGGCTCAGGCCGGCCACGGGAACGCCACCGCTGGTGAGGTCGATCTTCCACCCCGGGATCCCCAGCTCACCGACGTCGCGCTGCCCGTCGAGGTCCGAGTCGTAGTACTTCTCGCCCGCGAGCGTCGGGTCCTGGGTCTCGGTGCCCTCGCGGATCTTGAACGCGTCGTACTTGCAGTCGTCCGGGTCGCCGCTGTCGTTCAGCCGGCACACCGCGAGGATGTAGACGCCGCCGTTGTTGGTGGTGTTGTCGTACGGCATCAGACGGATGATGGGCTTGAGGTCGCCCGCGTGGATGCCGACGGCGTGCTGGGCGTAGGCCCCGCAGCTGGTTCCGGCGGAAGGATAGGTGACCTGGCCCGCCCCGTCGATGTCGAAGGTGCGGCACCCCTTGTTGTCGCCCGAGCCGGCATTGAGAGGCACCAGGCCGCTCTTCTGGTCCGCGCTGGGCGTGAAGTCGCTCAGGTTGCCGCGCTGTCCGTCGCCCTCCACGCCGGGGTTCTGGAAGCCGGGAACGAGGACCGTGAACATGAAGCGCCCGGCCCCGCCGCTGATCCCGAACGCCGCCGCGATGGGACCGCCGCTCAGGTAAACCTTGTCCTTCCCCGTGTACAGGTTGCAGTTGACCGTGCCGTCGCCGTTCAGGCACCCGAGCTCGTCCTTGTCGACGGTGGTGAAGGCCGCACCTGTGACCTTGGCAAGGCTCGGCCCGGCGGGCGCCGCCGGACCGCCGGGGCTTCGCACTCCGGCGGGGTTGTCCTGGCAGCCGGCATACAGCACCAGCGCCGCGAAGGGGAGGAGGGCAAGCTTTCTCATGTGGGGTTCTCCTTGCGAACCGAGGCTTGACCGGCGAGCGCGTCGGCGGCGTCCTTCTTCGGCAGCCGCGACGGTCTCGGGGAGACTCGCGGCGTTGCGGACCGGCCTCGCGGCCGGGGTGCCGTTGTCGGAAGGAGAGGATCGGGAGTGTCGCGGCGGCCGGCGGGACGGGGTGACTTCCGGTTCCGGCAGCGCTTCGGGTACGTGTTCGCGGGAAGATCGGTGCCGCTTTTTGTTGGTATTGCAGGTCCTTGATTCACATGATTTTACGTGCGTGCTCCGGACGGTTGGGGCATGCGTGGGACACCGCGGAGGAAACACGCGTTACGAAACCGTAACGCGCACGTCCACAACTATTTCCGGACAACGTAGACACTTCGCGGCTCGTTCCTGCCGGGCTGGATGCTGCTCCCGTGGCAATCGTGCCACGATCCGTTGCCACGATTCACCGCCCGGATCGGCAGCGCAGGCCGGCAGAAAATCCATAACCGCAAGCAGTGCAGGGGTTTGTGCGGCGCGGACCGCCCGTCGGGCGGCGGGTATGCAAGTTGCGCCCGGACGGGGTGCTGCTGCGGCGATGCCTCAGTCCCGGGGCGACGCCGGCCGGACGCGGCGATCCCCCCGTCTCTTCCACTCCGCCGGGCCGCCCACGACGGACGGGCCCGCCCCGGAGCGGCCTCGCAGACCATGCGAGCCATGCGAAGCTCCCACGCACCCCTCCAGCTCCCCGTCCGCCCCGCGCGGCGCGAGCGCCGGCACCCCGCGGCCGCCGGCGTGCTCCGCCTCATGGTGGTGGACGACGACCTGCTCCTCGCCCGCCTGGTGAAGGCCAACCTGGACCGCCCCGGCCGGGTGCACGCCGACGCGGTGGGATCGGCCGAGGAGGCGATGGAGTGCCTGGCGCGCGAGCCGTACGACGCCGTGCTGTCGGACCTGGTGATGCCGGGGATGGGGGGGATGGAGCTGGTGCGTCGGGTGCGCGAGGTGGATCCCGCCATCCCCGTGCTCATCATGACGGCGCACGCCAGCATCGAGGGCGCGGTGGACGGGATCCGGGCGGGCGCGGCCAACTTCCTCCGCAAGCCGGTGGACGCCGCGGAGGTGCTGTCGCTGATCGAGCGCGCCGTCGCGGAGCGGTCCGCCGCGGTCGACGCCCCCGCCGCCGACCCGGACTCCGGGCCCTCGGCCGCCGACGCGCTCTTCGGGAGCGATCCCCGGCTGGAGCAGGTGCGCCGGATGGCCCGGCGGCTGGCGGAAGCGCCCGACTCGCGCCTCCTGATCACCGGCGAGTCGGGGACGGGGAAGAGCCTGCTGGCGCGGCTGGTCCACGACCTGTCCGGCGCGGCCGGCCGCTTCGTGGAGGTCAACTGCGCCGCGCTCCCCCCGCTCCTGCTGGAATCCGAGCTGTTCGGGCACGAGAAGGGGGCCTTCACCGACGCGCAGTCGCTCAAGCGCGGGCTGATCGAGACGGCGGAGGGGGGCACCCTTTTCCTGGACGAGATCGGGGCCATGCCGCTGGAGCTGCAGGCGAAGCTCCTCCTGGTGCTGGAAACGCGGGAGATCCGCCGGGTGGGCGGGGTGCACCCCATCCCGGTGCGCACCCGGGTGGTCGCCGCGACCAACCACGACCTCCGCCAGGCCGTGGCCGAGCGCACCTTCCGGCACGACCTGCTGTACCGCCTGGACGTGGTTTCCGTGGAGATGCCCCCGCTGCGGGAGATGCCCTCGGCGGTCGTGGAGCTGGCGGAGCGCTTCACCCGCCGCATCTGCGCCGACCAGCGCCGCCCGGTGCCGCCGCTCACCCCGGCGTCGTTCGCGCGGCTCGCGGGCTACCCCTGGCCGGGAAACGCCCGGGAGCTGCGCAACGCGGTGGAGCGCGCGCTGGTGTTCTACGCGGGGGGCCCGTTCGAGGTGCTCCCGCCGGCCCGCCCGCTGGAGCCCTGCGGGACAGCGGGCGGGATCACGCTTCCCCCGGGGCTGACGCTGGACGAGGTGGAGCGCCGCTACCTCCACTTCACGCTGGAGCGCGGCGCCGGCGAGCTGCGCGAGATCGCGGAGGTGCTGGGGATCTCGCGGAAGACGCTGTGGGAGAAGCGGCGGCGGTACGGGCTGTGAGCGCCCACGCGGCCGCGCCGGCGGCCCCCGCGGGCGCGGGGATCGCGGCGGCGCCGCGGGTGCGGCTGCGGCGCTGGCTCCTGCCCGCGCTCAACCTGGCCATGGTGGTGCTCATCGCCCTGCTCGACTGGGTCACGCCCACCGGGGTGGTGGTGGGGATGCTGATCTCCATTCCCATCGTGCTCGCCTCCTTCGGCGACAGCCGCGGGATGGTGTGGCTCACCTTCTACGCGGGGCTTGCGGGCTTCTTCTTCGCCGACCTTTTCGGCAGGGGGCCCATCTCCTCGCCGGTGGTCTGGGTCCCCAACCGGATCTTCGCCTTCGTCACCCTGCCGGCGAGCTGCGGCGTGGCGCTCATGCTCCAGCGCCGCCGGCTGGAGGCGGTGCGCGCCCGGGACGCCGCCATGGCCTCCAGCGAGCTGAACCGCCTGCTCACGGCGCTCCTCGCCCACGACCTGCGCACTCCGCTCCTCCTGGCCAGCCAGGGACTGGCCTACGTGCAGGACGCCGTGGGCTCGGGGCGCCGCCCCGACCCGGAGATCCTCGCCGCGCTGGGGGCGCGCCTCCAGCGCAGCCTGCGCGCCATCGACGCCACCCTGGCGATGGCGCGCCGCGAGCCCGAGCTCTCCCGGCCGCCGCCGGCCGCCGGCCCGCACCCGCCCGTGCAGGTGGCGCGCGAGATCCGGGAGGAGGTCGCCTCCTTCGCGGAGGAGGCGAGGGCCCGCCGGAAGACGCTCGAGAGCGGGCTCGACGGGCTGGAGGGGCGGCTCTTCCGCGTGGACGGCCGCGTCCTGAGGCAGGGGCTGGGGGTGCTGATCGACAACTCCATCCGCCACGCCGCCCCCGGGGTGATCCGGGTGTCGGCGGAGGTCCTCCCGTCGTGGCTGGGGGTGCGGGTGGAGGACGACGGCACCCCCGCCGCCGGCGCCCGGGGCGAGAGCGGGTGGGGCCCGGCCGAGGGGGCGGGGCTCGGGCTGGAGCTGTGCCGCGCCCTCGCCGCCCACGCCGGCGGGAGCCTGGACGTGGAGCGCTGCGGCCCCGAGGGCACCAGCTTCGTCCTGCGCCTCCCCGCCGTGCCGGTGGCGGACCGGGAATGAGCCAGGGCGAATACGAAAAGGCGCCCCGCC
>JBEVLE010000054.1:0-2972 GCA_040509335.1 Longimicrobiaceae bacterium | reverse complement strand
GCGACGACCACACCAGCGTGATCATGGAGTACTCCGGCCACAACACCGACGGGTCGATCGAGCAGACACGGGTCGCGAAGCTGCCCGACGACATGCTGGCGCGCTGCCTGTTCGACATGTACTCGCGGTTCGTCGCCGATGCTCCGCAGCTCAGCGATCTCGCCTTCAACCGCAAGGTGGTCGACGTGATGGACAGGGCGAAGACGTTCGCGCGGATCCGCAGGTAGGGCAGGGGGTGCTCGTTATCGCTTCCCGTCCAGCTCGTCCAGCGCGAGCCCCAGCCGGACCAGCCCTTCGCTGAAGATCGCCGGGTCCACGCCGAGGCCGATGCGGACGTGGGCGGGCAGCTCGAAGAAGCGGCCGGGAACCACGGCGGTGTCGTACCTCGCGCGCAGCAGCGACCACAGGTCGTCGGAGCGGCCGGAGCGGAGGCGCGGGAAGGCGACGGTGCCGGCGCGGTGCTCCGTCCATTCCAGGTCGTCGCGCGAGCGGAAAAAGGCGTCGAGCGCCGCGCCGTTCGTCTCCAGCAGCGCGCGCGTGCGCGCGGCGATCCGCCCGAGGCTGCGGATGGCGGCGACGCCCAGCCGCTCGGCGGCATGCGCGTTGATGTTGCTGAACAGCGAGCTGAGCCGCCACAGGCGACCCGTGACCGCCGGCTCGGCGAACACCCACCCGCAGCGCAGCCCGCCCAGACCGTACACCTTGGTCAGGCTGCTGGTGACGACGAACTCCGGGCCCAGGTGGAAGGCGGTGCGCGGGGCGGCCTCGAACAGCGCGTCGAGGTAGACCTCGTCCACCAGCACGCGCGCGCCCACGCCGCGCGCGATCTCGCCGAGGCGGCGCAGCGTGTCGTCGTCCGTGAGCGCGCTCGACGGGTTGTGCAGGTTGGTGAGGACGACCAGGCGCGTCCGCGGGGTGACGCGCCGCGCGACCTCGTCCGGATCGACGCGGAAGCCGTCCGCGGCGCGGCGGGGAAACCGCTCGACGCGCGCGCCCAGGTACCGCGCGACGGCCAGCAGCGGCTCGTAGGTCGGGTGCTCGACGAGCACCTCGGCGCCCGGCTCCAGCAGCGCGGCCATCGCCAGGTGGTTCGCCATGGACGTCCCGGCCGCGGGGAACACGGACTCCGCCGGGACGCCGTACCGCCCGCCGACCGCTTCCAGCAGCGGTGGATACACGTCCGGCCCGCTCAGCTCCAGCTCGTCCGGCGCGACCGGCAGGTCGCGGAGCGGGAAGTGCGGCGCTCCGCTCGACATCAGGTTGAAGCGGGCGCCGCCCTGCGCTTTCACCCACGCGAGGTATTCCGATCCGCCGGTCATCCCCGCCTCCGCCACAGGAGGTAGACGGGGACGCCGGCCAGCATGATCGCGATCCCCACGGCGCTGTTCCCCGGCGCGCGGTAGAGGGTGGCGGCCACGATCACGGCGCACGCGGCGGCGAAGAACGCGGTGGTCCACGGGTGGCCGGGAACGCGCGCGCCGCCGCCGTCCGCCCCGCCGGCGGCCCGCCGGCGGAACACGAAGAGCGTCCCCGCCGTCAGCCCGAAGAAGATGAAGTCCACGGCGACGACGTAGCCCAGGATCTGCTCGTACGTGCCGGACAGGGCGATGGCGAGCGCCAGCACGCCCTGCAGCGCGATGGCGACCACCGGCGCGCGGGTGCGCGGGTCGATCCACGCCACGCGGCGGAAGAAGAGCCCGTCCGCCGCCATGGCGAAGTAGACGCGCGGCGCCGTGAGCATCCCCTGGCTCAGGAAGCCGAGGGTGGAGAGGGCGATCCCCGCCGCGATCAGCGCCGCGCCGCGCTCGCCGAACGCCAGCCGCATCACGCTGGAAGCGGGCGCCGGGCTGGCCGCCAGCCCCGCCGCGCCGAGCGCGAGGACGCAGGCGACGTTGACGGCCACGTACAGCACGATCACGCCGCCGACGCCGACCAGGAGCCCGCGCGCGAGGTCCCGCCGCGGATCGCGCATCTCGGCCGCGACGAACGACGCCGTCTGCCAGCCGCCGTACGCGAACATCACCGGGGTCAGCGCCCCGAGAAAGGCGAGGAGCACCGATCCGCCCGGCGCCGCCGGAGCGGGGAGGAAGGCGGCGGCCGGAGGCGGCTCGGCGAAGAAGATCCCGGCCGCGACGAGCGCGGCGATCGCCAGGATCTTGAGCACCATGAGCCCGCTCTGCACGCTGCTTCCGGCGCGCACGCCCAGGCAGTTGACCCCCACCAGCAGCGCGAGCGCCGCGGCCGCGACGACCGGCTCGGAGAACGGGAGGTGCGCGGCCTCGCGCAGGTAGCGCGCGCAGGTGACGGCGACGGCCGCCATTCCGCCCGTCTGGATCACCAGCAGGAGCGCCCAGCCGTAGACGAAGGCGACGGCGGGGTGGTAGGCGTCGCGCAGGTAGGCGTACTGCCCCCCCACCTGCGGCCGCCGCGCGGCGAGCTCGGCGTAGACGAACGCGCCCGCCAGCGCCACGGCGCCGCCCGCCAGCCACGCGCCCACGATCAGCGGCGGCGAGGGCACCTGCCGCGCGACCACGTGCGGGTTGACGAAGATCCCCGAGCCGATGATCCCGCCCATCACGATCATCGTCGCGTCGAAGCGCCCCAGCCGCCGCGCCAGCCCCGGCGCGCCGCCCGGACCCACCTCAGCCGCCGCGGGCACCGCCTGTTCGCTCGTGCTCAATCGTGGTCTCCGGGAGGGCAGGTGGGGAGAAAGTTCGACGGAATGGAGGGTTCCGACTGCGAAGCCCCGGCGCCGCACCTCCGGCACCGGGGCTTTCTCGTACGGGATGCCGCGTGAGGGATTTCGGCCCGAAGGGCCCTCACCCGGCGGCCTTATAGCCGCCACCCTCTCCCAATTCTGGGTAGCGTTCCCTTTCGTTGACATGGGAGGGGGGAGAGGCACCCTCGGACGTCAATTTCGAGACCAGAGCCGGGCATAGTCGTCGGGGTTGTGCTGCTGCGCCAGGCGCAAG
>JBEVLE010000053.1:0-10439 GCA_040509335.1 Longimicrobiaceae bacterium | reverse complement strand
GTTGCAGGCTGTTCCCTGTTCCCTGTCAGTTCAGGTTTCCCCGCACGTGCAGCAGCGCTTCCACCGCCTCCGGGTGAAACTTGGTGCCGGCGCCGTCGCGGAGGATCTCCAGGCGGCGGTTCTCGGGGAGGGGGCTCTGGTAGGGCCGGGGGCGCATCATGGCGTCGAACACGTCGGCCACGCGCAGGATGCCGATGAGCAGGAACTCCAGGCTGTCCGGGGAGAACTTGCGCTCCAGCGTGGCGTAGTCGGTGTACTGGTGCTCGATCATCAGCGCGGCCAGGGGGCGCTGCATGGTGCGCGCGATCTCCGCCCCGATCCGCGCCTGCGAGCGGATGCGGCCCAGCTCCTCCGGGGTGAGCGGGCCCTTCTTCTTCACCAGCTTGGCCGGGATCGCCACCATCCCCACCTCGTGCATCCGGGCGGCGTACTCCACGTCGGCCAGCTGGTCCCCCCGCACCCCCGCCTGCTGCGCCAGCCACCGCGCCGTCATCGCCACGCGCGCGCAGTGCGACACGGTCTGGAACTGGTACTCCCGCATCTCCACGCAGTACGTCAGCGCGTTCGCCATCTCCATCTGCGTGTCCAGGATCTCCACGTCCAGCGCGTCCGGAGGCCGGAAGTCGCTCGCGTGCTTGGTCGCGCGCGGCCGCCGGCGCCTGCTCAGGGGAGGACTCATGGGAGATGTCCTTGAGAGGTAGAGGTTCCTGCGCGCCCGCCGCGCGGGGGCCGGGGAGTGACCGGCCACGGTTCCGTGCTGCCGTCTGCGGGGCACCGCGAGGTCGCCGGCGGCGCCAGGGTAGACGCGGAGCCGCGCGCCAGTCCGGACTGCGGAGGCGCGGCTCGGGCACCGGTCGGTTCCTCGGGGTTTCACAATATGTGTCGCGATTCGCCCAAGCGCAATAGGGCAAGCCGAACAAAAGCCGAATGCATTGCGGGCTCCGTGGACGGTGCGTGGATGTAGCGCAAGTCGCCGGCTGCGCTTACGCGCGGACGGGTTCGCGGACACCTCAATCTCCGGACCCGGAGCATCGTTCGGGCTACGCCCAGGAAACGGGCAGGTAATCGCAGGGCGTCCCGGGGCCCGCCGCATCCGCGGCCCGTGCCGCTTTCGGTGCGGCGTTCGTGGACGTCGTGGACGCCGCGCGGCGCCGCCGGCTTGGTCCGTAGGCGTCAACCCTTGCGCGCGGCGCGGCCGGAGCGTAGGGTCTCCGGTGCGCCAGCCTCGATAATGGACGAAATTGCCAGGGCGGAGAGCCGCCCGGCCCGTACGGCCCGGACTCCTGGCGGGACGTCCCGGTGGTCGTGCTGCGCGCCTGGGCGGACGACGTGGCCACCCGCACCTCCAGCCGCAAGGCCGCGCGCCGCTTCCGCATGTCGGTGGAGGGGCTGCGGCAGTTCATCCGCGGCGACACCCGCCCCCAGGACCGCACGCTGCGCAAGCTGGGCGAGGCGTACCTGGCCGAACTGCGCGAGACACGCGCCCGCGCGGAGCCGCGCAAGCGCGCCCGCCGCGTGGCCGAGTCCCGCGCCCGCTTCGGCCCCGTGCGGCTGGAGGACGACCTGCGCGCCATGCTCCCCGCCGACGCGGAGCAGGCCATGGAAAAGGTCGCCGGGATCTTCGCCCCCGCGCGCGGCCAGCCCGGCGCCCGCGCCCTGGAAGCGGCGCTGCTCCGCTGGATCGCCGAGCGCTACCCGCCCCCCGACGGAAAGCCCGGCCGCGACGACTAGAGGGACGCCCCACCGGAGCGTCCCTCTCGCGCAGCAGCCCGACCCCGGCGCCAGCCGGGGTCACGCCCGAACCCGCCGTAGCCGTAAGCCGTTCCGCCTGCTCTCGCCGAACTAGTCGTTCAGGGCGCCGCAGGCGATGATGTTGCCCATCTCGGAAGGCGACGCGTGCACGTTGACGTGGTAGTCGCGCGCCTCGTTGAGCGTGAGCATCAGGTGCGCCTCGGCGGTGGCGGCGCCGTTGCTGGCCACCTGGAGGGGCGCGTAGGCGTTGGCCGGCCCCACGATGGGCCCGCCGCTGGCGCAGGTGCCCTCGTGGATGTGCCAGGGGTGCGTGCCGCCCGGGGTGCCGCCGGTGATGGAGATGTTGGCGGCCGTGTGGCCCTCGCGCACCGTGGCGGTGGTGGTCCCCCGCACGGTGCTCCCGCCCTGCGACGCGATGGCCGCGTTCCACACCTCGCCGCGCTGGGTGACCGGCTCCATGTCCACGTCCACCTTGCCGGTCTCCGGGTTGGTGTTGATGCGGGGTGTGCAGGCGGCCAGGGCCGCGGCGGCACAGACGAGCGTGAGAGCACGCATGGATGTTCCTCCCTCTGCTGGGTTTACCCTTTTCCGATCCGCCGCCGGCCAACGCACGATCCGCACCAGCCGTGGACGCGCCTGGCGCGGACGATGCAGGAGCGGCGGGCGTTCCGCCGCGGGGTGCGGGAGGGAGCCGCGCCGCCGCCACCACACCCAACGCGAGGAGCGACCTTGGTCCTTGGACGCCTGCTGAAGCGCAAGCGGATCCTGGGGGAGCGCGAGTCGGAGCTGCGGGCGCGCGAGCGCGAGCTGCTCGACCGGCTTTCCGCGGCGCTGGGCCGCTTCGGGACCGACGTGGACCCGGACGACCTCCGCCACTTCCGCCAGGCCCGCGAGCAGCTGGAGGGATTGTTCCTGCTGGTGATCGCGGGGGAGTTCAACTCCGGCAAGTCGTCGTTCATCAACGCGCTGCTCGGCGGGCGCATCCTCCCCGAGGGGGTGGTCCCCACCACGGACCGCATCAACCTGCTGCGCCACGGCGACGAGGTGGGCGAGGAGCTGCTGGAGGCGTACCTGCTGGAGCGCACGCACCCGGCGGAGATCCTGCGCGACCTGCACGTGGTGGACACCCCGGGGACCAACGCCATCGTGCGCGAGCACGAGGAGCTCACGCGCGACTTCGTGCCCCGCTCGGACCTGGTGATCTTCGTGACCTCGGCGGACCGCCCGTTCACCGAGAGCGAGCGCGGCTTCCTCCAGCAGATCCGCACCTGGGGGAAGAAGATCGTGTTCGTGGTCAACAAGGTGGACATCCTGGCCTCGGCGGCGGACCGGGAGCAGGTGATCCGCTACGTGCGCGAGAACGGCGAGTCGCTGCTGGGCGAGGCGCCGGAAGTGTTCCCGGTGTCGGCGCGGCAGGCGCTCCAGGCGCGGGAAACGGACGACGCGGCGCTCTGGGCGTCGAGCGGCTTCGGGGCGATGGAGGAGTACCTGCTGGGGACGCTGGACCAGGAGGAGCGCATCCGCCTGAAGCTGCTCAACCCGCTCAACGTGGGGCTGCGGCTGGCGGGGACGTACAAGGCCACGGCGTTCGAGCGGCTCAAGCTGCTGGCGGAGGACGTGTCCACCCTCCAGAACATCGACACGCAGCTGGCCGCCTTCCACCAGGAGATGCTCCGCGACTTCGAGCCCAGGCTGGGGCGGCTGGACGCGCTGCTGGGGGAGATGGAGGTGCGGGGGCTGAACTTCTTCGACGAGACCATCCGCTTCGGGCGCATCCGCGACCTGATGCGCACGGACCAGCTGCGCAAGGACTTCGAGCGCGAGGTGGTGAGCGACACGCCCCGCGCGATCGACGACGAGACGGGGCGCGTGATCGACTGGATCGTGGAGCGCAACCTCCGGCTCTGGCAGGACATCGGCGCCTACATAGACCGACGGCAGGTGTCGCGCCACCGCGAGGGGATGATCGGCGAGGTGGGGCAGGGCTTCGGCTACAACCGGCAGGCGCTGCTGGACTCCATCGGCCGCACGGCGCGCGAGGTGGTGGGCACCTACAACCGCGAGGCGGAGGCCCGCGAGCTGGCCGAAGAGGTGCGCGGCGCCTACGGCACCACGATCTTCGCCGGGGCGGGGGTGGGGATCGGCGTGCTGCTCACCGCGGCGCTCTCGGGCGCGGTGGCGGACATCACCGGCATCCTGATGGCGGTCACGCTGGGGGTCACCGGCCTGTACGTGATCCCCGCCCGCCGCGCAAAGGCGAAGGCGGAGTTCGCGAAGAAGGTGGAGGAGCTGCGCCGCCGCCTGCGCGACGCGCTCACCCGCCAGGTGCACGCGGCCATCGAGGACTCCACCGAAAAGGTGAACGAGTCCATCGCCCCCTACCGCCGCTTCGTGCAGGTGCAGCAGGAGCAGCTCAACGAGGCCCGCGCCGAGCTGGTGACCGCCGAGGACGCGCTGATGCGCCTGCGCGCCGAGATCGAGGCGAAATAGGGGACAGGGAACAGGGAACAGGGAACAGGGAACAGCCTGCAACGAAACGCGCCCCCCGCCGGTATATCCCGGCGGGGGGCGCAGTTGCGTGAGGGATTACGGCCCGAAGGGGCGAGACCGCGCGGCTGTTTGCGCGGGCTCGACTCCGTTACGCACGGTTGTTTCGTGCGTTACGGAGCCGAAGCCCGACCCCGGCGCCAGCCGGGGGCACGCCCGAACCCGCCGTAGCCGTTGCCGTAATCCGTCACGGCTGGCAGTAGTACAGACGCGCAGGCGGAATGTTGAGCGGCTCGAAATCCTGCCGGATCCGGCCGAAGTGGCGCTCCAGCCCCGGCTGCACGGCGCGCGAGAACTGGTAGACGAGGAACTGCCCGTCCGGGTACAGCACGTCGCGGGTGGCCCGGATCACCGATTCGCCCACCTCGGGCGGCAGGGTGCTGAAGGGGATCCCGGAGATGACGTAGTCGGCCTGGCCGAGCCCCAGGTCGGAGAGCGCGCGGCGCACGTCGGCGGCGGAGCCGTGCACCACGTGCAGGCGCGGGTCGGACACGTGGCTGCGCAGGTAGTCCACGAAGTCGCGGTTGGTTTCCACCACGATCATCTTGGCATCCGGGCGCATGCGCTTGAGGACGTGGCGCGTGATGGTTCCCACGCCGGGGCCGTACTCCACGAAGACCCGGGCGCGGTTCCAGTCCACCTGCCCCAGGATGTGGTCGATCAGGAAGCGCGAGCTCGGGATCACCGACCCCAGCATCATGGGGTGCTTGAAGAAGTTCCTGGCGAAGAGCCAGGTCTGGCTGGAGCGGGGGCGCTTCCGGGTCTGCGTCACAGGGGTCTCTCCGGTCGGTGTCTATCGTCCACGGTCGTGGCGGGGGCCGTTTCCGCAAGCAGTGCGCCACCTGCTGCGGGAGCCCGTCTTTGCGCGGCGGTACGCCGGGGATTATCGTGTGTGCGGAATCCTTCCGCAACGCCACCCACCCACGAGAGCCATGCGCACCCCTTCCGCACGCCCCCTGGCCGGGATCCTCCTCGCCGCCTCGCTCGCCCTCCCCGGCCGCGCCGCCGCCCAGGCCGCGGACGCGCGGGTGGCCGCCGCCGTGGACCGCTTCGCCCCGGCCATCGTGGAGGCGCGGCACCGCATTCACCAGAACCCGGAGCTGGGGAACCGCGAGGTGAAGACGGCGGAGATGGTCGCGCGGCACCTGCGCTCGCTGGGGATGGAGGTGCAGACGGGGGTGGCCCACACCGGGGTGGTGGGGGTGCTGCGCGGCGGCCGCCCGGGGCCGACCGTGGCGGTGCGCGCGGACATGGACGCGCTGCCGGTGACGGAGGACACGCCGTACCCGTTCAAGTCCACCGTCCGCACCACCTACAACGGGCAGGAGGTGGGGGTGGCGCACGCCTGCGGGCACGACGTGCACACGGCGGTGCAGATGGGGGTGGCCTCGGTGCTGGCCTCCATGCGCGAGCAGGTGCCGGGGACGGTGGTGTTCCTGTTCCAGCCGGCGGAGGAGGGAGCGCCGCTGGGCGAGGAGGGGGGCGCGGCGCTGATGATGAAGGAGGGGGTGTTCGACCGGTGGAAGCCCGCGGCGGTGTTCGGGCTGCACACCTTCTCGGAGATGGAGGTGGGCAGGGTGGGGTACACGCCGGGGCCGGCGATGGCGGCGGCCACGGAGTGGCGCGCGACGGTGCGCGGGCGGCAGGCGCACGGGGCGTCGCCGCACCTGGGGGTGGACCCGGTGGTGATGGCGGCGCAGGTGGTGACGGCGCTGCAGACGATCCGCGCCCGCAACCTGTCGCCCTTCACGCCCAGCGTGGTGACGGTGGGGATCATCCGCGGCGGCGAGCGGCTCAACATCATCCCCGCGGAGGTGAAGCTGGAAGGGACCATCCGCACCTTCGACCCGGCGGTGCAGGACACGGTGGAGCGGCGCATGCGCGAGATCTTCGACGGGATCTCGCGGGCGGGCGGGGGCTCGTTCACGCTGGACATCAACCGCGCCTACCCGGTGACGGTGAACGACACCGTGCTGGCGGCGCGCATGCGGCCGACGATGGAGCGGGTGGCCGGGCGCGACAACGTGGTGCGGGTGGACCCCACCACCGGGGCGGAGGACTTCTCGTACTTCGCCAACGCGGTGCCGGGGCTGTACTTCCGCCTGGGCTCGGTGAAGCCGGGGACCGTTTCCGGCGGGCACCACACGCCCACCTTCATGGCGGACGACGCGTCCATCCCGGTGGGGATGCGGGTGATGTCGGGGCTGCTGCTGGACTACCTGGCGGGGGGCGCGGCGGGGCGGTAGGCGTCCGGTTTCGCCGGGAAAGCACGAAGGGCCGGCCCCGGGGTGGGGCCGGCCCTTTCGCGTGGCGGCCCAGCGCCAGCGTTTACTGGGCGTCGAGGGTCTCGCACCACCGCGCGCCGGAGCACGCCGGGCGCGTATAGGTCGCCGCCTGCACCGCCGGCGATTCGCTCGTGAGGTGGCGCACGGTGTCCCGGTGCAGCTTCAGCTTCGCGATCCGGTCGGTCATGAGCTCTCCCGTTCGTGAAAGCGGTGGATGGCGCCGGGTCGCGTGCCCGGCCTCAGCCGCCGCACACGGCGACCGATTCGGGGCAGGGCGTGCAGTACGAGTAGTTGGTGGTGCAGTTGGGGGCCGTCCAGGCCTCCACGGCGCGTGTGCCTTCGCCGAGCCGCCGCACCGTCTCCCGGTTGAGCTTGAGCTTCCCGATCGGCTTCGTCATTTTGACCTCCATGCCAGGTGTCGGAAAACAAACGCCCTGAACCAGGCTAATCGTGCCTGGGATCCCGCGCAATGGTCGTCGCGCGGCCGTGGGGGCCGGTCCGGGAGCTGTCGGATGCCCGCCGGGATGGCGCCGTCCGGGTCGGAGCCGCATCGTGTTTTCCCCGGAGGCCCGTCCCCCTGAAGAGCCTTTCCACCCCTGAGGATTTACCGTGAGATCGTTCCCCACGCCGTCCACGCTCCTGCCTACGCTCCGGCGCGCCGCCTCCGCGCTGTCCTCGCTCGCCCTGCTGGCCGGGTGCTCGGCGGCCGTGGCCCCGACACCGCCGGCCGCACCCGCGCCCGCGCCGGCCGTGAGCGCCGAGGAGCACGCCCGCCTCGCCGACGAGGTGCGGCAGCTCCGGGCCGCGCTGCAGCGCTACGTGGAGGCGGACGTCCACCAGAACGACGTGCTGGAGCGGCAGATCGACAACCTGATGCTCTTCGACCGGCTGCGGGACGTGGCGGAGGTGGACGTCATCACCTTCACCGGCCCGCCCCCCGCGCACCACGTGGTCTCCGACAACCCCGGCGCCAACAACCCGCTCAAGATCCGCGGCTACGTGTTCGTCCCGCGCGACCTGGACCGGAGCCGCAGGCAGCCGCTGATCGTGATGCCGCACGGCGGGGTGCACGCCAACTTCGAGAGCGGCGGCGCCAACGTGGTCCGCGAGCTGGTGCAGCAGGGCTACACGGTGATCGCCCCGGACTACCGCGGGAGCACCGGGTACGGGCGCGGCTTCTGGGAGGAGATCGACTACGGCGCCCTGGAAACGGAGGACACCCACGCCGCGCGGCAGGCCGCGCTGGACACGTACCCGTTCCTGGACCCGCAGCGGGTGGGGATCGTGGGGTGGAGCCACGGTGGGCTGCACGCGCTGATGAACATCTTCGACCACCCGGAGGCATACGCGGTGGCCTACGCGGGGGTGCCGGTGAGCGACCTCGCCTTTCGCCTGTCGTACAAGAGCCCCGGCTACACCCAGCTGTTCGCGGCGGACTACCACGTGGGGAAGTCGCCGCAGGAGGATCCCGAGGCGTACCGGCGGCGCTCCCCCGCCTTCCAGGTGGACCGCTACCGGGGGACGCCGCTGCTGATCCACGCCAACACCAACGACGAGGACGTGTACGCCGTGGAGGTGCAGCGGCTGGTGGATGCCTTCCGCGCATCGGGGAAGACGGGGTGGCACTTCAAGCTGTACGAGAACGCGCCCGGGGGGCACGCGTTCAACCGCATCGACACCCCGCTGGCCCGCGAGTCGCGGCGCGAGGTCTACCGCTTCCTGGCTCCGTACCTCCGCCCCGCGCGCCCGGTGGGCGACGCCGTGCGCAAGTAGGCGGGACGGGTCGCTTGCGATCTTCGTGTGTGTACGATACCTTGAATCTGTACATACAGAAGGGGATTGCGGCGATGACGGAAAAGAAGAGAAAGCAGCGGGAGGTGCGCGAGCCCCCGGCGGTGTACGAAGCGTCCCCCGCGGAGGAGGCGGCGATGCGCAAGAACTACCGGCTGCGGCAGTCCAAGATCGACCGGGCCATGCGGGTGCTGGGAACCGCCACCGAAACGGAAACCATCGAGCGGGCGCTGGAGCTGGTGGTGTTCCGGGGCGAGCTGGTGGAGGGGGTGCGCGCCATGCGCGGGGCCGGCCTGGAGGATCCCTTCGGCGGGGACGCGTAGCCGGTGCCCAGGTACGTCCTGGACACCTCGCTGTACGTGTACGCCACGCGCAGCGAGGAGTGGAACCGGGAGCTCCAGGCCTTCTACCAGGCGCTCGCCCCCTTCGTCTACCTGCACTCCGTGGTGGCGGGGGAGCTGCTGGCCGGCTCCACCAGCCCGGAGCTGGAGCGCCGCACGCAGCGCGGCTTCATCGCTCCGTTCGAGGCGACCGGGCGTCTGGTGACCCCGGGCCACGGCGCCTGGAAGCGGGCGGGCGCCGTGGTCGCGCGCCTGGTGAGGGAAAAGCGGCTGAGCCCCAATGGCGTCCGCCGCTCCTTTTTCAACGACTGTCTCATCGCCACCTCCGCCCGCGACCACGGCCTGGTCGTGGTCACCGACAACCTCCGGGACTTCGAGCTGATCCGCACCCTCGAGCCCGTCGAGGTCGCCGCCCCCTGGCCCGATCCCCGCCCCTGACCCGTCCGCAGCTCACTCCCGCACTTCCTTTTCAGTCCGCGTACAGCATCTCGTACACCCCCGTGTACAGCTTCACCTTCTTGACGTAGTCGCGCGTCTCCTCGAAGGGGATGCGCTCCACGAACAGGTCCTCGTCCCGGCTCTCGGGGAAGGCGCGCCAGCGGGCCACCCGGCCGGGGCCGGCGTTGTAGGCCGCGAACACCTCCGCGAGCGTCCGGTAGCGGCGCACCTGGTCGGCGAGGAACAGCGTGCCCAGCTTGACGTTGGTCTCCGGGTCCCGGAGCCGCGCGGCGTCCACGGCGCCGACCCCCGCGCGGCCGGCCAGGCCGCGCCCCGTCGCCGGCATCACCTGCATCAGCCCCACCGCGCCCACCGGGCTGATGGCGTTGGGGTTGAAGATGGATTCCTTGCGGATCAGCCCGGCCACCATGAACGGGTCCAGCCCGCGGCGGCGCGCCTCGCGCTCCACCGTGCCGCGGAAGCGGAAGGGAAAGGCGATGCGCAGCAGCCGCTCGTCCCAGCGTCCCAGCCGCTGCCGCAGCTCGTGGCCCAGCAGCGCCGCCGCCACCGGCTGGCCGTGCTCCGGCATGGCCTCGGCCACGGCGTACAGCGCGGCGGGGTGGTCCGCCATGCGCTCCCGCAGCCCCGCGAGCTCGCGGCGGCCCTCCTCCTCCATCCCCGCGTCGCGGAGCACCGCCGCGCGGAACAGCGCCGCCTCCACCTCCGCGGCGGCCGCCGGCTCCATGCGGGGCGGGGCGGCGAGCGCGGCGCCCCGCAGCGACTCGCCCAGGCGCTTGCCGGCCAGCACGCCGTAGTACGAGAAGGCGTCCGCCTCGCGCGCCTCGCGGAAGCGGCGCCGGGCGGCCTCCGCGTCGCCGGCCAGCAGGTGGGCGCGCCCGGCCCAGTAGAGCGCGGGGGCGGCCAGGGCGTCGCGGGGGCGCCCGGCCAGGTACGCGTCCATGTCGCGCAGGGCGCCGGCCGCGTCCCCGCCCAGAACGGCCAGTCCGGCGAGGCGCTGCGCGGCCTCGGCCGCCGCGGGACCGCGCGCCCCGGTCGCCACCGCCTGCCGGTAGGCCTCGCGCGCCGGGGCGGCACGCCCGGCGTCCTGCTCCAGGTCGCCCAGGAAGAAGAGCGCCTCGGCGGCCGCCTCCTGCCCTCCGAAGCGCTGCGCCGCCGCCCGCCAGCTCGCCCGCGCCTGCGCCTCGCGCCCGCGCCGGAGCTGCGCGCGCCCGGCGAGGACCGCCGCCTCGCCCGACACGCCCGCGGCCGCCACGAGGTGCGGCTC
>JBEVLE010000052.1:0-8070 GCA_040509335.1 Longimicrobiaceae bacterium | reverse complement strand
GCTGCGCCGGGGTCGGGCTTCGGCTCCGTAGCAGACGAAACGACCGTCTGCAACGGAGTCGAGCCCCGGCAAACTGCCGCCGGGTCTCGCCCCTTCGGGCCGAAATCCCTCACGCGGGGTTCGCGCTGGCGTCCGCGGGGCCCCGGGTTTGCAGCGGGAGCCGATGACTCTGTAACATTCTGCATTGCCGCGCCCGCGGACCCGGCGCATCGCACGCCCGACCCGAAGGGAACATGACCTCACCCGACGCGCCCGCGGACCGGCCCCAGCGCACCACCCCGCTCGGAGTTCTCCGCACGGTGGCCGAGAGCGACGCGGCCACCTTCGCGGGCGCGCCCGCGAGCCGGTCGGCCGAGGGCGCCGGGCTCTACCGGCTGCTCGTGGACAGCGTGCAGGACTACGCCATCTTCGCGCTGGACCCCGAGGGGACCATCCTGAGCTGGAACGCCGGGGCCCAGCGCCTCAAGGGCTACCGCCCCGAGGAGATCATCGGCCGGCACTTCACAGTCTTCTACCCGCCCAGGGACGTCTCGTCCGGGAAGCCGGCGCGCGAGCTGGTCGAAGCCGCGCGCGACGGCCGGGTCGAGGACGAGGGGTGGCGCATCCGCAAGAACGGGTCGCGCTTCTGGGCCAACGTGGTCATCACCGCGCTGCGCGACGACACCGGCGCCCTCGTCGGCTTCGCAAAGGTCACGCGCGACCTCACCGAGCGCCGCCACGCCGAGGAGCGGCTTCGCGAGAGCGAGGAGCGCTTCCGGGTGCTGGTGCACGGCGTCCGGGACTACGCGATCTTCATGCTGGACCCCCGGGGCCGGGTGATGAGCTGGAACGAGGGCGCCCAGCGCATCAAGGGCTACACGGCCGAGGAGATCATCGGCCGGCACTTCTCCACCTTCTACCCGGCCGCGGACGTGGCCGCCGGCAAGACCAGGTGGGAGCTGGAGATCGCGGTCCGGGAGGGGAAGTACGAGGAGGAGGGGTGGCGGGTGCGCAAGGACGGCTCGTGCTTCTGGGCCAGCGTGCTGATCACGGCCCTGCGCGGGAAGGGCGGAAAGCTCATCGGCTTCGCCAAGGTGACGCGGGACCTCACCGAGCGCCGGGCCGCCCAGGAGCGGGCCATCGCCGACGCGCGGCGGCTCGCCGAGGCGGAGGCTTCGAGCCGCACCAAGAGCGAGTTCCTGGCGGCGATGTCGCACGAGCTGCGCACGCCCATCAACGCCACGCTGGGCTACACGGAGCTCATCGAGATGGGGATCGGCGGTCCCGTCACCGAGCAGCAGCGCGACTACCTGGCGCGCATCCGCGGGAGCCAGGAGCACCTGCTGCGGATCATCTCCGACCTGCTCAACTACAGCCGGATCGAGGCGGGGCAGATGGAGTACGACCTGGCGCCCGTGCCCGTGCACGCGCTGGTGGACGGCGTGCTCCCCATGGTGGAGCCGCAGGCGATGGCGAAAGGGATCACCGTGGTCCACGGCCCCTGCCCGGACGGAATCGCGGCGCAGACCGACCGGGGCAAGGCGGAGCAGATCGTCCTGAACCTGCTCGGGAACGCGGTGAAGTTCACCCCCAACGGAGGGCGCGTGACGGTGGGCTGTGGGAGCGAGAACGGGCGGGCGGTCGTCACAGTGGCGGACACCGGGCCGGGGATCCCGCCGGAGCAGCAGAAGTCGATCTTCGAGCCGTTCGTGCAGCTGGGCCGCTCGCTCACGAGCGGGCACGAAGGCACCGGCCTGGGGCTGGCGATCAGCCGCGACCTGGCCCGCGCGATGGGCGGCGAGATCACGGTGACGAGCGCCCCGGGGGAGGGCGCGGCCTTCACGCTGTCGCTGCCGCCGGCCTAGCCGGCCGCGCCTCCGGGCGCCGGCGGCGCGAGCACCTCGCTGGCGCCTCGCGCGCGCCTTCGCAGCGCGGCGTCGGCGCGGCCGGTGGTCATGCGCAGGTCGCGGGGGCGCGGCGCGGGCGCCGCGGCGCTCGCCACGGGCACGATGCCGCGCGGGTCCAGGCCGAAGCGGGCGGCGATCAGCAGCCCCAGGGCGTAGCGGCTCAGCGCCTCCGGTCCCACCAGGTTCCACACGCCGGCGAGCTCCCCCACCGGAAGCGCGGCCAATTCCCACAGCTGCGCGGCCAGGTCGGCGGCGGCGATGGGGCAGCGCAGCTCGTCGGTGAACAGGCGCACCGGCTCGCCGCGGCGGAGCGAGTCCACCACCCAGGCGGTGGTGCGGTCGGGCGGGTCGGCGCGCAGCAGGAGCGAGGTGCGCACCCGCGCCGCGCCGGGGCACGCCTCGCGCACGGCGCTTTCCGCGAGCGCCTTGAGGCGCCCGTACTCGTGCACGGGCGCGGGCTCCGCGCGCTCGTCGTAGGGGGCGCGGGCGCCGTCCAGCAGCGCGTCGGTGCTCACGTGCAGCAGCGCGGCGCCCGCCTCGCGGCAGGCGCGCGCCACGTTGGCGTGCGCCGCGCGCACCTCGCTCTCGCCCGCGGCGGTGTCGAAGGCGGTGTGGATCACCACCTGCGGCCGCACCCGCGCCCAGGTGCGCGCCACCGCCTCCGCGTCCGCGAGGTCCACGCCGTGCACGGCCGCGCCGCCCGCGGGGGCGCGCCGCACCGTGCAGTGCAGCTCCACCTCCGGCGGCGCGGAGCGGAGGAGCGCGCCCCCCAGCAGCCCGCCGCCGCCGGTCACCAGAACGCGCGTCACGGCGCCTCCGGCAGCCCGAAGACGCCGCGCAGCAGCGGCAGCGCCCTCCGGTAGATGCCGCGCGACTCGCCCTCCCGCTGCCCGGCCACGTTGAGCGTGCGGATGCCGAACACGGCGATCCAGCGCGCCACCTCCGCCGGGTCGGTGGGGCGGGCCAGGTCCACCACCAGCAGCGGCTTCCCCAGGCGGTGCGCGTTCTGCACCGCCAGCTCCGTCCCGCCACGCAGCGGCCCGATGAAGATGGCGAGCGTGCCGTCCGAGTCGCGCACGTTCCACCCGGTGCGCTCCGCCGGCTCCGCGGACGGCGTCTCGTCCAGGGGGTAGCGCTCGGGGACGCGCCCGTCCTCCGCGCGCCGCCCCGCCGGGCACCACCCGCCGATCTCCAGCCCGGCCTCCATCGCCGCGTCCAGCGCGGCGCGGTCCACGCCCGTCTGTCCGCCGGACACCACGCGCCGCAGCCCGCTCACGGCAGGGGATAGGGAACAGGGGACAGGGGACAGCCTGCGAAAGCAGTACGGAGTACGAAGTACGAAGTACGCTGAACGGCTGTACGGAGCCCCGCGTGAGGGATTCCGGCCCGAAGGGGCGAGACCGCGCGGCTGTTTGCGCGGGCTCGACTCCGTTGAGCAGCGTTGTTTGCTGCTCTACGGAGCCGAAGCCCGACCCCGGCGCAGCCGGGGGCACGCCCGAACCAGCAGTTCATGGACGTTTCTAAAGTCGGTACGCGGTGAACAGCCGCTTCTCGGCCTCGCCCTCGATGTGCGCCTCCACCTCCACGTAGGGCTCCAGCCCGCTCCCCGCCAGCTTCTCGCGGAACAGCTGGTCCAGCTGGAACACCCCCGCCGAGTTGGACATCTCGATGCGCAGGCGGATGGGCTTTCCCTGCCCCGCCTCCAGGTGCACCGCCTCGATCGCGGCCGCGGAGATGGAGTGGATGCTCATGGAGCCGCCCGACATGGGGATGCGCGAGCGCCCCTTTGCCATGTCCAGCGAATCGGCCACGCGCACGATGCCGGCCTCCAGCGTCAGCGGGTGCCCGCCCGCCCGGTGCGCGATGATGGCGTGCAGCACCTCGGAGCGGATCACCGTGGCGGTGCCCACGTCGTACACCTCCGCCAGCAATTCCCGGATCTTTCCCTGCGCCACGAACAGCGAGAACGCCTCGTGGTCCTTGCGGCTGATGCTCATCCCCAGGTCGTGGAAGAGGCAGGCGAGCGCCACCACCACCTCGGCGTCCTGCACCTCCATCCCGTAGTTGGCCACCACCCCCGGCTCCACCCCGGCCTCCACCAGCAGGCGCAGCAGCTTTGCCCCGATGTTCATCACGATCTTGACGTGCACCGGGCCGTGGTCCGTCATCCCCAGCCGCTCCACCGCGTTGACGTTGGCGGCGGTCCACAGCCCGTACAGCTCGTCGTCCGCGTTGATCGCCTCGATCAGGCGGGCGAGCTTCGGGTTGCTGCGGCTGGGCACGTTCAGCACCACCCGGTGCGACAGGCGCTCCGGCACCGTGCGCCCGAACTCCGGGCGCTCCTCGGGTACCCCGATCTCTTCCGGCATCTATCCTCCGTCCTTTCGGTCCTCGGTCGTCGTCGGCGCGGGCCCGCACGGTCGCTCCAGCGCCGGGGCCCGGACGATCTTTCCCCCTGCGAAGCCCGTACCACCTTCCGGGACACGCATGCCCCGGTTCTGTCCCGCCCGAGTCGCACATCTGCCGCCGGGAGTGTGTCGGCGCGGACGGTGTGATCCCGCAAAGGCACTTATCGCAATGAGTTGCGGGTTTTGGAAAACGCCTGGAGCCGGGTGCGCTTTATGCCCCCGGGGGTGATTCGTTACGGACGGGAGACACAGCCGGAACGCGAGGAGGGAGCGATGAGGACCCGAGCATGGACGTGGATGGCGGCCGTCCTGCCGCTGGCGGCGGCCGCGGCTTCGGCGGCGACGCCCCGGGCCCCGGACCCGCCGGGCCAGCACAACATGCTGATGGTGGGGGAAAGGACGGTCTTCCTTTCCCACCTCCCCATGTTCGTGAGGCTGGACAGCACCGGAAGGGAGTACGCCACCGTGCACCGCTACCAGGCGATCCTGGAGGTGGGCTTCGAAAAGGACGGCCGCGACGTCACCGGGATCTACGCGGACGACCGCAGGAGACACCCCGCGGAGCGCATGTACACCGTGGAGCCCGCGAGCCGGTTCGTCCTCCCCGAGATGCTCGCGGAAAAGGTGTCGAGCGCCGGACGGCCGGTCGCGCCCAGCTTCCCGGCAAAGGCGTTCCGGGGACACCTAGAGCGGGGCGGCGTGGCGATCCCCGGGCTCGCCCCCGCGACCGTGAAGGTGCGGAGGGTCGTCCACCTCCACCAGTTCCGCCCCTCGGACGCGCCGCGCGACACGCTCACCTACATCCTGTTCGGCAGGGGCGGCGAGCTGTTCATGGCGCACGCCATCACCCGGCCGCCCGACTTCGACCAGGTCCTCCCGGTGACGGTGGCCGGGCACGCGTTCACGGACGCGGAGCTGGAAAAGGGGGTGGAGGTGGTCTTCGCGGGGCGGCGCAACACGCCGGCCGGAAGGCTCCGCGCGGGCGAGGAGGCGGCGGGGCGGGTCCGCCTCGCCGGCGCGGCCCCGCTGGAGCTGCGGGTACGGGGCGGCCGCGAGCTGTACTTCGAGGAGGGGGAGCTGCGGATGCCGGACAGCATGGACCCCACCGCGGAGGAGCGGCGGTCCGGGTTCTGAGGCGGGGCGGCGCGGCTCAGCCCGCGCCCTCCAGCTGCTCCCCCAGGAAGCGCGCGGCCTCGGCCTCGGCCCAGAACTCCGGCGCCCACGGCGTGCCGGCCACGAAGCCCACGTGGCCGCCGTGCTCGGTGAAGGCGGCGGTGATGTGCGGGTTGGCGCGGGCGGCGGCGCGGGGGACGGCGTCGGCGGGGAGGAAGGGGTCGTCGGCGGAGTGGAGGAGCAGCGTGGGGACGCGGATGCCGGCGAGGTAGCGCGCCGAGCTGGACGCGGCGTAGTAGTGGTCCGCGTCGCGGAAGCCGTGCAGCGGGGCGGTGGCCGCGTCGTCGAACTCGCGGAAGGTGCGCGCCGACAGCACCCGGCGCCCGTCCAGGGCGTCCCCGATGAGCGGGCGCTTGCTCCGGTACTTGCCGCGCAGGGTGCGCAGGAAGCGGGCGGTGTAGACGCGGCCCATCCCCCGCTCCATGCTCGCGGCCCCGGCCGCCAGGTCGAAGGGGACGGAAACGGCGACCGCGGCGCGCGGGAGCGCCCCCTCGCCGCACTCGCCCAGGTACTTGAGGAGCACGTTGCCGCCCAGCGAGAACCCCACGGCGCCCAGCGGGGCGTCCGGCCAGCGCCCGGCCAGCAGGCGCAGCACGAAGCCCAGGTCGCCGGTCTCGCCGGAGTGGTAGAAGCGCGCCAGCCGGTTGGGCTCGCCGCCGCAGGTGCGGAAGTTGAGGGCGGCGGCGCGGACGCCGCGCGCCGCCAGCTCGCGCATGGTCTGGAGGACGTAGCCGGACTGCGAACATCCCTCCAGGCCGTGCAGGATCACCACGACCGCGGCGGCGGGCGCTTCCCACGACACCCCGGGCGCTTCGGCGAAGTCCAGGTCCAGGAAGTCGCCGTCGGGGGTGTCCACGCGCTCGCGCCGCAGCGGGAGCGGGTCGCGCGGGCGCAGCCAGCGCCCGCCGATGGTCTGCGCGTGGGGGTTGCGCAGCCCCGGCGCGGGGCGGAAGGGGCGCGGCGTGAACGGCGGCATGCGGCGGTCCGGTGGAGCGGCGGCCGCGCCCTGCTTGTTCGGGAGCGGGAGCCGCAATACACTTGAGCGTCGGGACGCCCCCAAGATGTCCGCGCCGCGCGCGCCGGACAAGCCGCCCCCGCCCGGTCCTGGCTTCCCGGCTCCCGCCCTCCCCCTCGCGCCGTCCCCGCACCGGTATGTGGCTCCTCCCCTTCTTTTCGCGCGTGTCGTCGCTGGCGCTGCGCACCTTCTACCGCTTCGAGGTGGCGGGCGGGCGGGTGCCGCCCCGCGGCCCCGCGCTGCTGGTGGCGAACCACCCCAACTCGCTGCTGGACCCGGCCACGGTGGTGGCGGCGGCCGGGCGGCCGGTGCGCTTCCTGGCGAAGGCGCCGCTCTTCAGCGACGCGGCCGTGGGGTGGCTGGTGCGCGGCGCCGGGGCGATCCCGGTGTTCCGCGCGCAGGACGACCCGGCGAAGATGGCGGCCAACGAGGACACCTTCCGCGCCGCGCACGAGGCGCTGGCGGGGGGCGACGCGGTGGGGATCTTCCCGGAGGGGACGAGCCACAGCGGGCCCTCGCTGGTGCCGCTGAAGACGGGCGCCGCCCGCATCGCGCTGGGCGCGGCGGCGCGGACGGGGGGCGCCTTCCCGGTGGTGCCGGTGGGGCTGGTGTTCCGCCGCAAGGAGCGCTTCCGCTCGGCGGCGCTGGCGGTGGTGGGCGAGCCGGTGGCGTGGGACGACCTGGCCGCCGCCGGCCCGGACGACGCCGCTGCGGTGCGGGAGCTCACGCGCCGCGTCGATGAGGCGCTGCGCGAGGTGACGGTGAACCTGGAGCGCTGGGAGGACGCGCCGCTGGTGGAGTGCGCCGAGCAGGTGTACGCCGCCGAGTTCGGGATGGCCGACGACCCGGCGGAGCGCGTGGAGCGCGTGGGCGAGGCCGCCGCGATCCTGGCCCGCGTCCGCCGCGACGACCTGGGCGCCTGGCGGGAGCTGGCGCGCCAGGTGGCCCGCCACGCGCGCGTGCTGCGCACGCTGGGCCTGCGCCCCGCCGACCTGCACCAGGAGCCGCACCTGCACACCGCGGTGGGCTGGACGCTGCGGCGCCTCGCCTTCTTCCTGCTGGGCGTGCCGATGGCCGCCGTGGGCGCGGTGATCTTCTACCTCCCCTACCGTCTCACCAGCCTGCTGGAGGGGCACGCGAAGCCCGAGCACGACGTGCGCGCCACCTACAAGCTGCTGGTGGGCGCCGTGTGCCACCTGGTGTGGGTGCTTCTGCTGGCTGCCGTGACGGGGATCCTGATCGGGTGGGAGGCGGGTATGGCCGCGCTGCTCGTGCTCCCGGCGCTCGGGCTGCTCACCGTGGCGGTGCGCAACCGCTGGGACGAGGCGACCGACGACGCGCGCCGCTTCTTCCTGCTCCGCCGCCGCCGCGCCGACCTGCTCCCGGAGCTGAGGCAGAGGCAGCACGCCATCGCGGAGCGGCTGGAGGCGCTGCGGAGCGAGGCGGCGGTGTAGAGGCCCCCCACCCGGCTCGCTTAGGCTCGCCACCCTCCCCCAATTCTGGGGGAGGGCTTCCTGTTCCTCGCGATTTTCCCACGAGGATGGTCAGGAGCGGGATCGAGGGAAAAAAAGCGGCGCCCCCACCGGGA
>JBEVLE010000051.1:0-8876 GCA_040509335.1 Longimicrobiaceae bacterium | reverse complement strand
GGCAGCATGTTGGGGTCGACGACGCCCGCCGGGGGGGGGCGGGCCCCGGCCGCGCGGCGCTCCAGGCTGGTCGAGGGTTCCGGCTCGTAGTCCACCGTGTCGTCGAGTTCGAAGAGCTGCGTGCGGGTGAGGCCGCGGCGCCCCTCGCCCAGCTCCTCGAGGATCTGCGCCCTGACCTCCGGCCGGCGCAGCTCGGCCGCCAGGGCCTCGAAGGGCAGGCTCTGCTTGAGGCTGCGATAGAGTTTGCTGGCGTCGAACGGCGTCAGGCTGAGCTCGTGGCCGTACAGCATGCCGGAGGGGCGGCCGAGCACCTGCGGCTTGATGGCGACGCCCTGGCGGTTGGCCTCGGCCGAAAGGTCCAGCAGCTGCCGCCAGCCGTCCGGGTCCTTGTGCTTCTGGTTCAGGGTGAAGGTCATGCGCGCGCCGGCGGCGGCGGTGACCCGCTGCAGCATCGAGAACTCGCGCTCCACGTCCTTGAACTGCTCGAAGTCGGAGAGCACCTGGAAGTAGCCGCCGCGCTTGGCGACCGCGCCGACGATGGCCTCCAGCTCCGCCTCGGCGACGCCGACGGTGGGGATGGGCTCGCCGCGGATGCTCTTCTGCTGGATGGCGCGGGAGGTGCCGATGCCGACGGCCCCGGCCTCAACCGCCTCGCCGGCCAGCCTGGCCATGGTGCGGATGTCTTCAGGCGTGGCCGCCTCGCGCCGCACGGCGCGATCGCCCATCACGTAGACGCGGAGCGCCGAGTGAGGGATCAGGGCGGCGATGTCGACGTCGTGCGGCCGGGCGTCGACGGCGTCGAGGTACTCCGGGAAGGTCTCCCAGTTCCACGGCAGGCCCTCGGCCATCACCACTTCGGGGATGTCCTCGACCCCGGCCATCAGGGCGATGAGGTCGTCGTGGTCGGCGGGCCGGCAGGGGGCGAAACCGACGCCGCAGTTGCCGGTGACGATGGTGGTGACGCCGTGGTTGGACGAGGGCGCCATGCGGCTCTCCCAGGTCACCTGGCCGTCGTAGTGGGTGTGGATGTCGACGAAGCCGGGGGTGACCAGCAGGCCGTTCGCGTCGATCTCCTGGCGGCCGGGGCCGAGGTCCTGGCCGATCGCGGCGATGCGACCGCCGGAGATCCCCACGTCGGCGCGGTAGGGCTCGCCGCCGGAGCCATCGACCACCAATCCGCCCCGCACCACAGAGTCGAACATCGCATTCTCCATCGCCCACGGTCGGGGGGGGGGGGGGGGGGGGGGGGGGGCGGCCCCCGGGGGGCCCCCGGGGGGGCCCACGCCGTGTTCGCGCTGCTGGCCGGGCTCCTGCTGCGCCACCTGGCCGAGGCCGACCCGCTCGCCGTCCTGGGGCGCGCCGCGGACCGTCCCGGCGCGATGCCGGTGTTCAGCGCGCGCGGCCTGGCCGACCTGGCCGTGATCGCCTGCGCCTTCGCCGCGACGCGGCTCCTCCCCGCGCGGGAAAAGCTGGTGTACGGGCTGGCCGTGCACGCCGCGGTGATGCAGTGGATCTGGCGGGAGTTCTCGGGGCTGCCGGGCGGCGAGGGGATCGTGTCCGCGCTGTGGGGGGTGTACGCCGTGTCGCTGCTGGTGGTGGCCACGCTGCGCGGCTACGCCACGCTCCAGTCCGTGGCCAAGCTGACCCTGCTCTTTTTGGTCGCCAAGATGTTCCTGGTGGACCTGCGCGCGCTGGAGGCGCTCTGGCGGGTGCTGCTGTTCTCCGGGCTGGGCGGGCTGTTCCTGCTGCTCAGCGCCTACGTGGGGCGGCGGAGGCAGCTGGAGGAGCGGCACGGACTTACGGATTGAACGGCCTTTCTCCGGGCGGGTTCGGGCGTGCCCCCGGCTGGCGCCGGGGTCGGGCTTCGGCTCCGTAACGCAGCAAACAACGCTGCGTAACGGAGTCGAGCCCGCGCAAACAGCCGCGCGGTCTCGCCCCTGACGGGCCGAAATCCCTCACGCAACTACTTGCCCGTTCTCAACATCCAGCAGTTGCCCCCTCTCCCAGCATGGCGCTTCACGCTTCGCGTGAACCGGATGAAGGGAGAGGGTGGCAGCTCTAAGGCCGCCGGGTGAGGGCCGCCGGGCCGGATCCCGCCGTAAATGTCTTGAAAAGATTGACTCCCGGCCGGGGGGGCGGATATGCTGTTGCCCGGATCGCGGCGGAGGCGGCGCGAAGATGCCGTCCGCTCCCGCGGTCCTTCCCGTTCCTTCCCTGGTTCCCCTCCCGTTCGGAGACACACCCCATGGCGAGTCCGCTTACCCTGATGATGCCCATCATCCCCGGCACCAGCCTCACGGAGCTGGCGGGGACGCTGGCGAAGTACCAGACCGAGATCGACAGCGCGCTCACCTCCATCGGCACGGTGCACTACGCCCGGTTCCTGCTGCTGGACCGGTCCACGGCCAACCTCCAGCCCGGCGCCACGCCGTCGAACGAGATGGTGCTGGCGGTGATCACCGAGTACGACGGCAGCTTCCAGGCGTACATCGGCGACTTCGTCGCGCAGATCGGGCAGGTGTTCGACGCGCTGCTCCAGTACGTGGTGGGCGGCCAGGCGCTCATCCCCGTGGCGAACAACGTCGCCGCGTTCAACGCCTTCGTGGCGGCCAACGACGCGTCGCAGCACCAGCCCAACGAGGGGCTGTACCAGGCGTATCCCCAGACGGTGCAGCAGATCCTCGCCGCCTTCTGACGCCCGCGCGGAGCGCCCGCACCCGGCGTGCGCTCCCCTTCCCTCCCCCGTCTTCCCTTCCCCATGGCGACCCCCGAGATCGACTACGCCGACGTGCAGGGCACCATCCTGCGGGGCTACCGCGTGGACCTGGCCCGGCACTTCGTCCTCCGCGTCACCGACGCCGCGGCCGCCGGCGCCTTCATCGGCGCCCTGGTGGACGGCACCGGCGGCGTGCCCAGGATCACCACGGCGCGGCGCTGGCACACCAAGCCGGAATGCTTCGTCAACATCTCGTTCACCGCCCCCGGGCTGGCGGCGCTGGGCGTCACCCAGGCGCAGCTGCAGAGCTTCGACCCCGCCTTCGTGGCCGGCGCCACCAGCGACGCCGTGGCGTCCGTCGTGGGCGACACCGGCGGCAGCGCGCCGGCCAACTGGCTGGGCGGAATCGACACCTGGCAGAACGCGCACGTGGTGCTCAGCCTGTGGGTGCACGAGGACCCCGAGGTGCTGGAGCGCGTCTCGGCCCGGCTGCGGGCGGCGTTCGCGGCGGGGATGAGCGAGCTGCTGTCGCACGACGCCACCGCGCTCCCCGACAACCACGTGCACTTCGGCTACCGCGACAACATCGCGCAGCCCACCGTCCAGGGCGCGCCGCCGCGCAAGCACGCCATCCCCGACGACCAGCCGGTGGTGCCCACGGGCGAGTTCCTGCTGGGCTACCCCAACGCCTCCGGGGGCACGTACTCCGTGCAGCCCGCGCAGCTTTCCACCAACAGCAGCTACGCCGCGTTCCGCATCCTGGAGCAGGACGTGGTCGGCTTCGAGGCGTTCCTCCAGGAGTTCGCCCCGCAGGCCGGCGTCAGCCCGGAGATGCTGGCCGCGAAGGCGTGCGGCCGCTGGCGCAACGGCAACCCGCTGGAGCTCATGCCCGACGATCCCGGCACGTGCCTCCCCGCCGACCAGCTCAACGACTTCACCTACGTCAACACGGCCGATCCCGCCAGCGACGACACGCTGGGGCTGCGCTGCCCCATCGGCTCGCACATCCGGCGCACCAACCCGCGCAACATGGCCGTCACCGGCACCGACTCCACGCACCACCGCATCACGCGCCGGGCCATGCCGTACGGCCCCGCGTACGATCCCGCGCACCCCACGGACGTGCCGCGCGGGCTCATCGGCTACTTCATCAACGCCAGCATCTTCAACCAGTTCCAGTTCATCCAGGGCCAGTGGGCGCTTTCCTCCACCTTCGTCAAGTCGGCGAAGGCGCCGGGCGGGCAGCCGCCGGGGAACGCGGTCAACAACATCAGCGGCGAGGACGTGTTCCTGGGCGTCAACGACCCCTCCGCCAGCTCGTTCACCCTTCCCGCCGAGCCCAAGAACGCCATGGTGACCGGCTTCTCGCGCATGATCGACACGCGCGGCAGCGCCTACGTGTTCTTTCCCAGCATCACCGGGCTCAGGTACCTGGCAAGCCTCCCTGCCTCCGCGTCGTGATTCTGCGGGAACAGTACGGCTGAACGGATTCGACGACGGATCCGGGCGTGCCCCCGGCTGGCGCCGGGGTCGGGCTTCGGCTCCGTAGGGCTGCAAACAACGCAGCCCAACGGAGTCGAGCCCCGGCAAACTACCGCCGGGTCTCGCCCCTTCGGGCCGAAATCCCTCACGCGGGGTGAGCGCTGGCGTCCGCGGAGGCCCCCACCCGGCGGCCGGAGAGCCGCCACCCTCCCCCGTTCCGGGGAAGGGGAATCTCCACGCTTCGATCCCCACAGTTGCCGTGTCGTGCTCCCCTCCCCCTTGCGGGGAGGGGTCGGGGGAGGGGGTCCGCCGTTGCAGGCTGTTCCCTACTCCTCGTTCCCTTCCGTCCCTTCCAGCACCGCCTCCAGCCGGTCCACCAGCTCCGCCTGCGCGGCGTTCATCTTCGTGCGCGCCGTCGCCGCGTCGAACCAGGCGCAGCGGTCCACCTCGGGAAAGGTGATCCAGCGGCCGGAGCCGCGCGGCCACTCCGTGCGCATGGTGTTGCTGCGCACGGCGTCCGGATCGGCGTCGCCCTCCCAGGCCCAGGCGTGCACCGTCTTCCCCGCCTTCTGGCGGATGCTGCCGAGCGGCAGGAAGGGCCCGCGCGGCACCAGACCCGTCTCTTCCTCGAACTCGCGGCGCGCGGCGTCCAGCGCGTCCTCGCCCTCCTCCACCACCCCTTTCGGGATCGTCCAGGCGCCCTCGTCGCGCCCCGCCCAGAACGGGCCGCCCGGGTGCGCCAGGAACACCTCCAGCCCCGCCGCTCCGCGCCGGAAGAGGAGGAGCCCCGCGCTCACGTTGGCCCGCTTCGCCGCCGTCACGCGGCCTCCGACGCGGAAGTGAAGGACATGGAAGGGAAGTGCGAAAGTGGACGGCGGCACGGGATACGAAGTCGCGCGAACGGCCGTGTGCCGGGCCGTTGCATTTTCCGCAGTACCCCCCAGAATCTGTTCGGGGGGAGACAGCCGGGCTGTTTCGGCTGGCTCACCCCGGCGGAGGGAAACCCGCCGGTTGTTTGGCGGGGTTCCCGGAGCCCGCGCAGGAGACCGGCGGGGCAGTTTCCGCCGGGCTCCGCAGCGGCCCGTCCACGACACCCAAACCCCGCCTCACACCTGGACTTCGACTTCGTCCACGTAACACCAGCGCCAGTCCTCCCCCGGCTCGAACGACTGCACGATGGGATGGCCGCTGGAGTGAAAGTGCTTGGTGGCGTGCTTGTTGGGCGACGAGTCGCAGCACCCCACGTGCCCGCACGTCTCGCACAGGCGCAGGTGCACCCACCAGCTCCCCGACTTCAGGCACTCCTCGCAGCCGTCCGGCGTCCGCGGGCGGACGTCCGGGTCCATCTGGTCCGTGTGCGTGCACTTCTTCATTCCACCCTCTCCGTTTCAGGTCCCCCGCACTTTCGCACTTCCGTTCCTCATTCCATCGGCAGCCACACGCAGAACCTGGTTTCCCCCGGGCGCGACTCCACCTCGATCTCGCCGCCGTGCTTCTCCTCCACGATGCGGCGGGCGATCTCCAGCCCCAGGCCGGTGCCCTTGCCGGGCTCCTTGGTGGTGAAGAACGGGTCCCACATGCGCCCCATCACGTCCGGCGGGATCCCGGGCCCCGTGTCGGCGATCTCCACCAGCGCGCGGCCGCCCTCCGCGCCGGTGCGCACCCGCAGCGTCCCCGAGCCGCCCATGGCGTCGGCGGCGTTGTCGATCAGGTTGGTCCACACCTGGTTCAGGTCGCCCCCGTAGGCGGGGACGCGGGGGAGGTCGCGGCGGTAGTCGCGCTTCACCTCGATGCCGCGCAGCTTGTGGCCCAGCAGCGTGAGCGTGCTTTCCAGCCCCTCGTGCAGGTCCACCTCCTTGCGCGCCGCCTGGTCCATGTAGGTGTAGCTCTTCACCGCCTTCACCAGCGCGGAGATGCGCCCCGTGCTCCCTTCCACCGCGTGCAGCAGCTGCCGCACCCGCAGCGTGGCCTCCAGCCACCCCAGCGTTTCCGTGAGCGCCCCGTCCGAGTCCTCCTCCATCTCCACCAGGCAGGCGTTGTCCACCCCCGCCTCCACCAGCGTGGGCGCCCACTCCCATCCCTCCGCCGCGCCGTGCGCCTCCAGCCACTCCGCCACCCGCTCCTCCTGGTCGCTGCGCGCCAGCGGGTCCGCCGCGGCGGGCGGCTCCAGGCCGCGCAGGTGCTCCTCCAGCGCCAGCACCCCCTGAACCCCCAGCCGCTCCGCCAGCACGGCGGTGCGCCGCTGCGCGTCCGAGAGCGCGCCCGCCAGGTCGTGGGCGGCGCGCACCGCCGCGGACGCGGGGTTGTTGAGCTCGTGCGCCAGCCCGGCCGAAAGGCGCCCCAGCGCCATCAGCTTTTCGCGCTGCTGGTCGCGGCGGGTGGTCTCGCGCACGCGGTCCGTCATCAGCGTCACCAGCCGCTCTTCCAGCACCGGGATGGCGCGCAGCATCTCCGGGAACACCTCGCGCGGAACGCGCACCAGGCGCGTGGTCCCGAAGGCGCGCGTTTCCGCCACGAAGTGCGTCATGCGCGAAAAGGGGAGCAGCGCCGTGACCTCCCCCGCCCCGGCGCGGAAGACCACCTCGTCCCCCGTTTCCGGGCGGCGCGCCTGGAGCTCGCCCTCCAGCAGCAGCACCATGGAGTCCGCCGCGGAGCCGGCGCGGTTCGCCACCTCGCCGTGCTCGTACTCCAGCCAGGTGCCGTGGGCCGCCAGCCACTCCAGGTCCGCGTCCGGGAGGTCCGCCAGCACCGTGACGGCGCGCAGCAGCGCCGGGTCCGAGGGGATGGGCTTCATAGCCGCGCCAGGTACTGGTGCACGAACGACACGGCGATCGCCCCCTCGCCCACCCCCGAGGCCACCCGCTTCACCGAGCCGGAGCGCACGTCGCCCGCGGCGAACACCCCGGGGACGCTGGCCTCCAGCAGGAACGGCTCGCGGTCCGCGTCCCACCCGCGCGGGCGCTTCCCCTCGCGCAGCAGCTCCGCGCCGGTGGGGATGAAGCCGTAGCGGTCGCGCTGCACCGTGCCCTCCAGCCAGTCGGTGCGCGGCATGGCCCCGATGAAGATGAACAGCGCCGTGGCCGGCACGGTTTCGCGCTCTCCGCTGTCCGTGTGCAGCAGCGTCAGCGCCTCCAGGTGCTCGTCGCCGTGCGCCTCCACCACCTGCGTGAAGGGCGACACGCGCACGGTGGGCGTCTCCTCGATCTGGTCGATGAGGTAGCGCGACATGGTGGCCGCCAGCCCCTCGCCGCGCACCTGGATGGTGACCTCGCTGGCGTAGCGCGAAAAGAACATCGCCGCCTGCCCCGCCGAGTTCCCCCCGCCCACCACGTACACGCCCACGTCCTTGCAGCTCATCGCCTCGGTCATGGCCGCGCCGTAGTACACCCCCGCCGCCGTGAGCCGGTCTATGCCGGGCGCCTCCAGCTTCCGGTACGACACGCCGGAGGTGATGATCAGCGAGTGGCAGGAGATCTCGCTCCCGTCGCGCATCTGCAGGTGGCGGTAGGGGCCGTCCACCCGCAGCCCGCACACCTCCAGCGGGCTCAGGATCTCCACCCCGAACTTGCGCGCCTGCGCCACCGCCCGCCGCGCCAGGTCGGCCCCCGAGAGCCCGGAGGGAAAGCCCAGGTAGTTCTCGATGCGCGAGCTCTGCCCCGCCTGCCCGCCCGGCGCCTCCCGCTCGATGAGCAGGGTGCGCAATCCCTCGCTGGCGCCGTACACCGCCGCCGCCAGCCCGGACGGCCCCCCGCCCACGATGGCCAGGTCGTAGAAGGGGAGCTCCGGCTTCATCTGGAAGCCCACCCGCCCCGCCAGCGCCGGGATCTCCGGGTCCTCCAGCGGCGGCCCGTCCGGGAGCAGCACCACCGGCAGGCGGGCGTCCGCCAGCCCCGTCTGCTCCAGCAGGTCGCACCCCTCCGTGCCCGCCTCCACGTCCAGCCAGGTGTAGGGGACGCCGTTGCGGGCCAGGAAGTCCTTGAGCGCGTGCGCCCGCGGCGACCAGCGGTGCCCCACCAGGCGCACCCCCTCAAGCGGGGTCGGCTTGCGGTTGCCGCGCCAGTCCTCCAGCAGGTCCTCCAGCACCGGGTACAGCAGCTCCTCCGGCGGGTCCCACGGCTTGAGGAGGTAGTGGTCCACGTGCGTGTCGTTGATGGCGCGGATCGCCGCGTCCGTGTCCGCGTAGGCGGTCAGCAGCACCCGCTTGGCCTCGGGGAACATGGGGATGGCCTTTTCCAGCATCTCCACCCCGTTCATGCGCGGCATCCGCTGGTCCACCAGGAAGAGCGCCACCTCGTCGCCGCGCTGCTTCACCTGCCGCAGCGCCTCCAGCGCGCTTTCCCCGCCGTCCGCCCGCAGCACCCGGAACTCCCCGCCGAAGCGGCGCCGCAGGTCGCGCTCCACGGCCCGCAGCACGTCCGGGTCGTCGTCCACCGTCAGCAGTACCGGTTTCGCCATCGTCCTTGTCTCCGGGTCGCGCGTGTTCTCGTCCGCTTATGCTAGCAGGTGCGTCAATGGCCTTTTCAACGACAACGGCTTTTGACGGCCGGTTCGGGCGTGCCCCCGGCTGGCGCCGGGGTCGGGCTTCGGCTCCGTAACGCAGCAAACAACGCTGCGTAACGGAGTCGAGCCCGCGCAAACAGCCGCGCGGTCTCGCCCCTTCGGGCCGTAATCCCTCACG
>JBEVLE010000050.1:0-27125 GCA_040509335.1 Longimicrobiaceae bacterium | reverse complement strand
TGGCCGCCGGTCTCGTTCGAGGGGGACGTCGCGGCAGAGCAGGCCGCGGGCCGCCTCCTAGCAACGGTAATGCTCCGGTGGCCATGCCCGACTTTAGTTCCGTATTAAGTGGCTGCTGCTACATCGTTTGGGTAGACGCGAGCGTGCGGGGGTGTGAAGGAGGTGTGAAAGCGCCGGCCGTAGTTGCCGATTCCAGGACGACCGCGACCGGCTCGTGCAGGGAGTCATGCAGGTACCGTAGTGAGCATCAGCGCTCCATGCGCTGGAGCAGGCCGTCTGTGAGCGGGAGGAGGCACGGGCCGGAAGACGTGGAGCTCGCCACCCGCGAGTGGGTCTGGTGGTTCAACCGCCACCGCCTCCTGGAGCCACTTGGGTACGTTCCGCCGGTGGAGTACGAGGAGGCATTCTACCGCCGTCAGGAGACTCAGAATCTCGTGCCGGCACTCATGTCCTGAGCCCTCCAACAAACCCGGGGCGGTTCAGTGCGGCGAGTACCGGCCCAGCCCGATGGTTGAGCTCTGGACGACGCTGCTGCTCTACGGGGGCGGCTGCATGGACGACTTGCACCTGCGAAGCGGGCGCGGCATCCGGCGCCTCTTTGGCTGGAAGCGCGTGCCGGATGCGACGACCTTCGGACGCTGGCTGCGCCGCGGGGGAGAGCGCCTGGCGGGGCAGCTCGACGCCGTGCTCTGGCAGATCGTGCGTGCCCGCTGGAGGAGGAGCGGCGTGCCGCGCTCGGTGATGCTGGTCCTGGACAGCACGGTGGTGCAGAGACAGGGGCTCAAGCAGGCGGGAGCCGAGAAGGGCTACAACCCGACGAAGCGGGGCCGGCCGAGCCACCACCCGCTGGTGGCGTTCCTTGGGCGAGACGGGCGACTGCCTGGGCGTGCGCTGGCGCCCCGGGAACGCCCACACCGCCGCCGGGGCCCCTGGATCGAGACGCTGGTGGGGCAACTCCGCGCCGCCGGAGTGGAGCAGATCACGGTGCGTCCGGACAAGGGCTTCTTCTCGTGGGAGATGGCCGAGGCGCTCTCTGCGCTGGGTGCCGGCTACGTGCTCAAGGTTCCCGAAAGTGGCTGCGGCGCCGTCGCCCGGCCTTCCGCCGCTCGCAAAAGGATGCAGCGATCTGGTCTTGCATGGCGGTTCTTTCCAAATGTTTTTACTCAGTATTGATTCCCTGCACTGATTCCGCGCCTTGACTCAGAACGGCTTCATAGAGCTGCTCGAGAAGCTCAACATGTTTTTCGAGGGTGGGCGGAGATTCCCAATAAGCCTCATAGCTCGCGGTACCTAGCTGGCCCACAAGGGCGTCGTCTGACAAGCGTCCAAGGGCCGTCCGAAGGCTGTCCAAGTCACCGCTTTTAAAGACGAGCCCCGTAACCCCACTGCGAACACTCTCCACCGGAGCAGAGGTGTCTCCAACGACAGCCGGTACACCTAGCGCTGCGGCTTCGGGAACAACCAGGCCCTGCGTCTCATACCAGAGCGATGGAAACACCAGGGCACGTGCTTTTCGCAAATATTTGTCTACTTCAACTTTGGGCAGCCAGCCGGTGATCGTAGCATCCGGGTTCAAGGAGGAAATCTCGGGTCGACACGGACCATCGCCGACGAATATGAGTGGGACATTGCATTCGCGAGCGGCACGCGCGAGTAATACAGCCCCTTTCTCGACGGTCAACCGGCCAATCATCAAGAACGCTCGATTCCTGGCCACGTCGACAGGCTCACTCCGATCAACCTCGATCGGGCTCGGAATTTCACGGATGATGCTGTGCCCTGGCAAATACGGCTCAAGGAGCCGCCGGCTGAAATGCGTCACCACGACAAATGCATGGACCCCCGAGGGGATCTTCCCGAGGCACTGTTGGGCTACTTGCCGTATTGTACGAAATATCCTGAGCTTATAGCCCTGGTTGCCGCAATCGGATGATATGCAATCCCAGGACAGGGGTCGCAGGTGGCAATGGTCCATTGTCCCGCGGTCGAAAAAGCTGCCTCTCGGGCAAGCGGCGGCGTAGTCGTGCAACGTGCAAACCAGCTTGTAGCCACTCTTTGCCGCCACGCTCGCGACACTCGACGACAGTGCCTTCGTCCAGCTATGTAGATGAAGCACTGTTTGTCCTGGGTCTAGCTCTGCGAGCAACTTGAGTAATGAGCAAGCAGCAACGGAATTCCACGTCATATTGAATTGCGAGTAGAACCGGTTCGTATTGGCGCGGATCTCCTGCTGGCCGGTGTCGATCACCTCGATCCCACTGGAGCGGAGACTCGGATCGATAGGCCCAACCGCCGTGAAGAAAATCACACGATGGCCGCGTGCGGCGAGGCCCCTGGCACTCGATATGGCGACGGCGGCAGCGCCGCCACTCACGAACCCGAAATCGTTGAGAATGAGAATATTCAAGGGTTCTACCTTCTGAACAGATTTGCGCTCTAGGCCGGCCCGTTGAAGGGATCGGCGGTTGGATCGCCTGAGAGCGTGTTATGAAACCTATCTCCAGCAAGGAATAGGCACGGCTGAGCATCACTCAGACGAAGGCGATGAAGTGGATTGCCTCCAGTGTCTCCGGCAATCGCTCGTAGTCACGGGCCAGCCTGCGAAAGCGGCTCATCCATGCGAAGCTGCGTTCGACTACCCGACGCCGGGACAGGAGAACGAAGCCTCGCTGTCCCTCCGGGAGCGTGACGACCTCCAGGCAGATCCCTTCGGCTTGGGCGGCATCATGAGCGATGGGGCCCCTGTAGACGCCGTCGACGAAGGCAACTTCCATCGTCTCCTGCGCTGCCTCTTGTACGTACGGCATGCGCGAGCCGAGCCACGGCATCCCGGTCCTGTAGCGCCAGGGGGAGCCGGTGCGCACGATCCAGCGTAGCCCGTTTGAAGACCTCGCGCAGAGTATGCTAGCGCTGCTTGGCCGTTACCGGCAGCAGGGTCGAATACGGGGCGACGAAGGCCCACTCCTCGTAACGGACATCACTCGGGTAGGGTTTGCGTTTTCTCATCCAGCCCGATACAACTTGGGCCCGATCAGGTTCATAGCACGCTCTGAGGCCTGGAGGCAGACTCACGGAATGAAACGCTGCCATCCTCGCTGCGGGGAGAGCAGAAGGAAGGCGAACTCCGCGCGAGAAGTGGAAACCCATCTCAATTCAGCTGACATTCGCCGCCCGTTCTACAATCTGGACGCGATCCGCGCGTACACCTCGCAATATTCCACGCACATCCGTGACGCTGAGAACCTGCGGTCAAATTCGGCCCTGCACGCTTTTCGGCTTAGCCGAGAAGCCTCGTTGAGACGACTCGCGCCTTCTTGGGCGTCGGATACCACAAAGCCCGTGATCCCGTTGGTGATGATTTCTTTCGAAGCACCACGATCAAACGCAACAACCGGCGTTCCACAAGCCATTGCTTCGATCATCACGAGGCCGAAGGCTTCCTTTATCTGAGTAGGGAACAAAAGTGCCTTGGCATTCCCGAGGAACGATTGCTTGGCCGAATCGTCAATTTCCCCGATGTATTCGATCTGGCGCGACTTCAATCGTGGGGCGATCGCCTCGTCATAGTAAGGTTGCTGTATTGGTCCGGCAAGCTTCAGCGGAACATTCGCGGCTATGGCAAGGTCTATCGCCTTGTCGGGCCCTTTGGACGGACCTAAACGACCCAGGAAAGCGTAATAGTCGTCCGGTTGCTCCTGTAAGGAGTAGAGATCCGGGGGCAGCCCATTGTAAATAGTTCTCTGCCAGTTGAGGCTTTCATCTGTCGGCCGTTGAGCATCGGAAAGCGAGACTAGGGGGACGCCACGATGCTCCTGGAACAAGCGCCTCATGCCGTCCGAGAGATCGATCGGCATGTGAAAAGTGACCAGGCTCCGGCCCTGAAGTGCTTTCACATAAGGAAGCATCGTCCAATCAGTGAAATGAAAGTGCACGGCATCGAACTGGTCCGCCAGGTCTGCGACCATGCCCAAGGTCGCTGAATAGAGCACTCGGCCTTCGGATCCTATGCCCACAGCACTATCACATGGCGCCACGATCCGAGCCATGCTCCGGGAATCTCCACTGGCAAACAGGGTGACGTCATGTCCTGCAACAACCAGAGCCTCTGTCAAGTAGGACACGACGCGCTCAACGCCTCCATACTTCTTCGGCGGAACGGGAAGGAATGGCATGCATACCTGGGCGATCTTCACGACGAGCGGCTCACGTGTAGGGTTTCAGTTCACAGGAATGCTGCCCCTTCCAACAACCCATAACTCTCATTCAGACCACGAGCAACCCTTCCTGCAGCCTGAGGGGCGCCCCCTGTCGCGCCGCGACTGCATCCGGAGCCAGTGGGCGGATCTGAAGATGCCCGGGTGCTGGAGTCGCTGGACGAGATCTTTTCGGGGATCAACGCCGGCGCGATGGCCGCGGCCGAGGGGATCCAACGGGTCCTGGGCGCGCAGATCGCGCTGCGCAACGCGCGGCGGCTGGAGACCGCCAACGGCGTGTCATGCGTTGCCGGTAGTTGCGCGCGGAACGAAGGGCATGGTGACCCTGTTCAGTGGCGTTTCCACTTGCTTTTCTAAACCTTGCTGTAAATATCCAGGTGCTTGTATTGTGTCAGCTTTCGAATCAGACCCCGCCTCCCTACCTCCTCGATAAGCGGGCGTGCCTTCGAGTACGCGCAACTGCCCGTATAGAATGCGAGCAATCCGTCTCGAGCCGTACGCTCGATCATCAATGCGAGTAAAGCCTCATCATCCAACGGAGCGTAATAATTCCTTTCAGGCTTGTAGAATTCACAAAGGTGGAAAAGGGCCACGAAGTCAAAAACGGGGAGAATGTCACCAGAGAGTGTGTAAATATCGCAAAATATCACCTTGTAGAGCTTGGCGATTTCGGGGTCTTCCGTAACAAGGTCTATGTACGCCTCGTACTCTTCTCGGTTCGCCGTTACTGCCAGCACTTTGTTACGGCTTGTTGGTCGGGGCAGCGAGCGGCCGACAACGTGATGGCTTCCTGTACCGAAGTGGAATAGAGTCTTTCCACGAACTTCCATGATCTCGAGAACTTCGACCAGCTCCGCGTCGCAAGGGCAGACCACCGTATCGAGTGGCCAGGCTTGCTTGTAAGTTGCCAATTTCATCGGTGTATCCATGGATGAGCGAAGGTGGGGAGTATCAGCTGTGCGAACGTTCTAGCGACGAATCGCCGCATTGCGGCCCTGCTGCCGTGCTTCCGGCTATCCCGGAATGTAATCCGACCTGGCACAGAGTGACCCGCCTGGCATGTCAATCCATGCCGATCATCGTCTACGACGCATGTCCCGAGGGGCCCCCTCCAACGCGCTGAGTGCCGCGGCGGCATGGGCACGCCAATCCGCACCCGTGATGCCCCAGTCGAGCCGCTCGTACTTCAGCGTACCCCGATGCGGCGGCCGGGTGAAATCGTACGTCGGGGCGATCCTGAACCGCTCCACGCCTGTGACGGGAAACCAACGGGCAAGCACCTCTCCCTGGGAGGCGAAACACTGCATCATCCTCCGCTTTCGCGCACGGTCGTCAGGAGACAACGAGAACGCGATCTCGCCTTGAGCTCCGGCAAACCCCGTGGCGGGGAGGCTGACTGCCTCGCCGAGATCGCCGTACGGCCCCACCGGTCCCGGCACCGCGAATGCCGGGAGGGAGGGCTGGGCGTGGAGCGGCAGGAAGCGGCCAGCCACCGGCTCTCCCTCCGCACCAGTGTGGTACGACGTGAACTCGACGATCGACGGCGGCTCCTGGCCGGTCAGCCGGCTCGCTGCGTAGACGGCGAAGGCAACCGCGTCATGGTCTGGATGGCCGCCTTCGTACGGATGCGTCAGGATCACGCCCGGGTCGAGCGCACGGACAATCCGGGCGAGTTCCTTGGCCAGTCGCGGCAGGTGGTATGAGGCGCGCAGGTCTTGCACGCCCATCGCTCGAACACACCGCGCGTCGAGCCCCGCGACCGCGAGCGCACAGGCGAGCTCTTCGCGGCGGGTCCGCGCGTACGCCTCGCGCGACGGGAATGACGAGTCGCCCCACCATCTCCGGTCCGCGGGCGCGCCGTCCGTCACCAGCACGATTCCCCTAATCGGCAGGTGCGGCATTGCGCCGCCCGCGCCGATCGTCTCGTCATCCGGGTGCGCGACCACGATCAGTGCACCGCGTGACCAAGTGGTTGGGCCTGCCAGGCACAGGAAGTCCGGGTGCATGAGAGATCGTGTGGAGAGCGGGAAGGATTACCAGGCGTGCATGGACTCTCAGGGAAGGAAGTAGCAAGTTGGAGCGCCAGAGATGTTCTCCGCCGCCGGGCAGGATGTCATTCTCCCGACTGGGTGGACAGGGCTGGAGTTCGGGCGTTAAACGAGGTCCGGCAGCGGTCCCTAAGATCACGATACCTCCCACTTATCCACCGCGCAATCATGTCATCCTGCCTTATTCACCCCAGATGGAATCTCGTCGGGCTCGTCCGAATGGAAGCACGCATCCGACGGACTCCGCGCGTGGAAGTCCCCTGGCCTGGGGTCGCCTCCATGCGATACGTTACGTGCTCGGCCCCGCGGTCCGGGCCGGCCTGGAATCTCCGCTGGGCACGCGATATTCTGAGCGTCTCGGCGCGGGGGGATGCCGCCGCGCACGCTCGTAACCGGTGCCCGTTCGGCACCACCGAACATCCAGGCGCTCCAACTTCCGCCGAGGTCGAGGCTCGTCGATGACTCCCGCCTCACGCGCCGTCGCGTACGACCTGAGTGGATGGTCGGGATTCCTCCTGCCCACCCTCCTGCCGTCGTGCGCGCGCCTGGCCGCCGAGCCCTCCGACTCCTGGGAGCGGATCCGCGATCGGCTGCCCCCGGACGTCGGGGCGTTCGTCTTCCACGTCGACCTGACGGACTCGTCGCGCTGCCCGGCGGACCGCGCGGCACTCGCCCGGTTCCTGCGCAGCCGGGGCGTGCGCGTCCTCAACGATCGCGTCACCGACATCTCCAAGCGCCACGTTCAGTCGCTGTGCGCGACGCACGGGCTCCCCATCACGCGAGCATCCAAGTCCGGCCCCGCCGACGAGCTGCTCATCGTCAAGACGGACCGCAACTACGGGGGGAAGCCGGAAATCGAGCTGGACACCGCCGTGTGCGCCGCGTACGAGGTCGACGCGCGGGAGGTCGACCCCGCGCCGGACCACGGCTACCGGGTGCTGCCGCGGCGGGAGATGGAGCCGTCGGTCTGGGCCGACCGAAGCCTCCTGGTCGAGAGGTTCGTCGCGAACCCGGAGGACCTCTTCTACCGGGTGTACTTCATCGGGCGCCATATCGCCATCTCCGAGGGGTGCGAGCACGCGCCGATCAAGACCATCGGCCGGGCGGAGCGCCGCCGCCTGCTGTTGTTCCGCGGCGACGAAAGCGAGGCGTTCGGCGCCGGCGCACCCCCCGACCTGCGGAGGCTGGTGGACGTGACCGTCCGCTTCATCCGCGCGGCCTCGATGGATTTCGGCTGCCTGGACGTCGTCCGCGACGCAGACGGCGAGTTCTACGTGATTGACATGAACGCGACCCCGCACTGGGGGACCGAGACCGAGAGGCGGATCCTGGACTTCCTGCGCTCGGGGTGCGACGAGCTCTAACCGTGGGATCGCGGCCGTCCTCGCCCGGCGGCGTCGCATCCGCGGCTTGCGAAGCACGACTCCCGGCCCGCCGCTCCACGGCCGACCTCTCCGCCGCCGACCGAAGCACCGTCCCGCAGGCGATGCGCCGTCGGCTCTCCGGACGCCCGCTCCCGGCGCCCGGCCGGCCCGATCCACCGTCCGAACCCGCCTCGCCCTCGCGCGGGGGACGTCTCCCCCCGCGGCCGCGCGCCTTCCCCCTGGACGATGGGACCGACGTGCTCACGATCCTGAAGAACGCGCGGGTGGACAGGGCCGGCGCCTACGACGACGCCCGGTGCGGCGGACTCAGCGAGGCTCGCTTCCTCCGCGCGCGCGACTTCATCCGCGGCGTGCCGGGATACGCAGCGACGCCTCTCCTCTCCCTCGACGACGTGGCGGCGCACGCCGGGGTGTCGGCGGTCGGGTACAAGGCGGAGGCGCTCCGGTTCGGGCTGGGGAGCTTCAAGGCGCTGGGAGGCGTCTACGGCGTGGCGATCGCGCTGGGGCGGCAGGACGCGCCGGGCTCCCCAGGTGCCGAAGGATCCGGCCTCCCGGAGGGCGCGGCGTCCATGGTGTGCTGCGCGACGGACGGCAACCACGGCCGCGCCGTGGCGTGGGCGGCGCGGAGGGCGGGATGCCGGGCCGTCGTGTTCGTCGGTGACCCCTGCTCGGCGGGCGCGGAAGCGCGCATCCGGGGAGAGGGCGCCGCCATCGTCAGGATCAGCGGTAGCTACGAGGATGCGCACGACGCGGTGGTCCGGTCTGCGTCCGAGAACGGCTGGCTCCTGGTGTCCGACACGGCCGTACCGGGGAACGAGCGGATTCCTGGGGCCATCATGGACGCGTACCAGGTGGTCGTCGACGAAGCGCTCGGGGACGCGGCGGAGCCCCCCACCCACGTGATCGTCCAGGCCGGCACGGGCGGGCTGGCCGCGGCGGTGTGCGCGTACTTCTGGCGGCGGGACGGGGCCCGCCGCCCCGTGCTGGTGGTGGTGGAGTCCGACCAGGCCGCGAGCCTGATGCGGAGCGCCGCGCGCGGCGAGAGCGTGCGGATCGAGGGTCCCCATCGCACGCGCATGGCCGGCCTGGCGTGCGGAGAGGCGTCGCTCCTGGCATGGAGCGTATTGTCCACGGGCGCCGACTGCTTCGCGGCCCTCTCCGACGCCGCGCTCCCCGCCGCCCGCGAGGTGATTGCCCGCGGCGAGAGCGGCGCGCGGCTCTCCGCCGCGGGCGATTCGGGGCTGGCGGGGCTGGCGGCGCTCTGCGCGCTGGCGGGCGACCCGGACGCCTGGAGGACGGTGGGGCTCGGTCCCCGGAGCCGGATCCTCCTCATCGGCACGGAATAGGGCCGGCTCCCGCGGCGGAGCCGAATCCCCGCCCGCCGCGGGGAGGGGCACGGGCCGCGGCGTGACCCATCCTTTTCGGCCCCGATGCCGGACCTTCTCATCTCCACGGCGCGCACCGACGCGGGCGCCGTCCTTCACCCGCAGATCAAAAGAACAGGGCCTCTGATGCTTGAACACGGCCACGGTGCGCGAATGGGGATGGGGACCTTCGAGCGGCTGGAATCCTCGGTCCGCAGCTACTGCCGCGCCTTCCCGGTGGTGTTCGCCTCCGCCTCCGGGGCCACGCTGGTGGACGAGGAGGGGAGAGAGTACCTCGACTTCCTGAGCGGGGCAGGGGCGCTGAACTACGGGCACAACCCGCCCCGCATGCGACGGGCGATGATCGAGTACCTGCAGGCCGGCGGAGTCCTTCACGGGCTGGACCTGGCCACGCCCGCCAAGCGGCGCTTCCTGGAGCGCTTCGAAGAGGTGATCCTGCGCCCCCGCGGGATGAGCTGCCGGGTGCAGTTCCCCGGCCCCACAGGCACCAACGCCGTCGAGGCAGCGCTCAAGCTGGCCCGCAAGGCCACGGGGCGGCAGACGGTGGCCTTCTTCGCCAATGCGTACCACGGGATGACGCTGGGAGCCCTGGCGGTCAGCGGCAACGCGGCCAAGCGCCGCGGCGCGGGCGTGCCGCTGGCGCACGCGCTCTCCCTCCCGTTCGACGGCGACCTGCACCCCGGAGTGGACTCGCTCGACGTCTTCGAGCACCTGCTGGGCAACCCCGGGAGCGGAGTGGAGCTCCCGGCGGCGGTGATCGTCGAGACGGTGCAGGCCGAGGGCGGGGTGCGGGTGGCCGGCGCGGCGTGGCTCCGCCGCCTCGAGCGCATCGCCCGCGAGCACGGGATCGTCCTGATCGTCGACGACGTCCAGGTGGGGTGCGGCCGCACCGGCGCCTTCTTCTCCTTCGAGGAGGCGGGGATCCGCCCCGACCTGGTCTGCCTCTCCAAGTCCATCAGCGGCGCCGGGCTCCCCATGTCGCTGGTGCTCATCCGCCCCGACCTGGACGTGTGGGAGCCGGGGGAGCACAACGGCACCTTCCGCGGCAACAACCTGGCGTTCGTGACGGCCGCAGAGGCTCTCTCGTACTGGGAGGACGACGCTCTGTCCCGCGAGGTGGAGCGCAAGGGGAGGCGGATCGGGGAGCGGCTGGCGGAGATGGCCGCGTGCTTCCCCGGGGCCCGGGCGCACGCGCGGGGACGCGGCCTGATCCAGGGGCTCTCCTGCGGCGAGCCCGGACTGGCGGCCGAGGTCTCGCGCCAAGCGTTCGCCCGCGGCCTGGTGGTGGAGACCGCAGGCCCGCGCGGCGAGGTGCTCAAGCTCCTCCCCCCGCTCACCGTCTCCGACGAGGAGGTGGAGCGGGCGCTCGACATCATCGGGGAGTCGCTCGCGGCCGCCCTGGCGAAAGCCGGCGTCCCCGCCGGGGAAAACGCGGGGGGCGGAGCTCCGGATACCCGGCTGGCCCGCCCGCCCGCCCGCGCGGGCTAGTTCCGGCGGATGCGCGGGGGTGCGCGTGAATCCACGGGCGCATCGCGCGTTCCCGGCCATCGTCACACCCTGGAGGCTCCGTCGTGGAGTTCGCTACGGAGGCGATCGGACGCCCGCTACGCGTGGAGAGGAGGATCGGAGCTCACGTGGACGACATGACCGTGGTGATCCCGCACGGCGGCTGCGCCGAGCGGCTGCGGAACCTGCGCGCGGTGGTGGCCCGGCTGCGTCAGGAGGCGGTGCGGAGCGTGATCGTGGTGGAGATGGACGCGCAGCCGGCGGCCCGGACGGACGTGCAGGCCGCCGGCTACCGCTATGTGTTCGCGGAGCAGGACACCACGTTCCACAAGACGCGGGCCATGAACGTCGCCATCCCCATGGTGGCGACGCCCATCTTCCTCTGGCTGGACGGCGACATCCCGGTCACCGCGCGCTTTCTGCGCGACGCGCGGCGGGAGCTGCGGGAGCGGGGGCTGGACTGTCTGGTCCCGTACACTCGCGTGCGCTACCTGGCCGCTGACGAGACCGAAGGCGTGCTGGCTGGCACCCTGGACCCCGCCGCCTGCACCCGCAGCTCCTTCCAGTACGCCTCCGAAGGCCTTCGCGGTGGGGCAGTGCTGGTGCGGACCGGCTTCGTGAAGCGCTGGGGCGGGATGTGCGAGGAGTTTCACGGCTGGGGCGGCGAGGACAATGCCTTCTACGACCGGGCCGGGGTGCTGGGTCGCGCGGGGGTCACGCAGCGCCGCGGGGTGGAGCTGTACCACTTCTACCACCCCCCACGGGAGCGGGAGCACAATCCCCACCACGCGCAGAACATGGATCTCCTGCGCGAGATCCGGGAGCTGTGCACGCCCGAGGCCATGCTGCGCCGCTTTCCGGTCCCGGCGCACTGTACGCCACCCTGGGTGGGCACCCGGCGCGTGGCGTGTACGCCGGGGGCGGAGGCGGTCGGCCGCGCCCTCGTGGAGCTCTACGGACCCGCCGTCACGCTCTGCGCGGCCGGGGAGCATCCCCACGCGGTGGCGCGCGCGGACCCGTCGTGCACGGCGTACGAGGCCGCCATCGAGCTGGTCCGCGGCCTCACGCTGCCGCCGGGCGCCGCGCCTTCGCGACGGTCGGCCAGCGAGACTCCGCGAGGCTGAGGACGAGCAGGCCTGGAACGCGGAAAGGAGAGTCATTCCCCATCCGGCGGATCAGAACGGCGCCGCCGGCGCGTCGCGGGCCACGCGGAGGAGGTGGGAGGCGTTCCGCCTCAGCTCGGCGATGCTGGAGACACCGGCCAGTTGCATCGCGATGCGTAGCTCGTCGGCCAGGAGGTCCACGGCGGCGGCGACCCCCTCCTCCCCGCTTGCCGCCAGCGCCCACATCACCGGCCTTCCCAGGAACACCCCATCCGCTCCCAGCGCGAGCGCCTTGAGCACGTCCGTCCCCCGGCGGAAGCCGCTGTCGACCAGGAGGGGCACCCGGCCCGACACCGCGCTGACGACCTCCGGGAGGACGCTGATCGTGGACGCGGTGGTGTCCAGCTGCCGGCCGCCATGGTTGGACACGATGATGCCCGACACCCCCGCCTCCAGGGCGGGCGCCACGTCCCGCGGGTTCATGATCCCCTTGAGGAGGACCGGGAGCGCCGTATGGGCCCGGAGCCACTCCACGTCCGTCCACGTCAGCGACGGATCGAGCTCGGCCCGGTCGAAGGAATGAATGGGGTTGTTGTGGACGAGCCGGTCGCTTCGCGCGAAGTTCGCGGCGGTCACACCCTCTGGGAGGGCGAAGCGGTTGGCGAGGTTCCGGTCGCGCTTGCCCACCACGGGGCAGCCGGCGCTCACGACCACCGCACGGTAGCCGGCCCGTTCGGCCCGACCCACCAGCTCACGGGTGAGCTCCCGGTCCCTGAAGACGTAGGTCTGCAGCCAGAGGCCCTCATGGCCGGAGCGGGCTGCGATCTCTTCGAGCGTCAGGCTGGACATCGCGCTCACCACCATGGGAACGCCCGCGGCCTTCGCGGCCCTCGCGGTCGCCACCTCTCCGCCTTCGTGGACGAGCCGGTGCAGCGCAGTGGGACTGAACCCAATGGGAACCCGGAACGACGCGCCGAGAAGGTCCATCGCCAGCTCCGGCCGGGACACGTCCCGCATGCTCAGCGGAAGCAGGCGGATGGCATCGAAGTCGCGCCGGTTGGCGCGCCGGGTTATCTCGTCGCACGCACCGCAGTCGATGTAGTCGAACACCTCCGGCGCGAGCTCGCGCCTCGCCAGGGTCCGGAAGTCGCCGAGCTTCACGAGCGGCCCGAGAGCGTCGGCCGGCCCAGGTTTGGGTTGCTCCATGGATTCTGTTCGCTGGGCTTGCAGAAGGGTCAGCCGGGGGAGACATGGAGGAGGCGAGCCGGTGCCGCGCCTTCCCTACGGAACCGTTCATTCGCCGGCTCTCGCGCGACAAACCTCCCGGGAGCGGCGGAACGTGGACCCACCCCGCGATCAGGCGCGCTCCAGGCGGCCGCAGTCCTCGATCACGTCGACGAAGTAGTCCTCGAGAAACGCCGGCCGAAGGATCTCCCGGGCGAAGCGCCGGCCGCTTTCCGCGATGTCGCCCGCCCGCTCCGGGTGCGCCCGGAGCCATTCGTGGCGCGCGACCAGGTCGGCCAGGTCGTCCACCAGCGGGACGTAGTGCTCCCAGGGCTTCAGCCCGGGGGAGAAGAACTGCTTCCAACGGTGCTGCAGGAGGAGGACCGAGCCCGAGGCCAGGATGGTCGGCACGCGCTTCCACGCGGCCACCGCGCCGTCCACCGACACCAGGTACTTGTAGGCCACGAACCGCTCGGCGGGAAGCTCCTCCGCCGGGGTCCCGAAGAGCGCTTCCAGCCGCCGCCGGAGCGCGCCGGCCGACGCGCCGTCGGTGAAGTTGGTGTAGTTGGTGAGCCGCGCGTCGACGATCTCCGGGTGCCGCAGCGACAGCATCAGGAGCCGGTAGCGGGGAAAGCTCGCGCAGTTCTCCAGGTCGGGGTAGCCGGGGCCCGACAGCCGCCCGCGCCACATGACCACCTCCCGCCGCTCCGCGAACGGGGTTTCCGCCACGGCGCGCTCGATCGCCGCGAGCTCCCCGGCGTACGCGGGATCCTGCAGGCTGAAGTCCGGGATCGGCACCGCATGCGCGCTGATCTCGTCGTCGTCGCGCCAGTCGCACCGCAGGAAAGGCACCCGCTTCAGGAAGTCGGCGAAGCGGGCGCGGCTCCCCTCCGCGACGTAGACGTTGTCGCTCACCAGCACGAAGACGTCGGCGCGCCCGCGGAGCCGGGGGCGCACGCGGCCCACGAACGGAAGGAACTGCCCCGCGAGCCTCCGCCGCGAAATGGCCCGGTCGACCACCACCCGGCAGTCGAAGCCGCCGCCGTCGAAGCGGCAGCGGACGATCAGGGACGGCCGGCTCAGCGTCTCCGGCGCCCGCAGGAAGGCCTCGAACGCGTCCGACACGGCCGGGCTGGTCCCGTTCGCCCGGAGGTGCCGGAAGCTCCGCCGCCGCCAGGCGACGATCTCGTCCCGCGCGGCCGACCCGCTCATCGCGCGCCGGTGGAGACACGCGCGGCCAGGTCTTCCGCCAGGATCTCGCCGATGCGCTCGCCGCCGCCCACGCGCATGCGGAGGGGCGGGGCGGGGCGCTCGAGCGCCGCGGCCCAGTTGCGGAGGATCGCGTCCTCCAGCCCGTCCAGGCGGTCGAGCCGGCACACGGGATGGTGAGCGGAGAGCCGTTCCGCGAAGCGGAGCTGCTCGTCGTCGTCCCCGGTCTGGCTGGGGCGGATGATCAGCCGCGCGCCCCCGAACGCCGACTCCAGCACCGAGTTGTAGCCTCCGCTGGAGACGACCACGGCGGCCGACCGGTGCAGCTCGGGGAGGTCGTCCCGCCGCTGCCAGAGCTCGCAGTTGGCGGGCGGCGAAAGCTCCGCGGCGGAAAGCCGCGACCGGGGGCCCAGGACGATCCGGAAGGGGATCCTCGGGTGGCGCCCGGCCACCGCGAGGCATGCCAGCATCGTCTCCTCGGCCAGGTAGCCGCCTCCGCCAGAGCAGACGACGGCGGGAGACCAGTCCGGCCCGCGGGGCGCGGCCGGCGGCGCGATGAACCCCACGTAGGTCAACCGGGCGCGCGCCTCGGCGCAGTATTCGTCCTCCGCGGCCACGTCCACCAGCCGCGGGTCTGCGGCCACAAGGATGCGGTGGTAGCGCGCGGCGATCTCCCGGGTCGCCTCTCCGCGCAGGATCCCGCGGTCCGACGTGTCCGACAGCCCGCGGTGGAGGAAGTACCGCAGGGTGTCGCGCGAGGCGAGCAGCCCCTCCAGCTCGCGCCGCTGCCCGAACGGGAGGTAGTCGACCACGATCGCGTCGGGGCCGTAGAGCGCCGCCATCTCGCGAATCGCCCCCGCGCGGAACGCGTTCGCCTCCTCGCCCGAGAGGTCGATCCACGGGGTGACGCCCGCGCGCTCGGACCGCTGGCGGGAGATCCCGTCCCAGTCGGGGAGCTTCACGAGCCCGCAGCCGGAGGGAACGATCCAGGCGGCCTCGCGCAGTCCCGACAGCACGAGCGTGGAGAACCGCTCCTTCAGGGCGCCGGCCAGCCGCGAGATCCGCCGGAGATGGCCCAGCCCCATCCCGTCGTGGCAGTACAGCAGCACCCTCGGCCTAGCCATCGGCCGCCACCCGGCGCAGGAGGGAGGACCAGGCGGCCCACTCCCGCCGCGGGTCGAAGCGGGCGCGGAACCCCTCGACCGCCGCGTCGTCGACCCTCACCCTCCCCGCGAGGAGATCGGCCGCCAGGGCGTGGAGTGCGTCGTGGAACGCCGCCGCGTCGGCTACCGGCACCCGCCGGACGTGGGCGGCGCCGGGGTCGTCGGCCAGCTCGCCGCACGCGGTGGTCACCACCGGCACCCCGAGGCACAGCGCCAGCGCGCGCGCGGCCGAGGCGCCTTCGCCCAGCGTTGCCGACGCGTAGAGGTCGGCCTCGCAGATCGCGTCGATGATCTGGGCGCGGGGGAGGTAGCCAGGGAAGCACACCGGGAGCGAGGCGTCGGCATCCAGCTCGCGCCGGCGCGCCGCCCAGTACTCCTGCTGCCCCGCCTGGTCGGTCCCGCAGATCACCAGCCGGGCGGGCACTCCCCGGGCGCGGAGGGCCACGAACGCGTCCATCAGCACGCCCGTCCCCTTCTTGAAGTTGAACCCGCCGTCGGAGAAGATCACGACCTCGCCGCCGGGTGCCCTGCGCCAGCGCCGCTCCGGCGGCTCCACCGACGTTTCGATCACCGAGCACGGCACGTCGGGGAGGCGCCGGAGGATCGCGCGGAGCTGCTCCTCGCTCTTCCCCACGACCCACCGCGCCCCGCGGCAGACTTCGAGGACGGTGTGCCGCTCGTCCCCGTTGCGGAATCCGCGCGTGAAGTCCGTTCCCGCCACGACCGCCACGTGCGGCAGGCCGAGCGCTTCGGCTGCCAGGTGCGCCGTGAAGCCCGCCGTGGTCACGAAGTTCGACAGGACCAGGTTCGCCGCCGGCCCCAGCCGCCGGGCCACCTCGGCCCGCAGGCAGGCGAAGGTGAGCCGGGAGCGCTCCCGCGCGCGCCGCGGGCCGTCCATGCCGGAGCCCCGCAGCGGCGCCTCCCAGGGCGCGCGCAGCGGGCCCAGGTCGACCACCTCGAACGGGGCGCCGCGGTGGAAGCGCGCGACCTCCCCGTCCTCGCAGACGTAGACGACCGGGCGGAGCCCGGCCGCGCCCAGCGCGGCGGCCAAGTCGCAGGTCCACCGCTCCAGGCCGCCCGTTTCCGGGGGGAAGTGGCTGGTGACGATGTGTACGGTGGTGGTCACGCGGGGCGGCCCTGGAGATCCGACGTGAGGTCCCGGCGGTTCCAGTGCCGGCCGCCGACGGCACCGAGCTCCAGTTCGGAGCTGGCCAGGAGGATCATCCCCGGCACCTCGCCCGCGGCGCCGTCCGGGAGACGCGAGAGGCCGTAGGGGACGGCGTAGTGCGCGGGGGCGAAGCCCAGGGTGGAGCGGAACCACTCCGCCGCGCGGCGCAGGTCGCGGACGACCTCGCCGGGCTCCAGGCTGGCGATGTCGCGGTGGCCCCACCCGTGGCTCCCGATCTCCACCCCGCGGTCCACCAGCTCGAGCAGCGTCTCCAGGCGCAGGGTCCGGGCGTGCTCGGGGACTCCCGGCGCCCCTGCCCCCAGGCGCTCCGCGAGCTCGTCGAGGAGCGGGTCGGTATCCTCCTCGTCCACCGCCATCAGGCGGGCCTTGGCCGCCAGCCGGAAGGCGCGCAGCGGACCGCCGGGCACCAGGTCGAACTCCCGCCCCCCGAAGGCGGCCCTCGCCACCGTCCGCGCGTCCAGGAGGGCGTCGAGGCGGCTGAACCAGTACGTCCGCCCGCGGGCGATCTGCGCCGGGTTGACGAACAGCGTCACCGCGTGGCCGGCCTCCCGGGCCAGGAGGCACGCGCAGGCCGCGCCGACCGTGGAGTCGTCCACCGTCAGCGCGTCCCGCGCGGCCGTCTCGGAGAGCGGCGCGTAGGGCTCGCGGCGCGCGCGCAGGTGCCGCTCCAGGCTCTCATACGGGACGTAGTTGCGCAGACACTGCGCGCCGGGGCGCCACGACGGCGCGCACCCGTGGAGCATTTCGACGGCGCGCGTGGAGCGGGGCGCCGCAGGCCGGCGTTCGCCGGCGGCCCGGGGTCCGGTCATCCGTTTCTCGGGAGGATTACGGGTTGGTCCAACAGGCTACGCTCTTCGCCCAGGTCGTGTCGAACCCTGATCCCCGCCCGGGAGGACACGATGGCAGCTTGCGCTTCCGCGCGCAAGAAACAAATATGGTCGCGGCAGGGACGCCACCGTGCTCCCCGTCGGCCCCCTCCGTCTCGCGCTCGCGACGCGCAGAAGACCGACCGCCGCTCGATCTCGGCGGCGATCCGCTGCACGGAGTGGCCCCCTTTATGAGAGGTCAGCGTTCATGGTCCATGCGATGCCTGCCGCGAACCCGGCATGAGGCTCGACCCCCACGTCTTCCCTGAGCGCCTCGTCTACAAACCCGGCCTGGACACCCTCCAGGAGGCCGTCATCAGCTCGCACTTCATGCACGGGCTGTGCAGGGACGCGCGCCTGGAGGCCTACAGCGACGAGCAGTTCCGCGCGAAATGCCTGACGATCGACCCCGACAGCCTGGACGGTACGCTGCTCCCCGCGCTCCTGCGCGCGAGCGGGGCGTTCGCCGCGGAGCGGGCCGCCGCCGCCCGGCAGCGCGCCCGGGAGAACTTCCGCCATTACGGGCTCGACGATCCGCGCCGCGCCGGACCGGCCGAGTTCATCGCGGAAGTGATGTTCGACCGCAACTTCCGCCGGGGCTCGCGGGAGAGCTGCGCGCGGGAGGTCCTGTGCGAGAAGGTGCGGGAGCGCATGGCGGCGGGCGCGCCCATCGCCATGGCCATCCCGGCGCTCCCGTTCAAGATCTCCTCCCCGCTCAAGAGCCGCGGCCCGCTCCCGGACTTGGCCGAGGTGAACTTCATCCTCGCCCTGTACGAGGTCGCGGCCACGATCGAGCTCCTGTACGGCCGGGCGCGCCCCGAACTGCCCGGACCGCTCGCGAAGTTCACGGTGGTCTCGGACGGAAGCCGCTTCGATCGGCTGGTGGAGGAGCCGGACGGGACGGCCCGGGCCTACCGCGCCGAGCTGGTCCGCTGGATCGAGCGGCTCGGGCTAGAGCGCTACGTGGAGCTGGTGGACTACCGCGCCCTCCTGCGCGACCGGCTCCCGGCCGGCGCGCAGGAGGCGAAGCGCGCGATCCGGGAGCGGGCGGTCCGCGACTACGCGCTCGTGATGTGGCCGCTCTTCGACCCGGGCGACATGGCCGCGGCGATGCAGGCCGCGGCCCTCGCCGATCCCGACCCGGAATCGTCGAACCCCGAGGGCCGCTTCGTCTCGCTCCTGAAGTCGCTCGTCTACACCATCAACTACCGGGCGCTCGCCCACTTCGCGGCGCTCCCGGGCGGGCGGTTCCGGGCGCTCTACCGGGAGCTTACCGGGCACATCTTCGAGCCCTTCGCCGCGATCTCCCTTGACGAGCCGCAGGGCGCGGAGCGGGAGGTGGAAGGCCGCGCCGCGGTCCCCGAGACGCCGCAGGCCAAGGAGGTCCTGCGGCGGGCGATGCTCCGGGAAGTCTGGGGCGCCGCGATCGAGTACGTGGCCGAGATCAAGAGCGACCGCGAGCTCGAAAGCGAGCCGATCCAGGCCTGTCTCTCCGATCACTTCCGCTGGACCATCCACGCGAAACCCGGGCAGCTGGCGGTACGGGTCCCCACCGCCCTGGGGATGCCGGTCCAGGCGTGGGCGGGCGCCGCCGTCTTCAAGCGAACCCGGAAGAAGAAGCTCAAGCTGTGCGCCCTCCCCGTCCTGGCGCTGGAAGGCGCCGGAGCGATCCCCGTGGCCCTGCGCGGCAGCGGCGACGGGAGACAGCCCCTGTTCTATATCTACCCGGACGTCGCCTTCGCCGACCTCGACGGGTTCCTTGCCGCCGTCCAGACGCAGCTCGTGCGCACGCGGGCGAGCTGAACCTGTCCCGCCAGCACGGAGCGTGGGATGAAATTCCCCCGGCCCGGCCTCCTTTCCGGACCCTGCGTCGTCCTCGAGCCCCTCGAGCCGCGGCACCGCGAGCCCCTGCGCGCCGCCGCGGTTGAAGACGAGAGCATCTGGACGTACTTCCCCATCCACTTCAACGGCGCGGGCGACGACTTCGACCCGTGGTTCGACCACACCCTCGAGCGCTCCGCCGCGGACGAGCACTTCCCCTTCGCCGTGCGGCGGCGGGCCGACGGCCGGGTGATCGGCACCACCCGGTTCTACGACATGGCCGCCGACCACCGCCGCCTCGCCATCGGCTCCACCTGGTACGTGCGCGAGGCCCGGGGGACCCTGGTGAACCCGGAAGTCCGGCTGCTGCAGCTGTCCCATGCCTTCGAGCGGCTCGGCGTCAACCGCGTGGAGCTGATCACCGACCCCCGGAACCTGAGCTCCCGGGCCGCCATGCGGATCCTGGGCGCCGTCGAGGAAGGAGTGATCCGCAGCCACATGGTCTACAAGGACGGCCGGGTGCGCGACTCCATCCTGTTCAGCATCCTCCGGGGCGAGTGGCCCGGCGTCAAAGAGCGGCTGCTGGGAAAGCTTGGCTACGACGAAGGCGCCCTTCGCCTCTCCTGAACGTACGGGGGCGGCGCGCTCCCCTTCCCTCGCCGCCCCGGTGGGAGCGCGTCACCGCGACGCGGCGTTCGCGAATCGGCGGTCGACGGCGCTGATCACGAACAGCTCGTCCGGCATGGCGATGGCCATCTCGACCGGGATCTCCCGCTCGAAGAGCTCGGCGATCAGGGGAGACGTGGCGACCGCCTCCCGAAGCGGCGCGCGTCCGGCCGTCCGCCACACCGCGAGGTCGTCGTAGAAGCTGCTGGCGCGATGTTTCAGGAAGAACTCTTCCCACGGGCTCAAGTGCAGCGGCGCTCCGCTCGCGCGCGCCTTCTTCAGCGCGTTGGAGTTGGCGGCGAACTCCACCGACCTCCAGCTCGGCGGGCCGATCTTCTCCAGGACGTACCGGTGCAGCGCGTTTCCCATCCGGTCGGCCGCGGACATGCCGGCGCCGGCCATTATCGTTTCGGGGGTCAGCAGGGGGGTGATGACCAGGGCGTTCTGGCCGGCGGCCTCGGCGGACTTCTCCCGCCGGGTGACCTGGTTGAGATAGAAGAAGTCCACCGCGGCAAAGCCGCGGAGGCCGTAGCCGGCGGCCTCCCGGTAGCACTCGGTCAGCACCTCGCGGACGAAGGCCACCAGGCCGGCCGGGGCGAACTCCGGGAGCCGGTTCAGGAGGTACCCGACGAAGCGTGATTCCCAGTCCTGCTCGGCGGCGGCGTCCTCCGGGCGGGTGATCCCCATCTGCCGGTAGCCCCACGTCCGCGTCACCTCTCCGTGCTTGCCCATGACGTTTACGCGGGCGGGGCTGAGCCTGAACGTGGAATCGAAGAACCGCTTGTGCGCCTCGGGCTCCAGGTGCCCCCCCTGCCAGGCGACGGCGCGGTCGACGCATTCCAGCCAGTCCGCCACCCGTTCCGACGGCACGGGGTGGGGATAGACCTTGATGGGCACCCCGAGCCTGCGTGCCAGGTCCACCGCCGTGGTGACGTCGGGGCCGGTCGGCGAGCCTTTCACCCGCAGCCCGAACGGGACCCCGAGGTGGGTGAGGGAGCTGACGATCACGCGGGAGTCCCACCCGCCGCTCAGGCCGATGGTGGGTGGCGACCAGTGTCTGCTCGCCGTCCGCAGGATCCGCAGGACGGACTCGGCCGCGCGCTGGAACCTGTCCGCCTGGCTTCCCTCGCCGGGTTGGAGCCACGTCCGCAGTGCGTCGTGGAGGGTGCGGGTGCGGCCGCCGGCATGGACGGTGAGCCGGGTTCCCGGTCCGAGCCGCTTCACGTTCCGGTACCCGGTCATGTCGCCGGGAAACCAGCCGAGAGCCGCGTAGACTCCCCATTCCCGCACCACCGGCTCTAGCCGCACGCCAAGCGCCTCCAGCGCCGCGAGCCGGTTCGTCACCGCCCAGACACGCCCATCGTCGTATTCGAAGAACTGGCTGAGCCCCAAGCCGTCCAGCTGCAGCTCGAGGGTACGCCCCCCGTCGCTGGACCACGCGACCGCGAACGGCGGTGCGATCTCCGCTACGACGCTCGCCGGCGAGGCTTCGAACAGGGCCGCCAGCGAGGTGAGGATGCCGGACTCCTCGCTCCGGATCCCGCGGGATTCCAGGGCGGGGACGCCGTCGATCGGGTAATCGGCCGCGATCGCCCAGGAGTCGTCCCGCGCCTCGACAAAGCGCAGCCGCCAGTCCTGCATCTGCTCCCAGACGAACACAACGTCCGCCGCCGAGCACCGCGGCACGAACGTGGAAAGGGGCGCATGGAACAGCTCCGAGAGCGAACCCGCCAACGCCTCGCCTACCCGGGGTGCGCGACGACCGTCACCACTCTGCTCGTCCTGCCAGATCAGGATTGTGCGCATCTGTTTCGCTCCATTCTCGAGGCGCGGGGGAGGGCGGGCGGACGTCCGGGCGAGCCGACGCGGTTGCCGGAAACCGCGCTTACGCGTCGATGCCCAGGTCCTCCCGCACGATCCTCTCGATCCGGGTGGCGCCGCTGAAGTCCAGCTCCGTTCGGCGGTCGGGCCGCCTCGCACCCAGGGAGCGGACGGCCTGCTCGAACAGCTCCGGCAGATCCGACAGGTCGGTCGAAACGTCCAGGTCAACGAACGGCTTCAGGCGGGCGGCGTGGTGGTATTGCTCGTCGCGTGGATCCCTCCGGTAGGGGAAGCACAGGATCTTCGCCCTCCCCTGTAGCGCTTCCAGGAGGGAGTTGTATCCACCGGACGAGATGACCAGGTCCGCGCTGGCGTGGAGGACGGGCAGGTGCGGGACCTCCCTGTGCAGGTGTAGCCGGTCGGCAGCAATCACGCTCCGGTGCGGGTCCGTCCAGCCGAGGCTCGACCGCGGGCCCAGGACGATATCGAAGGCGATGTGTGGATGCGCCCTGGCCAGCCGCAGGCATCCTTCGATCAACCGTTCTCCCAGCTGCCCGCCTCCCGCTGAGGCCACCACCCAGATGTCGCCCGCATCCAGGCCGCGGTCCTCGCGCGTCCGGGCGATCACCTCTCCCGGGACGCTCTCGGCGACGTAGCCAGTGTGCAGCGTCTTCGCGCGGATTTCGGGCGCCAGGTTGTACTGCCGGGAGAAGTCGAACACCCTCCGGTCGGAGGCTACGAGGACCCTGTGGTAGTGATCCATGAGGGAGTCGTGCGCCTTGCCGCCCAGGATCAGCTGGCGAAGGTTCTCGGTCTCGTTCAACACCCCCCGGGTGACGAGATACTTGCGGGCGGGCGAGCTTTCCAGGACCGTCGCGAGCTCTTCCTCGGCACCCAGCGGAAGATGGTCGACGAAGATGGCATCGGGCCGGAACCCGCGCACGACCCCATGGATGATGTGCTTCCGCAGCCGGACGGCGCCCGTCCTGTCCACCATGAGAAAGGGGTCGCGGCCCCAGTAGCGCGCCTTGGCCTCGATCAGGCTGTCCCAGCTGGGGAGGTGGACGTACTCGCACTCCGCCGGCACGAACCAGTGCGCGGCGGCCCGGTGGCCAGTGACGATCAGGCAGGAGAACCGCCCTTGCAGCCTTTTTGCGATGCTGGCGAGCCGCCTCAGGTGGCCGACGCCGGTTCCCCCGTCGAACACGAAGAACAACGCCCGCTTCTGCGAAGCGCTCTCGGCTATGACGCGGTCTGTGGACAGGGAGCTGGCCTCCATTCGGCGGTTCAGACGAACGGCTGTTCGATGCACCCGAAGCGATGGAAGCATCAACCGCCTCGGATCAGAGGGGCGACGCAGGTCACGGAGCGCCGCGTCATCTGGCGCTGGCTGAGGTTACGCGGGCCGGCGCAGGAAGGCAAGCAGACGCGCCCGTCGGGGCGCCGGACGGGGATTGGCCGGCAGCCCCTCGCGGCGCGCCAGAATGTCCGCGTGGAGGCCGCGGACCTCAGTGGTTGCTATCCGCCCTCGCAACGGCGCCCCTGGACTCCGTGCTTAAGCTCGTCGCCAGGGTCTTGAGCGCGTCGACCAGGGCTCGGTTCTGTGCCGCGAAGATCTCGTTCACCTTCTCCGTGGTGAGAACCGTCCCGTGGACCGGCCTCTTGACCTGCCGGCTGGGTCCGAAATCACCCGGTGCCTGATGCACGCACGCGACGCCGGCTACTCACCCTCGTGCTCGGTCGGCCCGTCCAGGAAGCCGTCGTACTGGGCCGCGTCGAGCAGCGCCGCGAAGCCATTGGCGAGGTGCTCTGTCTCGATGCGGATCACCGGTGTGCCGTTGCGGGGCGTCAGCTGGAGGAACCACGTCCGCACCTCCGTCGACAGTGGCTGGACCATCGGCTTGTGATGGTGCTTGTGCTGCAGATCATCGGTCAACCGCATTCCCCAGAGGTCCTCTCTCACGATACATGGCCTTTCATCTGTTCGGTTAAGGGTCGCCTGAATCACTGCCGGCGATGCGATCCTCGATTCAGGATGCGACTCGGCCGAAGCAGGAGAGTTTCTGCTTCGGCCGATGCGGCCCTCGTCGGGCTGAGCGTTCCGGAAGATTCAGTGGTTCGAGCTTGTCTTCTTTCCTGTCAGGTTGAGGATTTCCGGATCAGCAGTTCTGTCGCTTCCCCTTCTTTCTCTTCCCGGCTGGATGACTCGCCCGCAGCGCCGTTCGCCTGGATCGCGGACAGCGGCTCATCCCGACCCGGGCTCCGACGTCCCGGTCGGAATGCCGCCGTTCAGCAGCTCCAACTGCCGCCCGTACACGTACAGCCGGTCCCGGGAGCGCCCGGTCGCTTCCCGCGCGATCCCGAGTCGCTCCAGGTGCCGGAGCGCGGCGTTCACGGTCGGCCACGTCAGGCCGAGCTCCCCGGCCGCACGGGGAGCGGACAGGACGATGCGCTGCCGCAGCAGGTCGTACACGCGGAGCGCCGAGCCTGCCGCGCGCCCCAGCCCCTTCACCCGCTGCTGGTCCTCCTCGAACAGGGTGCGGAGCGCCAGGGTGGTGTCGGCGGCCTGCCCCGGCCCTCCTGCATGAGGACGCCGTGGATCTCCCGGATCAGCCGCAGGCTCAGCGGCAGCTCGCCCCGCTGGATCCGCCCGAGCCCGTGGTAGAGGGCGGCCACGTAGCGGGAGACCTCCTGCACGTCGTCCAGGGGAGTGCCCCGGACGGCGTCGTTCTCGTACTCCAGCAGGTCGGACAGAGTCGACTGCGTACCCTCGATCTGGCTGGAGAGCACGGCCTCCTTCCGCACGTACAGGTAGAGCAGCCGGTCCGGGTCCATCGTCCGCGAGACCCCCTCCAGCTGCCCCACCGCGTGCACGGCCTCCTCGTGGATGCGCTGCAAATCCGGGGAGAACGCCAGCGGCGGTGCCGGAGGTAGGGGCGCCGGCACGAAGGCGGAGAACCCGTCCGGTCCCGCCTGTTGCTGCACGAAGGCCCCCGCTCTACCCATCACACGCTCCCAGGGGAAGCTCGAAAAACGCCAGGCCTCCAACTCTCGATCGAGAGTTGCTTTATCAAAGAATAAGGCGATATCTTTTGATAGCGTGATAGCGCAAGCTCTCAAAGAAAGTTCTTCGTCGATTTGATTGCAGGTAAGTAGAACCCATTCGGCGCCTAGCCCTTCCTGGCCATCACCCTGCTCGGCTGGGCCTGGGCGCACCTCAGGACGCGACCGGCGCGGAACGCTGCGCCGTGAGCGTGGGACCCGTCGATCGAATGTTCGCGACTCCGCCCGATCGCCCCGGCCGGTGTGAGCCGGGACGATCGGACGAACGGTCGCGAGATCCACGTCTCAGTTACTGTCCCGAGCTCTCACCCAGGGCGACGAGAAGCTCGTCCAGCTGATCGAACGTCTCGACCATTGCATCGGCTGCTCCGCCGGCAGCGTCGAGCGCTTCCTTCGAAGGATAGATCTCGTGCAGGACCACCAGCGTCTTGCCGTCCTTTTCCTCGAAGGTCACCGTGGTGACAGGCCCGCCCTCGCCGCCTTCCTCATTGGTCCACGCGAGGCGCGAATACGGCTCCACTTCGACATACGTGCCGAAGAACGCGGCAGGCTCGGGGCCACCGTGGTCGAATACCAATCGGTACTTGCCTCCGACACGAGCATCCACTTCGCAGGACAGCAGGGTCATTCCCATCGACTTGGGCACCCACCAGCGCCTGAGCAGCTCGGCCTTGGCAAATGCCTCGAACACGATGCGCGCCGGGCCGTTGATGGTCCGCGTGACAACCACCTCGCGGTCCGACTTCCGCTCCACCGTGGTGCGGTTCTTCACGGGGCCGGGGCTACTTTCGGTTCCTGCGTTCATCGCTCTTCTCCTTTCGTGTCAGTTCCTCGACAACCTTGTCCAACTCGTCGAAGCGTTCGTCCCAGCGCTGGCGGTACCTCTCGAGCCACGCCGTCTCTTCCTCCAATCGGCGCGGACCCAGCTGGCACATCCGCACCCGCCCGATCTTCTTCGTGGTGACGAGCCCCGCCTGCTCCAGAACGCCGACGTGCTTCTTCATGCCCGTGAGCGTCATGTGGAACTTCTCGGCGAGCTCCGTGATCGAAGCGTCGGCTCGTCCGAGCTGCTCCAGAACGCCACGCCGCGTGGCGTCCGAGAGCGCGGCGAACGAAGTATCAAGTCGGGTCGTCAGATACTGAACCATGTGGTGCAGTATTTAACGCAAGCGTTCGCGGCATGCAAGGGGTGGCCGCGAAGAACGATGCGTCCTACGATCTCAGCAGAGCAGACGCCGCGCTTCATCTGTTCCCAGGGTGTGAAACAGGTGTGAAAAAAATCGGCGGCCAGGTTGGCCGCCGATTTTCGCGAGCTAGCATTCATGCGGGTTTTCGCGACCCGCCGCGGTCACGTCGACCGCGAAAACGGCCCTAGTACCGGTAGTGCTCCGGCTTGTACGGCCCCTCAACCGGGACGCCGATGTACGCCGCCTGCTCCGCCGACAGCTGCGTCAGCTTGACGCCCAGCTTGTCCAGGTGCAGGCGCGCCACCTTCTCGTCCAGGTGCTTGGGGAGCACGTACACCTTCTTCTCGTACTTGCCGGCGCTGCCGAAGAGCTCGATCTGCGCCATGACCTGGTTGGTGAACGACGCCGACATCACGAAGCTCGGGTGCCCCGTGGCGCACCCCAGGTTGAGGAGCCGCCCCTCGGCCAGGACCATCACGCTGTGCCCGTCGGGGAACACGAACTCGTCGTACTGCGGCTTGATGTTGATCCGCTCGATCCCCCGCTTCTTCAGCCCGGCCATGTCGATCTCGTTGTCGAAGTGGCCGATGTTCCCCACGATGGCCTTGTCCTTCATGCGGGCCATGTGGTCCGTGGTGATGATGTCCTTGTTGCCCGTGGCGGTGATGAAGATGTCGGCCGTCTCCAGCACGTCCTCGAGGACGGTGACCTGGTAGCCCTCCATCGCCGCCTGCAGCGCGCAGATGGGATCGATCTCGGTGATCACCACGCGCGCGCCCTGGCCCTTGAGCGCCTGCGCGCACCCCTTGCCCACGTCGCCGTAGCCGCAGATCACGGCCACCTTGCCGGCGAGCATCACGTCCGAGGCGCGGAGGATGCCGTCGGTGAGCGAGTGGCGGCAGCCGTACAGGTTGTCGAACTTGGACTTGGTGACCGAGTCGTTGACGTTGATGCAGGCGAACAGCAGCTCGTTCTTCTGCGCCATCTGGTACAGGCGGTGCACGCCCGTGGTCGTCTCTTCCGACACGCCGCGGATGTTCTTGGCGGCCTGGGCGAAGAAGCCCGGGCGCTCCTTGATGGCGCGCTTCACCAGGGCGTAGAGGATGCGACCCTCTTCGTGGCCCGGATCCTCTTCCAAGAAGCGCGCGTCCTTCTCGGCCTTCACGCCGAGGTGGACGAGCAGCGTGAGGTCGCCGCCGTCGTCCAAGATGAGGTTCGGGGTGCCGCCGTCGTTCCACTGCAGCACGCGCCAGGAGTAGTCCCAGTACTCGACTA
>JBEVLE010000049.1:0-5717 GCA_040509335.1 Longimicrobiaceae bacterium | reverse complement strand
TCGGCCCGAAGGGGCGAGACCCGGCGGCAGTTTGCCGGGGCTCGACTCCGTTGCAGACGGTTGTTTCGTCTGCTACGGAGCCGAAGCCCGACCCCGGCGCCAGCCGGGGGCACGCCCGAACCCCGCCGTCAATGCCGTTGCGGCGCCGTCTCTCCCGCGGACTCGACCTTGGAAAGAAGCCACTGCCACGCTTCTTCCAGACGCCACTCGATCGCCGCGGACGCTTCGGGCAGGTCCGCGTGCTGGCGCAGCAGGAACTCCAGGTCCGCGATCCACCGGCGGAGCTGCGCTTCGTCGGAATCGGGGCCGACCGCGGGAACGAGGAGTCGCAGCATGCAGGGCCAGGGAAAGGGTCATTCGGGACGGCGCACTCCCGAGTGCAACCCCCGTACCCGTGGCCCGCTCACCCGGGTCCCCCGGCCAACCGCTCCGCCCGCAGGTTGAGCCGGATGATGGTCTCGGCCAGCTCGCGCGCGGTCTGCGGCGAGAAGGTGGGGGCGTGGGGGATCGCCTCGGGGAGGCGCGCTCCCGCGAGCGACGCGCGGGCCGCCTTGGTGAGCAGCACCGTACGCTCGGGTGCGATGCGCTCCACCGCTTCCCGGTCGGAGGCGGCGACTAGGCGGATGCGCGACCCGTTCTCGTGGCCGTTGCCGTGCATGGCCCGGATGCGCTCCCCGAACTCCGGGTCCACCGAGACCACCACCAGCTCGCCGCGCTCCAGCTCCCGCCCGATGGCCTCCACGATGTGGGAGTGCACGGTCAGCACGACCACCGGCCTCCCGGAGGGGAGCGCCGCCCCCTGCACCCGGGCCGCGTGGAAGCGGGTGGTCACCACCAGGTCCGCGCGGGCCAGCTCGGCCTGCAGGCGGGCCGTTTCCTCCGGGCCGCCGCCGGCCGCGAGGTACACCGGGTGCGCGTCCAGCCCGAACAGCTCCGCGAGCTCGGTGCAGTACGCGGTCATCTGGTCCAGGTTGGACTCCACGCACGCCACCCGCAGGCGGGTGTGCGTGGTGCAGCGCCGCAGCAGGTCGTGCAGCTCGGTGAGCGGGATCTGCCGGCGCCAGGCGTCGGTGACCACGCCGGCCAGCCAGCGCGCCGTCTCGGCCAGCAGCTCGCCGCCCAGCCGCTCCTGCTGCGCCACGTACACCCCGGAGCGGCCCCGCACCTCCACCAGCCCCTCCTCCTGGAGGACGCGGTAGGCGGCGGCGACCGCGCGGTGGTCGGCCCCGGTCTCGCGCGCCACCTCGCGGATGCTGGGGAGCCGGTCGCCGGGCCGGATGCGGCCCACGTGGAGGGCGTTGAGGAGGCGGTCCCGGAGGCGGTCGGTGAGATCTTGCTCGCGGTCCACGGGGCGCGGAGGGCTGGTGGCGGCGGCGCGGGCGGGCGCGGCATGCGCCGCGCTCCGCTTTCCGGCAGCCGGATGTTTCACTTTGTGGCCTCGCGGCGCGGGATGCAAGGGGCCGCTCGCCGGGCCGGCGGCTTGCGGGATCGGGGGGCGGGGTGTAGCCTGCAAGCGGAGGCACCGGCGGTGCGGTGGCGTGCTCCCTGCATCCGCGCGGGGCGTGACTCGACACAGGACGGCTCGATTGAACGAAGCTGACGACGTTCCCGGCAGTACCCGGGGCGGACCTCCCCGCGCGGGTGTCCGCCCCCCCGGTGTTCCGCGCCGCCCCCCCGGAGGCGGCCGATGAGCGTCCTCCCCTGGCTCGTGGTCGCCGTTCTGATCGCGCTCACCGGGCTGTACGTGGCGGCCGAGTTCGCGGCGGTGAGCGTGCGCCGCAGCCGCATCCGCCAGAAGGCGGAGCAGGGCGACGCCCAGGCCCGGCGCATCCTCCCGGTGCTGGACGACCCCGCGAAGCTGGACAACTACATCGCCGCCTGCCAGGTGGGGATCACCCTCACCAGCCTCGTCGTGGGCGCCTACGCGCAGGCCACCATCGCCGTGCAGCTGCGCCCGCTCTTCCGCGGGCTGTTCGGGCTGAGCGCGTCGGCGGCGCAGTCCACCAGCACCGTGGTGGTGCTGGTGGGGCTCACCGTGCTGGCGATGGTGCTTGGCGAGCTGGTCCCCAAGTCGGTGGCGCTCCAGTTCCCCACGCGCACGGCGATGGTCACCTCGCTCCCCATGGCGTGGTCGCTGGCGGTGTTCTCCGGCTCCATCCGCTTCCTCAACGGCAGCGGCGCGCTGATCCTGCGCCTGTTCGGGGCGCACAACGCCGGGCACCGCCACATTCACTCGCCCGAGGAGATCGACCTGCTGATCGCCGAGAGCCGCGACGGCGGGCTGCTGGAGCCGGACGAGCAGCGCCGCCTGCGCCGCGCGCTCCAGCTGGGGATCCGCCCCGCGCGGCACCTGATGGTCCCCCGCCCGCAGATCTCCGCGGTGGAGGCCGGCACCCCCATGGCCGAGCTGGTGCGCACCGTCTCCGAGAGCCCCTACACCCGGCTCCCGGTGTACCGCGGCACCATCGACAACGTGGTGGGGATGCTCCACACCCGCGACCTGTTCACCCGCTACCTGGAGGGGCGCCCCACCACGGTGGAGGAGCTGCTGCGCCCCATCCTCATCGTGCACGAGAGCGTCACCGCCGACCGGCTGCTCACCCTGATGCGCGAGCGGCGCAGCCACCAGGCCATCGTCGCCGACGAGTTCGGCGGGGTGGCGGGGCTGGTGACGCTGGAGGACGTGCTCACCGAGGTGATGGGCGACGTGGGCGACGAGTTCAAGAGCGACGACCCGCGCCCCGAGCGCCTCCCCGACGGGCGGGTGCGGCTCCCCGGCTTCCTGCGCGTGGACGAGGCCGAGCCGTGGATCGGGGTGTGCCTGCAGGGCGAGGCGGACACCGTCGGCGGCCGGGTGGTGGAGGAGCTGGGGCACCTCCCCGAGCCCGGCGACCGGGTGACGGTGGACGGCGTGGAGCTGGAGGTGGAGGAGGTCGTCAACCACGCCATCGCCACGGTGATCGCCACCCCGGCGGACACCGGCTGGGACGACGACGACGAGGAGGCGTGAGGTGGTCCCCGTCCTGATCGTCGCCGCGCTGCTCCTTGCCAACGCCCTGTTCGTGGCCGCGGAGTTCGCCATCGTGGGCGCGCCGCGGGTGTCCGTGGAGCGCCGCGCCGCCGCCGGCGACCGCGTGGCCCGCACCGTCCTGGGGATCCTCCGCGACCCGCGGCGGCAGGACCGCTACATCGCCACCGCGCAGCTGGGGATCACCGTCGCCAGCCTGGGGCTGGGGATGTACGGCGAGCACGCGCTCGCCGCGTGGATCGTCCCCTGGCTGGAGGCGGTGGGGCTGGGGGAGCTGCGCTGGATCGCGGCGCACACCATCGCCAGCATCCTCGCGGTCGCCGTCCTCACCTACTTCCACATCGTCGTGGGGGAGATGGTCCCCAAGTCGCTCGCGCTGCAGCAGCCCGAGCGCACCGCCATGTGGGTGACGCCGCCGCTCCTGTGGATCCAGATGGCCGTGTACCCGGTCATCCTGGCGCTCAACGCCGTCGGCAACGGCCTCCTGCGGCTCGCCGGGATCGACCGGAGCACCGCCACCGGCGAGCACATCCGCACCCCCGAGGAATTGCAGTTCATCGTCCGCGAGAGCCAGGCGGGCGGGCTGCTGCGCAAGGAGTCCGCGGACGTGGTGCAGGAGCTCCTGGACTGGGCGGAGCTGACCGCCGGCGAGGTGATGGTGCCGCGGGTGCGGATCACCGGCATCCCCCTGGGCGCCTCGTACCAGGACGTGCGCGAGATCGTGCGCGGCCACCCCCACACCCGCTACCCGGTGTACCGCGGCAGCCTGGACGACATCGTGGGGATGGTGCACGTCAAGGACCTGTTCCGCCGCCTGCGCAGCCGCCGCTCGGTGCACGCCAACGACGCGCGCCAGGTGCCCTACGTCCCCGAGACCGCCACCATCGACACGGTGTTCGACGCCATGCGCCGCGCCCGCAGCCAGATGGCGGTGGTGATGGACGAGCACGGCGGCACCGCCGGCGTCATCACCCTGGAGGACCTGTTCGAGGAGGTGGTGGGCGAGATCGAGGAGGGCCCCGCCGACCACCCCGAGATCTTCCGCGACGCCGCCGGCGTCCTGCACGCCGCCGGCACCGCGCGCATCGGGGAGGTGGGGGAGGCGCTGGGCGTGGTGCTGGAGCACGAGGAGGTGGACACCGTCAGCGGCCTGGTGCTGTCCATCCTGGAGCGCCCCCCCGCCGTGGGCGACTCGGTGGTCTACGACGACGTCCGCTTCGAGGTGGTCCGCGTGGAGGGCCACGGCGTGGCCGAGACCATCGTCGCCGAGGCCCCCCGCCCGCGCCGCCGCGGCGGCGCCGAGGACGACGAGTAGACGCGAGAACCCGCCGCGCCGCCCCGTCGCGGGGCGGGGCCCGCCCGTGTATCTTTCAGTCGCGGCCCGGGATCCGGGCCGCGCGCGACACCCCACACCGGCAAGGTCCCGTGTCCGATATTCTCCTCGCCTCCCCCGCGGAGGCGGTGCGCGAGGTCGCCGCCCGCGTGGAGCGCGGCGAGCGCGTCACCACCCAGGACGCCGCCACGCTCTGGCACCACGCCCCCGACGACGAGCTCCGGCGCCTGGCGCAGATCGTCCGCGCCCGCTTCCACCGGCCCGACCGCGCCACCTACGTGGTGATGCGCATCATCAACTACACCAACGTGTGCGTGGCGCAGTGCGACTACTGCGCCTTCTACGTCCTCCCCAACCAGGAGGGCGGCTACGTCCTCACCCGCGAGGACGTGTTCGCCAAGATCGACGCGCTCCTCGAGGCCGGCGGCGACCTGGTGGGCTTCAACGGCGGCTTCAACCCCCGGCTGCCGCTGCACTACTACTGCGACCTGTTCGCGGCGGTGCGCGAGCGCTACGGCGACCGGGTGGAGTTCTACGCGCTCACCATCGCCGAGTTCATGTACCTGGCCGACCGCGCCGGCCTCACGTACCTGGAGACCGCCGCCCGGCTCCGCGACGCCGGCGTGTTCTGGATCACCGGCGGCGGCTCCGAGATCCTCACCGAGGACTTCCGCAAGCGGCACACCAAGTTCAAGTACACGGTGGAGCAGTACTTCCAGGCCCAGCGCGCCGTGGTGGACGCCGGCCTGCGCACCACCGCAACCATGGTCATCGGCTTCGACGAGACGCTGGACGAGCGCCTGGAGCACCTGCAGCGCACCCGCGACTTCCAGGACGGGTGCCTCGCCGACGGGCTCCCCGGGCTCTTTTCCTTTCTGTGCTGGACGTACAAGCCGTACGGCACCGCGCTCGCCGGGCGCGAGATCGAGCCGCGCGAGTACCACCGGCACATGGCGCTGTCCCGCATCTTCCTGGACAACGTGCGGCACATGCGCACCTCCGTTCTCACGCTCAACGAGGACGCGTTCCGGGGGCTGGAGTTCGGCGCCGACGACTTCGACCTGCCCATCGAGGACGAAGTGACCCAGAAGGCTGGCGCGACCATCGACACGGACCTCACGCGGTTGCTCGAGATTCCGCGGTCCATGGGGTACACGGTGGAGTATCGCCGTGCGGAGCGGCCGGAGTTCACGGCGACGGCCTGAACGGATTTTGAACTGCGGGTTCGGGCGTGTCCCCGGCTGGCGCCGGGGTCGGGCTTCGGCTCCGTAGCAGACGAAACAACCGTCTGCAACGGAGTCGAGCCCCGGCAAACTGCCGCCGGGTCTCGCCCCTTCGGGCCGAAATCCCTCACGC
>JBEVLE010000048.1:0-2676 GCA_040509335.1 Longimicrobiaceae bacterium | reverse complement strand
ACGTTGGGACTCGATCGCGGCATGTCCACCTCCTTTCGGACGATGAATATAGCCGCCGACGACGCATACGTCCCGATATTTGCGTGCACGTGTACTTAGGCTCGCCACCCTCCCCCAATTCTGGGGGAGGGCTGACCGAAGGTCAGGGCTGTTGCCGTTGCGATCTGCGCAGGGAGGTCGGGGGAGGCTGCGCAGGAGGTGCGTTGTTCGAAGCCAGCGTGATCCCGCCCTCGCGCGGAGCGTGGGCGAGTTTCGCACCGACGGAGCAGCCGCCCCCGGCCGACCCCCAACACCGGAGTCCGCCGAAGCACGCCGCCGTTCGCCCCGCTTCTGTTTCGGGCCGCCCGGCCGATACTACATGCATCCCCCGCCCGGCGGCCGCCGATGGCCCCACTCCGCGTGAAAAGCTGCGTTCCCCATGAGCATCAGGAATCCGAGACCCGTTCCGTCCGCCATGCGTCCCGAGCCCTGGCCGGACCAGTGGCTGATGGACGAGTTCAGGAGGATCGGGCACGCGTCCGCGGCCCGGGCCGCGGGCGTGCCGGCGGCCACCGCGTGGGAAGCGCTTTCCGCGGCGGGCGTCGCGGACTCCGTCATCCTCAAGGCGGCGAGCGCGGCGTCCCGGCTCCCTCCCGCGGACCTGTCGCGGGTGGATGCCGAGCTGGCCTCCCTCCTGCCGCGCTCCGTGGCGCTGCGCTTCGACGTGGCCCCCGTGCGGCTCCACGACGGGGTTCTGGAGGTTGCCTCCGCCGATCCGGTCCGGCACGGGCTGGCCGGCGAGATCGAAGCCGCGGTTTCGCGTCCCGTACGTCTCGCGCTGGCGAGCCCCGCCCAGCTTCGCGCCGCGCGGGAAAGCCTGTACCGGTCGCCGGCCCCGTCGCCGGCCGGCGCGCCCCGGCACCCGGGGGCGGCCCCCGGGACGCCCGACCTCGACGGCACCCCGGTGGAGATCCTCGACCACATCCTCACGTCCGCGCTGCGCGACGGGGCCAGCGACATCCACCTGGAGCCGAAAGCGGACGGGATGCTGGTCCGCTTCCGGGTGGACGGCGCGCTGTACGATTCCGGGTGGGTTCCCGGGGACACGGCCCCGTCGCTCGTCAGCCGGATCAAGGTCACCGCCAACCTCGACATCGCCGACCGGATCCGCCCGCAGGACGGACGGGCCATGACCCGGCTCGGCGGACGGCCCGTGGACCTGCGCATCTCCACCCTGCCGCTGGGCGGGGTCGGAGAAAAGGTGGTGATCCGCATCCTGGACTCCAGGGTCGCCAGCATCGGGCTGGAAAGCCTGGGGTTCACGCCGGCCGAGATGCACCGCCTGGACCGGCTGCTGAAGATGCGGGAGGGGATGATCCTCGCCACCGGGCCCACCGGCTCGGGAAAGACCACCACGCTGTACTCGGCGCTCCGGCACGTGCAGTCGTCGGAAAGCAACGTGGTCACGGTGGAGGACCCGATCGAGTACCGGCTGCCGGGCATCAACCAGGTGCAGGTGAACGACAAGGCGGGGCTGAGCTTCGCCTCGGCGCTCCGCTCCATCCTGCGCCAGGACCCCGACATCGTGCTGGTGGGGGAGATCCGCGACTCGGAGACCGCGCAGATCGCCATCAAGGCCAGCATGACGGGGCACGTGGTGCTGTCCACGCTGCACACCAACGACGCGCCCTCGGCCCTGTCGCGCCTGGCGGACATCGGAGCGGAGGCGGGCGCCCTTTCGGGGGCGCTCAAGGGGGTGGTGGCGCAGCGGCTGGTGCGGCGGCTCTGCGCCGAGTGCAGCCAGCCGGTCGCCCTGTCGGAGCTTCCCCCGGAGCAGCAGATGCTGCTGATGGGCAAGCGCACCGACGGGCTCCGCCGGCAGGTGGGATGCCCCGCCTGCCGGGGGACCGGGTACCGGGGCCGGATGGTGGTGGCGGAGATCCTGGTCGTGGACGCCGAGATGCAGCACGCCATCGCCCGGGGGGCGAGCGTCCCGGAGCTCGCGGAGCTGGCCTGCAGGAACGGGATGCGGACGCTGTGGGAGTCCGGGCTGGAGCGCGTGCTGGCCGGCACCACCTCGCTCCACGAGCTGGTGGACAACGTGGCCGCCCCGGCGGCGCAGGACGGCGGCGCGCAGAGCGAGGTCGACGCGATCCTCGCGCGGCTGCTGGGAGGCGGAGGGAAGGTCCCGGACGCGGCGCCGGCACCGGCCGCGCCGGTTTCCCGCCCGGGCCCGGCGCGGGCCGCGGGCGGCCCCGGCGCGAGGATCCTGCTGGTGGACGAGGACCGGGAGGCGCGCCGGGCGCTCCGGGCCGAGCTGGAGCCGCTGGGGTTCCGGGTGATCGAGGCCGCGGACGGGGAGGCGGGGGTCGCCTATGCCCGCCGGCTGCGCCCTGACCTGGTGATCACCGAGATCGCCATGCCCCGCCTGGACGGGATCGGGCTCCTGCAGGCGCTCGGCGGCGAGGCGGACAGCCCGCCCGTGGTGGTGTACACCAGCCAGGACGACGCCGCGCTCATGGACTGGGCGCGCGAGCTGGGGGCGGGGGGTGTGTACGCCCGCCCGACGGACGCGCGGATGCTCACGGCGTGCCTGCAGCCCGCGCGGCTCAACGCGGCGTAGCGGAGCGGTCCGGTCGCGGTCGGACTCCCGCGGCTACAGCGCAGACGGACGAAGAAGGGGCCCACGACCGGTGG
>JBEVLE010000047.1:0-3583 GCA_040509335.1 Longimicrobiaceae bacterium | reverse complement strand
CCGCAGGGCCCCTCCCCCGCTTTCCTGCGGCCCGGTCCCGCCGCCGAGGGCTCCGTGTGACCGGCCCCGGCGGCGCGTCGTCCGTTTGCCGTACGGCGGAGGTCCCGCCGCCCCTTCGAGACGCGCAGCACCATGACAGGCAAGCTCCCCGCGCCACGCGGCGCACTCCCCGCCGCGCTCCTCCCGCTCCTGCTCCTGGCCGGGTGCGGCGACGGCCCCACCGCGTCCCGCGAGCCCGACACGGCGGCTCCGTCTGTGGCCGTCACGTCGCCCTCGGCGGACACGCTCTACGTAAGCGTTCTCGGCCCGCCCGCCCTGCGCACGGTGGCGGGGACCGCGGCCGACGCCGTGGGCGTGACGCGGGTCACCTTCCAGCTCGACGGCGGCGCCGAGAGCGAGGTCGCGGTCGCCGCGGGCACGACGGTGTCGTACTCGTTCCAGGTGCAGGTTCCCTACGGGGAGCACGTGCTGGTGGTGAGCGCCTACGACGCCGCCGGGAACCGGGGGACTTCCGCGCCGCGCCGCCTCCGGCACGAATCGACCGAGCCGCGCATCCGCCTGCTCGATCCCGCCCCGGGGAGCACGCTCGCCTCCGACACCGTGCGCGCGACGATCTCCGCCGCGGCCCACATGGGGCTGGGCCGCGCCCGCGTGCGGGTCAACTACGGCGGGTATCGCGACATCCCCCTGAGCGGCGACAGCACGGCGTTCCAGGTCGACGTCCCGCTCCAGGGCGGCGAGAACGGGATCGACGTGGAGGTGTTCGACCGCAACGGGACCCGGTCCTGGAACTTCTTCCGGCTGTACCGGGGCGGGCTCGCCTTCGCAGCGGGGAGCGCCGGCCGCGGCCACACCTGCGCGCTCACGCCGGCGGGCGCCGCCTACTGCTGGGCGTCGAGCGGCTCGTACGGGGAAACCGGCCAGGGGGAGGGCGACGACGCCAGGGCCGCGGCCCCGGTGGTGGGCGGCCACGTGTTCCGGGCGGTGGAGGCGGGCGTGGGGCAGAGCTGCGGCATCGCCGCGGACGGGCGCCTGCTCTGCTGGGGGCGCGGCTACTCGTCGCGGGTCGGCGTCGGCGCGGGCTCGTACATGGTGTCCAGGCCCGTTCCGGTGGGCGACGGAACCCGCTTCCGCGGCGTGACGCTGGGGCCGCTGCAGATCTGCGCGGTGTCCACGGACGACCGGGCGTACTGCTGGGGCGCAAACCCCAGCGGAGAGCTGGGGATCGCGGGGAGCGCCGGCGAGGTCGCGGTCCCCGCCCCGGTGGCGGGCGGCATCGCCTTCCGCTCGCTGTCGGCCGGCACCGGCTACACCTGCGGCCTGACCCCCGCGGGCCGGGCGTACTGCTGGGGAACCGATGCGTCCGGCCAGCTGGGCGCCGGGACGGCCGGGGCGAGCCGCACGCCGGTGCCGGTGGCCGGGGAGCTCGCCTTCCGCGCCATCGCGGCGGGGGCGGCGCACACCTGCGCCGTGGCGCTCGACGGGCGCGCCTGGTGCTGGGGGTCCAACCTCCTGGGCGAGCTGGGGACGGGCGAGTTCCAGCAGGGGAGCGGCTTCGCGCGCTCGCCGGTGGCCGTGCGCGGCGACCTGCGCTTCACCGCCGTGGCCGTGGGTGCGCGCCACGGCTGCGCCCTGGCGGAGGACGGCGCCGCCTGGTGCTGGGGCGACAACGCCGAGGGCCAGCTGGGCACCGGGAGCACGGCCGCGAGCCCCGTCCCCGTGCGGGTGGCCGGCGGCCACGCCTTCCGCTCCCTTTCCGCGCGCGACGTGCGCACCTGCGGGACCACCACCGGCGACCGGCTCCTGTGCTGGGGCGAGCGCACGCTCGTCCCCACGCCGGTGGCCGGCCAGTAACGCGAAACCGAGAATGAACGACCTGAACCGGATCCTCGGCGCCGCCCTGCTCCTGCTCGCCGCGTCCGCGGGCGGGTGCGACTCCCCCTCCGAGCCCGGGCCGCCGGTGCCGTCCGCGGTGCAGGTGGCGGCGCCGGACACGGTGCTGCGCGTGGGCCGCACGCTGCAGCTCGCCGCCGAGGTGCGCGACGCCGCCGGCAGGCCCATCGCGGGCGGCGTGGTGGCCTGGAGCAGCTCGGACACCACCCTGGCCCGGGTGTCCGCCGCCGGCGAGGTGACCGGTGTGCGCCGAGGCGTGGTCCGGGTCACCGCCACCAGCGGCGCGGCCACCGGCAGCGTGTCGCTGCGCGTGTTCACGCCGGTGGCGTACGTCAGCGTGGACGGCGACCTCCTGGGCCAGGTGGTGCCGGTGGGCGAGACGCGGCAATTCCGCGCCGTCGCGCTGGACTCGGCGCGGCGGGAGCTCCCCGGCGTCGCGGTGCGGCTGTGGAGCCGCGACCCCAACGTGGTCACGATCTCCGAGACGGGGACCGCGCGCGGGATCGCCACGGGCACCACGCAGGTGCTCGCGGAGGCGGAGGGCGTCGTCGGGTTCGGGAACGTGTACGTGGCGCAGGGCTACGACGTGGTGCCGCTGGGGACGCTGGGCGGCGCCGAGAGCCGGGCGCACGGACTGAACGAGCGCGGCGACGTGGTGGGCGAGGCGCAGACGGCGTCCGGCGCCTGGCGCGCGTTCCTGTGGCGCGCCGGACAGATGCTGGAGGTGACGGCGCCCGGCGCGCGCAGCCGGGCGGAGGCGGTGAACGCCGCGGGCGTGGTGGTGGGGAACTTCTGGCCCGGCGCGGACACCCTGGCCGGGACCCGCCCCTTCCTGTGGAGCGGCGGCGCGGCCACGCAGCTGGCGCCCGCCTACGTGGCGGACCACGTGTACGCCACCGACGTCAACGACCGCGGGCAGGTGGTGGGGTACTCCTCCACGTCCTGCGCCTCCTGCCCCCTGGGGACGGTGGGGAGCGCGCTCGTGTGGGAGGACGGGGCGCTCCGCGACCTGGGCCGCATGGGCGGGCACCAGGCGATCCTCACCGAGATCAGCGAGCAGGGGTGGATGGCCGGGACCGTGCAGCCCCAGGACAGCGCCCTGCTGATCGTGGCCGGCCAGCCGCGCTTCCTTTTCCCGGGGACGGCGCGCGCCACCAGCGGCGCCGGGCACGTGGCCGGCGACCCGCGCTTCACGGGGGCGGCCGACGCGGCGTGGTTCATCTTCCGCGACGGCGTCGTCCACCGCCAGCCGTACTTCTACCGGGACCGCATCCGGGTGTTCGGCATCGACACGGAGGGGAGGACGCTCGCCGTGTACACCTACGGCGGGTTCGGCCCGCAGACCCCTCCGCAGGTGGTGGTGCGCCAGCCGTACGGCACGCTGGTGCAGGTGAACCAGCTGCTCGCCCCCGGCACCCCGTGGCGGGTGGAGGGCGCGGGTGGGATGAACGACCGCGGCGAGATCGTGGGCTGGGGGCGGCGGACCGGGGACGCCGGTGCGCAGGCGCTTCTGCTGCGGCCGCGCAGCTGATGCCGGGAAACGGATTTGACGGCTGGTTCGGGCGTGCCCCCGGCTGGCGCCGGGGTCGGGCTTCGGCTCCGTAACGCACGAAACAACCGTGCGTAACGGAGTCGAGCCCCGGCAAACTGCCGCCGGGTCTCGCCCCTTCGGGCCGAAATCCCTCACGCG
>JBEVLE010000046.1:0-6144 GCA_040509335.1 Longimicrobiaceae bacterium | reverse complement strand
GGTTCGGGCGTGCCCCCGGCTGGCGCCGGGGTCGGGCTTCGGCTCCGTAGCAGACGAAACGACCGTCTGCAACGGAGTCGAGCCCCGCCAAACTGCCGGCGGGTCTCGCCCCTTCGGGCCGAAATCCCTCACGCGGGCTCCTCGTGCGGCCCTCCGGGTCCTGCTGCGCCCTCCCCTGCGCCACGCGCCCTGACGGCGCTGCCGACGGCCTTGCCCCCGCGATCGCGGTCTGGGTATCTATAACACCATAGCGCCCGGGGCATGCCCGCTCCGGGCGGCGGAACGGAGCGGAGGGCGTGCCGGGTTTTTTTCCCGCCCCCTTCATCGCAGGGACATCCGGGACCATCGTGGAACGCGAGTGGAGCGACGGCCAGCCCATCTATCGACAGCTCCGCGACCTGGTGGCCGCGATGATCCTCGACGGGGTGCTGGGCGAGGGCGAGCCGCTGCCCTCGGTGCGCCAGGTCGCGGCCGAGTACCGGGTCAACCACCTCACGGTCCTCAAGGGCTACCAGCAGCTGGTGGACGAGCAGCTGGTGGAGAGCCGGCGCGGCCGCGGCATGTTCGTCAACGCCGGCGCGCGCGACCTGCTGCTGCGGGCCGAGCGCCGCAGGTTCCTGGAGGAGCAGTGGCCCAGGATCCGGGCGACCATCCAGCGGCTCGGGCTGACGGCGGAGGAGCTGCTGGACGGCCCCGCCGCCGGGGGATCCACCCCGGAGCCCGCGAGGGAGCGCTGAAGCGATGGCATGCATAGAAGCGCGCGGCCTCCGCAAGACTTTCGGCGACACCGTCGCGCTGGACGGCGTCGACCTGCGCGTCGAGGAGGGCCGCATCCTGGGGATCATCGGGCCCAACGGGGCGGGAAAGTCCACCGCGCTCCACGCGATCCTGGGCCTCACGCCGTTCCAGGGCGAGCTCCGCGTGCTGGGGCGCGACCCGTGGAGCGAGCGGGACCGGCTCATGCACGACGTCGCCTTCATGTCCGACGTCGCCGTGCTGCCGCGCTGGCTGCGGGTGTCGCAAGCGCTCGACTACCTCGCCGGCGTGCACCCGCGCTTCGACCGCGCCAGGGCGGAGGGCTTCCTGGAACGGACCGGCGTGGGGCGCGCCGGCAGGGTGGGGGAGCTGTCCAAGGGGATGGTGGCCCAGCTGCACCTGGCGCTGGTCATGTCGATCGACGCGAAGCTGCTGGTGCTGGACGAGCCGACGCTGGGGCTGGACCTGCTGTACCGCAAGCGGTTCTACGACTCGCTGCTGAACGACTACTTCGACCACGGCCGCAGCATCGTGGTGACCACCCACCAGGTCGAGGAGCTCCAGGACGTGCTCACCGACCTCGTGGTCATGGACCGCGGCCGCGTGGTGCTGGAGTGCAGCATGGAGGAGTTCGAGGCGCGCTACCACGAGGTGATGGTGGCCCCCGCCCACGTCGCCGCGGCGCGCGCGCACGGGCCGGTGCACGAGCGGCAGCTGTTCGGCCGGAGCATCATGCTGTTCGACCGCGCGGACCCCCGCCGGCTCGCCGCGCTCGGCGAGGTGCGCACGCCCAGCATCGCCGACATGTTCGTGGCGGTCATGGGCGACCGGGCCGGCCGGGCGCCGGGAGGGGCGCGATGAAGGCCGCGGCGGCCCCGCCGCGCACCCGGCCGTTCTACTGGTCGGTGCGGCGCGAGCTGTGGGAGAACCGCGCCATCCACCTGGCGCCGCTGGGCGTCGCGGCCTTCGCGGTCGCCGCCCTGGTGGTCCACGCGGTCGCGATGCCCAGCCACCGGCCCGGCCTGCTGGCCGCGGACCCGGGGAGCCCGGGGTCGGCCTCCGTCACCTACGCGTTCGCGGCGAGCCTGATGCTCGCGACCGCGTTCCTCACCGGCGCGTTCTACTCGCTGGAGGCGCTCGGCGGCGAGCGGCGGGACCGCAGCATCCTGTTCTGGAAGTCGCTCCCCGTCTCCGACCTCACCACCGTCCTCGCCAAGGCGAGCATCCCGCTGGTGGTCCTGCCGCTGCTCACCTTCGCGGCCGTCGTCGCCATGCACCTCGTCCTGCTGCTGCTGAGCGCCGCCGCCCTGCTGGCGCAGGGCCTCGGCGCCGCCGCGCTGTGGAGCGAGCTGCAGCTGTTCAGGGCGTGGCCGGCGACGCTGTACGCGCTGGCGGCCATGGCGCTCTGGCACGCGCCCGTCTACGCCCTTCTCCTGCTGGCGTCCGGCTGGGCCCGGCGCACCGCGGCGCTCTGGGCCTTGCTGCCGCTGCTGGCGGCCGGCGTGCTGGAAAAGCTGACCCTGGACACCCTCCACGTCGCCGCGTGGGCGGAGTACCGGCTGCTCGGCTGGTACGCCGCGGCGTTCGCCGGCGGGGCGCGGGGCGCCGCCCCCTTCGACCCGCTGGCGCAGCCCACCCCCGGACGGCTCCTCGCCACGCCCGGGCTCTGGATCGGGCTCGTGTTCGCAGCGGCGTGCCTGGCCGCCGCGGTGCGCCTGCGCCGCCGCCGCGGGCCGGGCTGATCTTCCCCGCCAGACCTCCTCCTCCCCGCCGCCGCCTTCCCCCGCCTGAAACTCCGGACGGAGCCCCTGCGTACTCACCTGGTGTTATACGTGAGTATAGCACCAGGTCACCGGGTTCCGGACGGATCCCTTCACCGACCCACATCTTCACGGAGGAGAGTCACCATGTGGCGAGCACTGAGAATCGCCGCGGTCGCGGCCATGGTCTTCGCGCGGCCCGCGGCGGCGGACACGGTGAGCGACTGGTGGGAGTTCGCCTACCGCGTCACCAGCGCGGCGCAGGCCACCCCCGCCGGGGGCACGCCGGACGGGCAGCGCGCCCTGACGCGGGTGTCGCTGGCCATGTTCGAGGCGGTGAACGCCATCGACCGCCGCTACGAGAGCTACCTCGGCTTTCCCGCGGGCGACCCCTCCGCCTCGCAGGACGCGGCCGCGGCGACGGCCGCCCACCGCGTCCTCCTGCACCACTTCCCGGCGCAGAAGGCGGCGTTCGACGACACCTACGCCCTCGCCATGGCGGGGATCGCCGAGGGGCCCGCCAGGGAAGCGGGACGGCTGATCGGCGAGCGGGCCGCGGCGGCGGCGCAGGCGGCGGGGGGGATCGATTCGGCGGTCGTCCAGGTGCCGTACCGCCCCCGCACCCGGCCCGGCGAGTGGATCGGGGCGGCGCTGCCGTCGCTCCAGCCCCACTGGGCGGCGCTGCGCCCCTGGGCCATGGGGAGCCCCGACGCGCTGCGGCCGCCTCCCCCGGTGGCGCTCGCCAGCGAGCGCTGGGCCCGGGACGCCGAAGAGGTCCGCCGGCTCGGCGCGCGCGCCAGCACGGAGCGGACCCCGGTCCAGACGCTGATCGCGCGCTACCGCGAGGCGCCGGACCTGAGCCCCTCGCTGCGGCTGGCCGCCGACGCGCCGGGGCGCACGCCGGTGCAGAACGCGCGCATGTTCGCGCTGGTGCAGATGGCGAGCGACGACGCCACCCAGGCGATGGTCGTGGCAAAACTGCACTACAACTACTGGCGGCCCATCACGGCGATCCGCAACGCCGCGGACGACGGCAATGACGGGACCGCCGCCGACCCGGCGTGGGTGCCGCTGCTCGCGACGCCCAACTTCCCGGAGTACCCGTGCGGCCACTGCACGTACGCCGCCGCGATCGCCGAGGTGATGAAGACCGAGGTCGGGCCGCGCCCGGCGGGGGGCGTCCGGGTCAGCTCGCAGTCCATCCCCAACGCGGTGGTGCAGGTGCTTCCCGGCTGGGACGAGTGGGTGCGGCAGGTGTCGGACTCGCGCATGTACGGCGGCGTCCACTACCGCTTTTCCAACGAGGCGGGCGAGGAGATCGGCCGCCGCGCCGCCCGCATCGTGCTGGACAAGGTGATGCGCCCGCTGCCGCGGCGGAGCGCGCGGCGCTGAGGGTGCCTCGCGGCACGGGTCCGGGGCGCCCCGCCCCGGATCCGGACGCCCCGCGCCGGCGCCGATCCCGGGCTTTCGTGCGATCAATTCATCGCGCATTTGCTGACTCGATCGGGTTGACTATCTCATCGATAGTTGTATTATCAGCGGACGCTTAAGACACTGTGCAGGCGAATATTTAAAGACCGTTCGATCCCGGTCTCGCAGAGTCGTTTCCGGGCCTCCCGCTCCGCCTGTCGGGGTCCGGCGGAGCGGTCGGCCGTGGTTCCCGGCGTCGCCGGTGTACGGGACGTCGAGGCTGCCGGTGCCATGGGGCCCGGGCGCGGTCGTGTCCGCGGCCCCGGGCCTCCGGTGGCGCCGTCCGCGTTCCATCCATCGGGAGCGCCCGCCCCGGCCCGCGTGTGGCTTCCCGACGGAGTCGGTCCCGGACGGCGGCGCGCGCGCGAGGCACCTCCCCCACCGGCTCCCGCACGGGAGCCGCTGCCCGCACCGGCCGCTCTCCCCACCAGGCTTCCGCCCCGATGCCGCATCCGCACGGCGCAGCTCCCCTCGCGGGGCGCCGGCCCCGGGGTGCGCCTGGCGACCTGCACGGAAGCGCCGGCCGCCGGCGTCGCCCTCGTCCGTCCGGCCCGGATCGCCTGCACCCGGCGATGAGCGGCGACCGCAACAACCACGAACGCATTCATCCATGAGCCACGATCGAGCGGGCGGAGCGGGAAAGCTCGCCGGACAGCTTTCGCTGAAGGACAGGCAGGCGCTCCTCAAGGGCCTGATGCGCGAAAGGAGAGGCGCGGGCGACCGGGACGACCGGATCCCCCGCCGCACCCTGTCGGGTCCGCTGCCCCTGTCGTTCGCCCAGCAGCGGCTGTGGGTGGTGGACCGGCTGGAGCCGGGGAGCCCCGCGTACAACATGCCGTACGCGCTGCGCCTGGTGGGCGCGCTGGACTTGGCGGCGCTGCGGGCGGGTCTGGACACGCTGGTGCGGCGCCACGAGACGCTGCGGACCACGTTCGCGCAGCACGACGGCGTGCCCGTGCAGGTCGTCCATCCGCCCGCCCCGGTGGCGCTGCCGCTCGTGGACCTGCGGGGAGCTCCGGACGCGACGGGCCGTGCGGAGCGGCTCGCCGCCCAGGAGGCGCGGCGCCCCTTCGACCTGGAGCGCGGGCCGCTGCTGCGCAGCATCCTGCTGCGCCTGGGCGACGAGGACCACGTGCTGCTGTTCACGCTGCACCACATCGTCAGCGACGGCTGGAGCAGGGGCGTGCTGGTGCGCGAAATTTCCGCGCTGTACGGCGCCCTCAGCCGCGGCGAGGAGCCGGGCCTTCCGGAGCTGCCGGTGCAGTACGCCGACTACGCCGTGTGGCAGCGCCGGTGGCTCTCGGGCGCAACGCTGGAAGCGCAGATCGGCTACTGGAAGGAAAAGCTCGGCGGCGCCCCCCCGCTGCTGGAGATCCCCACCGACCGCCCGCGCCTCGCGGGACAGAGCCCGGAGCAGGCGAGCCACACCTTCGACCTTTCGCCGGAGCTGTCGCAGGGCCTGCGGGCGCTCGCGCAGGCCGAGGGGACCACGCTGTTCATGACCGTCCTGGCCGCCTGGCAGGTGCTGCTGGGCCGCTACGCCGGGCAGGACGACGTGGTGGTGGGCACCGCGGTCGCGGGGCGGAACCGTCCCGAGACCGCGGGGCTGATCGGCTTCTTCGTCAACCTGCTCAGCATGCGGGCCGACCTGGCGGGCGATCCCACGTGGATCCGGCTGCTGGGGCAGGTGCGGGAAACGGCGCTGGGCGCGTACGACCACCAGGAGATCCCCTTCGAGCGCCTGGTGGAGGAGCTGGGCGCCGAGCGCAGCCTGACCCACGCGCCCATCTTCCAGGTCGCCTTCGCGCTGAACCGCTCCGGGACGGAGGGGCAGCTGTCGCTGGGCGACCTGGAGCTGAGGCCGTTCGGGGGCGGGGGCGGAGCGGCCAAGTTCGACCTGGAGCTGGCGGTCGCGGAGGAGGGCGAGACCTTCGGGGCGGTGCTGGCCTACCGGCCGGCGCTCTTCGATGAGGCGACCATCGTCCGGCTGGCGGGACACCTGGAGACGGTGCTGGAGGCGATGGTGGCCGACCCGCAGCGCCGCCTTTCCGAGCTGGCGCTGGTGCGGGGCGCCGAGCGCGTGCAGCTGCTGGAGGGCTGGAACGCCACCGCCGCCGGCTTCCCGGCGGGGACCGTGCACGAGCTCTTCCACGCCCAG
>JBEVLE010000045.1:0-3643 GCA_040509335.1 Longimicrobiaceae bacterium | reverse complement strand
GGTGAGGGCGTCGACGACCGGCCCGCACCCGGCGGCCCTCACCCGGCTCGCTTGAGGCTCGCCACCCTCTCCCAATCCTGGGAGAGGGGGCTCTGGTTCCGGTGTTCTGGCAGTTTCGTCGTACCCGTATGATGCTGTACGGAGGGAGACAGCCGGCAGTTTGGCTGGCTCACTCCGGCGAGGTGAGACCCCGCGGCCGTTTGCGGGGGCTCGCCTCGCCCGCGCAGGAGACCGGCGGGGCAGTTTCCGCCGGGCTCCGGAGCGGCCCGCCTCAACCCACGAAAGCTAGCCCTTCAAAGGACGACGCCGAGCCAGCCGCTCGTCACGCCGCCGCTTCCCCGCCTCGTACCGCCGCTTCTCGTCGTCTGTCTCGGGAAGCACCTGCGGAACGCGCGTGGGCCGCCCGTCCTCGTCCAGCGCGACGAAGGTGGCGTAGCAGGTGTTGGTGTGCCGCTCCTGGCCGCTGATGGGGTTCTGGGCCATGACTTTGATCCCCACCTCCATGCTGGTGGTGCCGGCGTAGTTGACGGAGGCCATGGCCACCACCAGCTCGCCGATGTAGATGGGCTCGTTGAACTCCACGCTGTCCATGTTCTTGGTGACCACAGGCCGCCCGGCGTGCTTCATGGCGCAGAAGGCGGCCGCCCGGTCGATGAAGCCCAGGATGGTGCCGCCGAACAGCGTTCCCGCCACGTTCATGCTGTGCGGCTCGGCCAGGTCGGCGAACGTCACCTGCGACGCCCGGACGGGCCGCGGAACGGCCGGGTCGGGCGGGGAGTGCTTGCGGTAGATGTCTACGGTGCGGATCATCGCGTCGGGTTCTCGATTTCGGTGGAGGGCGGCGGCGCGCTCCGCCGCCGCGCCCCAAGATGGCGCCCCGGCCGCCGCGTGGAAAGCCGCGGGCGCGCGCTTCGCCCCGCGTGCTCCACGCTTCGTCCCCGCCCGGTTGCCGGAACCAACGGGGGGAAGATAGACTATTCTCCGGCTTCAGCTTTTCCCCCTCCGCGTTCTCACCCCCGGAGACCCGACATGAAGTTCCCGACCGCCGTCCTGGCGCTACTCGCGGCAGGCTGCGCCACCGCCTCGCCACGCCCGGCCGCCACGCCCACGCCGCAGCAGCGGCCCTCCGCCGCGCCCGCCACCCCCGCGGGCGAGACGCCCGCCCCGGGCGGCGAGCGCCCGTCGCTCCCCGGGGTGCAGGGCCCCATGCAGGGGGGAGGCGGCGGCGCGGGCGGCTCCGCCGGGGAGCCCAACCCCCGGCCGTACGCGTCGGTGGTGACGCCGCGCGCGCAGACCCGCCGCGGGCTGTTCACCACCCACCGCGTGGGGAGCCGGCTGCTGTACGAGATCCCGGCCAGGGAGATGAACAAGGAGATGCTCCTGGTCTCCCAGATCGCCCGCAACACGCTGGGCTCGGGGTACGGCGGCCAGGCGGTGAGCAACTACGTGCTGCGCTGGGAGCGGCGCGACAACCGGGTGCTGCTGCGCAGCGTGTCGTACGACGTGGTGGCGGACACGGCGCTCCCCATCTCGCGCGCGGTGGCGGCGTCCAACTACGACCCGGTGGTGGCGGTGTTCAACGTGGAGGCCTGGGGGCCGGACAGCTCGGCGGTGATCGACGCCACGCGCCTGTTCACCACCAACTCGCCGGAGTTCGGGGTGGGCAACGCGATCCGCGGCAACCTGGACGCGGCGCGCACCTTCATCGAGCGGGTGGCGGCGTTCCCGGACAACGTGGAGGTGGAGGCGACGCACACCTACAACGTCACCCCGCCGGCGACGCCGGGGATCCCGGAGGAGTTCCGCCCCGGGCCGCGCACGGCCAGCGTGGTGATGCACTGGAGCATGGTGCGCCTCCCGGAGCGCCCCATGATGCCGCGGCTCGCCGACTCGCGGGTGGGCTACTTCAGCGTCACCAAGCAGGACTTCGGCACGGAGGAGCACCGGGTGGCGCGCCGCACCTACATCTCCCGCTACCGGCTGGAAAAGAAGGACCCGTCGGCGGCGGTGTCGGAGCCGGTGAAGCCCATCGTGTACTACATCGACCCGGCGACGCCGGCGCACTGGATCCCGTTCATCAAGCAGGGGATCGAGGACTGGAAGCCGGCCTTCGAGGCGGCGGGGTTCCGCAACGCCATCGTGGCGCGCGACGCGCCCACGCCGGCGGAGGACCCGGACTGGTCGCCGGAGGACGCGCGCTACTCGGTGATCCGCTGGCTCCCCTCGGCCACGGAGAACGCGTCCGGGCCGCGGGTGGTGGACCCGCGCACGGGGGAGATCCTGGAGGCGGATGTCCAGATGTACCACAACATCCTGAACATCATGCGCAGCCAGTACTTCACCCAGGTGGCGCCGCTCGACCCCAGCGCGCAGCGGGTGCCCTTCCCTGACTCGCTGATGGGGCAGCTGCTGCGCTACGTGGTGGCGCACGAGGTGGGGCACACGCTGGGCTTCCAGCACAACATGAAGGCCAGCGCCACCTACCCGGCGGACAGCCTGCGCAACGAGGGCTTCCTTCGGCGGATGCGGCACACGCCCACGCTGATGGACTACTCGCGCTTCAACTACGTGGTGCAGCCGGAGGACCGCATCCCGGTGGAATTGCTGATGCCGGTGGTGGGCCCGTACGACAAGTTCGCGACCATGTGGGGGTACAGGCCCATCCCCACGGCGCGGACGCCGGAGGAGGAGCGCATGACGCTGGACGCCTGGGCGCGCGAGCAGGACAGCAAGCCGTACCTGCGCTTCAGCACGGTGGGGAGCGGCGGGGCGGACCCGGGCGACCACACGGAGGCGGTGGGCGACGCGGACCCGGTGTACTCCACGGGGATGGGGATCCGCAACATCCGCCGCATCGTCCCCATGCTGATCCCGGCGACGGTGAGGCCGGGCGACGACTTCGCGGACCTGCGGGAGCTGTACACGCGCCTGATCGGCCAGTGGCGCACGGAACTGTCGCACGTCCCCATCCTGGTGGGCGGGGTGGAGTCGCAGGAAAAGCGCGGCGGGCAGCAGGGGGTGCGCTTCACGCCGGTGTCGCGGGCGCGGCAGGAGGCGGCGGTGCGCTTCCTCAACGAGAACGCCTTCCGCACGCCGCGCTTCTTCCTGGACGAGGACATCCTGCGCCGCATCGAGGTGGAGGGGGCGATCACCCGCATCGGGACGGCGCAGCGCGGCATCCTGGACCAGCTCCTGAACGACGCCCGCATGCGCCGCATGGTGGAGTTCGAGGCGCTGGCGGACCGCCCGGGGCAGGTGTACACGCTGGGCGAGATGCTCACGGACGTGCGGCAGGGGATCTGGAGCGAGCTGTCGTCGGGGAGCCCGTCCATCGACCCGTTCCGCCGCAACCTGCAGCGCGCCTACCTGGCCGAGGTGGCGGAGCGGGTGAACCCCCCCGCGCGCCCCGCCGCCCCCACCGGCCTCGCCGCGCTCCTGGGCGGCCCCGCCGCGCCCACGGGCCCCACCGAGGCGCAGGGGATGCTGCGCGGCGAGCTGCGCGCGCTGGACGCGCAGATCCGCTCCGCGATCCCCCGCGCCGGCGACCGCGCCACCCGCCTGCACCTTGAGGCCGCGCGCGACGAGATCGGCAAGATCCTGGACCCGAACGGATAGGGGACAGGGAACAGGGAACAGGGAACAG
>JBEVLE010000044.1:0-4112 GCA_040509335.1 Longimicrobiaceae bacterium | reverse complement strand
GAACATCCCGATCACCCCCTCCAGCTCCAGCCGCCCGCGCCCGGCCGTCGGGGTGCCCACGCTCACGTCCTCCTGCCCGCTCCAGCGCGCCAGCAGCGCCTGGAACGCCGCCAGCAGCGTGATGAACAGCGTCACGCCCTCCCCCTGCGCCAGCTCCCGCAGCGCCGCCGTGGTCGCCGCCGAAACGGCGAACACCCGGCGCGCGGCGCGCTGCCCCGGCACGGGGGGGCGGGGCCGGTCGACCGGCAGCTCCAGCAGCGGCGGCGCGCCGGCGAGCGCCTCGCGCCAGAAGCGGACCTGCGCCTCCAGCGCCTCGCCGGAGACGCGCTCCCGCTGCCACACCGCGTAGTCCGGGTACTGCACCTCCAGCGGCGCCAGCGGCGACGGCAGCCCGCGCGAGAACGCGTCGTAGAGGATGGACACCTCGCGGGTCAGCACGCCCATGGACCAGCCGTCGCTGACGACGTGGTGGAGGTTGAAGACCAGCCCCCAGTCATCGCCGGCCAGGCGCAGGAGCGAGGCGCGCATCAGCGGGCCGCGCGCCAGGTCGAAGGGGCGCGCCGACTCCTGCATCGTCAACCGCTGCGCCTCCGCCTCGCGCGCGCCGTCGGGGAGCCCGGACAGCTCCACCACCGGCAGCGGCACCGGGGCGGCGGCCAGGACGACCTGCACCGGCTCGCCGTCCGCCGCCGCGAAGACGGTGCGCAGCGACTCGTGCCGCCGCACCAGCTCCGTCAGCGACCGCCGCATGGCGGGCACGTCCACCTCGCCGCGCAGCCGCAGCGGGTTGGGCATGTTGTAGGCGCTGCTCGCCGGGTCCAGCTGCTGGATGAACCACAGCCGCTGCTGCGCGAACGACAGCGGCACCGGCCCGCCGGTGGACCGCGGGCGCACGCGCTCGTCCTCGCGCTTCTGGCCGGCGCGCTTGCGGAGCAGCCGTTTCAGGAGCTGCTGCCGCTCGGGCGACATCTCTTCCGGCGGGGTCGGGGGGGGCGTATCGATCACTGGTTTCTCGGGCACGGGGCGCTATTCACTCCTCGGATCGGGCGAGTTCAACCCGGCGAACTCCTCGTCCTCCATCAACCGCTCCTCCAGGTACGCCGCCATCCCGGCGATGGTGGGCGTGTCGAACATGACCCGCAGCGGCACGTCCTCGCCCATCTCCTCGCGGATCCGCGCGATCACCTGCGTGGCGAGCAGCGAGTGCCCGCCCAGCGCGAAGAAGTCGTCGAACACCCCCACGCGGTCCAGCTTGAGGACCTCGCACCACGCCTCCGCCAGGATCTCCTCCACCACGCTGCGCGGCGCGACGGGCTCCGCGTCCGCCGCGGGCGCGCCCGGGGGCGGGAGCGCGCGGCGGTCCGTCTTGCCGCTGGAAGTGAGCGGCAGCGTTTCCAGCACGGCGAAGGCCGTGGGAATCATGTGCTCGGGGAGCAGCCCCCGCAGGTACACCCTCAGCTCGGCGGCGTCCGGCGCCGCCCCGGCGGAGGGGACCACGTACCCCACCAGCCGCGGGCCGCCCGGCGCGTCGTCGCGCGCCGTCACCGCGGCCCGCGCCACGCCGGGGTGACGCTCCAGGGCGGCCTCCACCTCCCCCGGCTCGATGCGGAAGCCGCGCACCTTGACCTGCTCGTCCACGCGGCCCAGGAACTCCAGCTCGCCGGCGGCGAGGCGGCGCGCCCGGTCGCCGGTGCGGTACAGCCGCGCCCCCGCCGCGCCGGACAGCCCGTCCGGGACGAAGCGCTCGGCGGTCCACTCCGGGCGGCCCAGGTACCCGCGGGCGAGCTGCGCGCCGCCCAGGTACAGCTCGCCTGCCACGCCGTGGGGGACGGGCTCCGCCTCCGGGTCCAGCACGTACGCCGTCACCCCGTCCACCGGCCGCCCGATGGGGACCGTGCCGCCGCTCCCGCCGCCGACGACGACGTGGGAGGTGGCGTCGATGGTGCACTCGGTGGGCCCGTACAGGTTCACCACCCGCGCGCCGGGGAGCGCGGCGCGGGCCCGGGCGGCGGCCTCGGCCGGGAGCGCCTCGCCGCCGCAGAACAGGGTGCGGAGCGTGGTGCAGCGCTCCAGCCCGCCGTGCTCCAGCATGGCCGCCAGCATGGAGGGGACGAGCTGGAGGACGCTGGCGCGCTCCTCCTCCGCAGCCCGCAGGAGCGCGGCGGGGTCGCGGTGGGCGCCGGGCGCGGCGAGGACCAGCGCGGCCCCGGCCAGCAGCGGCGCCCAGAACTCCCACACCGAGGCGTCGAAGCCCACCGGCGTCTTCTGGAGGACGCGGTCGTGGGGGCCGAGCGGGAACTCCCGCTGCATCCACGCCATGTGGCTGGCGAGCGCGGCGTGCGTCACCGCCACCCCCCTGGGCCGGCCGGTGGAGCCGGAGGTGAAGACCACGTACGCCAGCGAGTCCGGGAGGATGCCGCCCTCCGGCGGCGCGTCGCTCTCGGCGGCGATGCGCTCGTGGGCGGCGTCCAGGGCGAGCAGCTCGGCCGGGCCCCGCGGGAAGCGGCCCGCCAGGGCGGCGGTGGTGAGCACCAGCCGCGCGCCGGCGTCCCCGAGCATGCCGGCCAGGCGCTCCGGCGGCTGCGCGGGGTCCAGCGGCACGTAGGCGCCCCCGGCCCGGAGCACGGCCAGCAGCGCCACGACCAGCTCCGGCGAGCGCTCCAGCCCCACCGCGACCCGCGTTTCCGGCCCCACCCCCAGCCCGCGCAGGTGGCGGGCGAGGCGGCTGGACCAGCGGTCCAGCTCGCCGTACGTCAGCACGGACGCGCCCGCGACGACCGCCGGTGCGTCGGGCGCGAGCGCGGCCCGCGCCGCGAACGCCTCCGGGACGGGGACCGTGGCCGGCGCGGGCGCCGCGGGCTCCCCCGCCTCCAGCGCGCGGCGGCGCTCGGCCTCCGTCATCAGCGGCAGGCGCCCCAGGGGGCGCTCCGGATCGGCGGCGGCGGCCTCCAGCAGCAGGCGGAGGCCCCCGGCCATCCGCGCCGCCGTGGCGGCGTCCCACAGCTCGCTGCGGAAGGACAGGATCCCCCGCACCCCGCCGCCCGTTTCCGTCATGGTGAGGCGCAGGTCGAACTTGGCGGCCTCCTCGCTCCCGGCCAGCGGCGACAGCCGCAGCCCGCCCAGGGCGGGCTCGCCCAGCTCCATGTTCTGGAGCGCGAAGCTGACCTGGAAGAGCGGGGTGTGCCGGCGCGAGCGCTCCACGCCCAGCTCCTCCACCAGCTTCTCGAAGGGCACCTCCTGGTGGGCGTACGCGCCCAGCGTGGCCTCGCGGACGCGCGCCAGCAGCGCGCCGAAGCCCGCGTCCGGGCGGACGCCGGAGCGGAGGACCAGGGTGTTGACGAACATCCCGATCAGCCCTTCCAGCTCCACCCGGCTGCGTCCGGCGACGGGGACGCCCACGCTTATGTCGTCCTGCCCGCTCCAGCGGGCGAGCAGCGCCTGCCACCCGGCCAGCAGCGCCATGAACAGCGTCGCGCCCTCGCGGCGGGCGAGCGCCCGCAGCGCATCCGTGAGCTCCGCGGACAGGTCGAACGCGACGCTCGCGGCGGCCTCGCCCATCACCGGCGGGCGGGGGCGGTCCGTGGGGAGGTCGAGGAGCGGCGGGGCGCCCGCCAGCTGCCCGCGCCACCAGCCGAGGTGCCGCTCCAGGGTCTCGCCGCTGAGCCAGGCGCGCTGCCACAGGGCGTAGTCGGCGTACTGGATGGGCAGCGCCGCCAGGCGCGGCGCCTCGCCCCGCGAGAACGCGTCGTACACCGCCGACACCTCGCGGGTCAGCACCCCCAGCGACCAGCCGTCGGCGACGGCGTGGTGAAGGGTGAAGAGCAGGCCGTGCTCCTCGCCGCCCGCGCGCACCAGCAGCGCGCGCATCAGCGGCCCGCGGGCAAGGTCGAACGGGCGCAGCGACTCGGCGGCCGCCAGCCGCCGGCTTTCCCGCTCGCGCGCGTCGGCGGGGAGGCGGCTCACGTCCACGACGGGGAGGGCGACGGGGGACGGGGGACGGACGTCCTGCGCCGGCCCGCCGCCCGCCTCGGTGAACACGGTGCGCAGCGGCTCGTGCCGCGCGGCCAGCAGGTCCAGGCTGCGGCGGAGGGCGCGCACGTCCAGCGCGCCCT
>JBEVLE010000043.1:0-3728 GCA_040509335.1 Longimicrobiaceae bacterium | reverse complement strand
CCCGACCCCCGCGCCCCGCGGGGGGCACGCCCGAACCCGCCGTCTAAGCCGGCGAAGGGGTCGGAAAACGACGCTACGGCCGGCGCACGGGGACGAACTTGAGGTCCTGGTAGTCGAAGCTGAAGTCGGCCAGCGGCGACACGGACTGCATGCCGAACGACGCCACGCTCCCGGCAGGGTCCAGCGTGAAGGTGACGTAGGCGTCCGCGGTGGTGCGCTCGCGGAAGCGCGCGACGAAGGTGTCGTAGTGCCAGTGCTCCAGGTCGGCGACGAAGGCCGGCGAGTGGGCGAAGCGCAGCACGAGCCGGCCGTTCTCCAGCGCGATGGCGGCGTCGCCGTAGAGCGGGTCGGTGTACGGGCCGGCGTAGCGGGCCAGCGGAAGCGAGGGCCGGGTGTCGCGCGCGCGGGCGGCGGCGGCCTGGCGCTCGGCCGCGGCGGCGCGCTCCGCGCCGCGGCGCGCGGAGGCGGCGAAGCCGGCGGTCCAGTCGGTCTGCGGGGCGCCCAGGTAGCGGTCCATGATCCACCAGGCGAGCGCGGTGTGCGCCGAGGTCTCGGCGTTGGTGAGGATGACGATGCCCAGCTTCTGGTCGGGGACCAGCAGCGTGCGCGAGGTCATCCCCGACAGGCCGCCGGTGTGGGTGACGACCTTGTGGCCGCGGTAGTCGCGCAGCGACCACCCCATCCCGTACTCGGAGAAGGTGGGGACGTACGCCTCCAGCCCCGGCGCCGCCCCGCCGATGGGGACGAGGGTCTGCCCGCTCCACATCTCCCGGGTGCGCTGGGCGCTCCACAGCCGCCGGTCGCTCCCCGCCACGCGCCCGGAGTCCAGCTGCACGATCATCCACTTCACCAGGTCCGCGACGCTGCTGTTCAGCGACCCCGCGGGGGCGGCGTTGTCCATGTTGTCGCGCGGCTCCACCACGCGCAGCGGCCCCTGGAAGCTGGAGTGCGGCACGGCCACGTCGCCCCCCGCCGGCAGGTCGCGGGCGAAGGTGACGGTCTCGGTCATCCCCAGCGGGACGAAGATGCGCTGGCGGAGGAAGGCGTCCCACTGGGTGCCGGTGACGGCGGGGATCACCTCGCCGGCGGCGAGGAAGGGGATGTTCTGGTACGCGTAGGTGGTGCGGAAGCTGCTGGCGGGCGGCAGCGCGCCGATGCGGGTGAGCACCTCGCGCGGGGTGTAGGTGGAGCGGTACCACACCAGGTCGCCGCCGCCCAGCCCCAGGCCGCTGCGGTGCGAGAGCAGGTCGCGGATGGTGAGCTCGCGCGTGACGTACGGGTCGGCGAGCCGGAACCAGGGGAGCCGCTCCACCACCCGGTCGTCCCACGACACCTTTCCGGAATCCACCAGCATCGCCAGCGCGGCGGTGGTGAAGGCCTTGGTGTTGGAGGCGATCTGGAAGAGGGTGTGCGGGGTGACGCGGGCGGTGTCGTCGCCCAGGCGGCGCACGCCGTATCCCTGCGTCGCCACCACCCGCCCGTCCTTGACGATGCCGATGGCGATGCCCGGCACGCCGAACTCCCGCAGCGCGCGGGCGACTTCCTGGTCGAGCCCCGGCGGGGGCGCGGCCTGGGCGGGGAGCGAGGTCGCGGTGAGCGTGAGCGCCGCCGCGAGCGCGAGGCGGCGGGCGAGCGGGTTTCGCATGGTCGTCGAGGACGGTGCGGGTTGCGGGAGGCGGGCCGGAGCGCGGGGCACGCCGGGTTGGCGGGAAGAATACGCACGCGGGCGGGGTCCGGGCAACGAACGCCCGCCCGCGAAGGGTCGGGAGATTCCCCGCGCCGGAATCCGTAGCTCTCCCCGCTGCGCCCGCGGGCCCGACCCCCTATCGTGGTGGGATGAGCCGTTCGCGCCACCCGCACCGGAGGCCCGCCCATGAACGCCGCACCGTCCGCATCCGCCCCGCCGCGCACCCGGGTCCCCGAGCTGGAGGAGCGCCGCCGCGACTACCTGGCCGCCGCGGCGGAGGCGCGCGAGCGGTTCGGCGCCCTGACGGAGGCGCAGCTCGCCTGGCGGCCGGAGCCGGGCCGCTGGTCCGTCGCCGAGTGCCTGGACCACCTGCACGTCACCGGCGAGGAGGTGCTGGCCCGGGTGGACGCGGCGGTCGAGCGGGGGTGGGCGCGGGGGACGACGGGCTCGCCGCCGTTCCGCCACGGGTGGCTGGGCCCCTGGTTCGTCCGCGCCAACGCGCCCGACGGGCGGCGCGTTTCCGCGCCGCGGGTCTTCCGTCCGCGCGCCGGGCGCCCGCCGGTGGGCGCGCTGGACGACTTCCTGGCGCTGCAGGACGAGCTCGCCGCCGCGCTGGAGCGGGCCGACGGGCTGGACCTGGCGCGGGTGCGGGCGCGCTCTCCGGTGACCCCGCTGCTGCGCATCGGGATCGGGTCGTGGTTCGCGGTGGTGGCCGTGCACCAGGCGCGGCACCTGGCACAGGCGCGCGCGGTGCAGGAGCACCCCGCGTTCCCGCGCGGCTGAGGAGGCCGCCATGCGACGCCTGCACCTGGTGGAGCTGGAGGACGAGCCGTGGTGCCCGCGCCCCGTCCGGGACGCCGCCACGGATTACCTGGAGTTCATGATCCGCCTGGGCAACCCGTACGCCCCGGTGGTCCCCCTGCTGCGGGAGGCGCTGCGGCGGACGGGGGCGCGCCGGATCGTGGACCTGTGCTCGGGCGGAGGGGGCCCGTGGCCGCGCCTGCTCCCGGAGCTGGACCGCGAGGGCGCGCCGGTGGAGGTGCTGCTCACCGACCTGTACCCCAACCTGGACGCGCTGCGCAGGGTGCGCGCCGCCACCGGCGGGCGCCTGGCCTTTCGCGAGGAGTCCGTGGATGCCACCCGCATCCCACCGGGGCTGGACGGCTTCCGCACCCTGTTCACATCGTTCCACCACTTTCCGCCGGAGCGGGCCCGCACCATCCTGCGCGACGCCGTGCGCGCCCGGCAGGGGATCGGCGTTTTCGAGGCCACGAAGCGCTCCCCCGGCTCGGTCGCCGCCATGCTACCGACGCCGCTGGCGGTGCTCCTCGCCACCCCCTTCATCCGCCCCTTCCGCCCGTCGCGGCTCCTGTGGACGTACCTGCTCCCGGCGGTCCCGGCGCTGGTGCTGTGGGACGGCGTGGTCTCGTGCCTGCGCACCTACACGCCGGACGAGCTGCGCGAGATGACCGAGGAATTCGCGGGGGAGGGATTCCGCTGGGAGATCGGCGAGGCGAAGGGAAAGGGCGGACCCGCGCCGCTGACCTACCTGCTCGGCTGGCCGGAGGGGTAGCCGGGCGGTGGGCCGTCCGCGGCGTGGAACCGGGGCCGCGCCGGCGCGTACACGGATGGAGGACCGGCTGGCCCGCCGCGTGCATCGGCCGCTGGTCCCCCGGTGCGCGTCCCCCGGCCCCGAAGCCGCATGCTGTACTACCTGCTGTTCCTGTTCGTCGCGTTCGGCGCGAAGCTCGTCCTCGCCGTCGCGATGATCTACCTGCTGCTCCCCGCCGACCCGCGCTGCACGGAGTGCGACGGCGAAACGCTGCTGTTGCGCATGGGCCCCGTGGGCCGGGCGGTGTCGCGGCTGCTCTTCGGCCAGATCCAGCGGCGCTGGTGCCCGCGCTGCGGCTGGGAAGGGATGGCCCGCCCCGTTTCCCGCGGGGTGGAGGCCGGGCCGGCCACGGCGCGCCGCGGGACGCCGGCGTGATCGGTTGACGGCAGTACGGAGTACGAAGTACGGAGTACGTGACTGCGCCCCCGC
>JBEVLE010000042.1:0-8613 GCA_040509335.1 Longimicrobiaceae bacterium | reverse complement strand
GCCGCGTCCCCGTGAAAGACTCGGGCCCCCCGGGACAGGTGCCGGGGGGGCCGGAGGATCTGCGGACCGCGCGTGCCGTCAGGTCGCGGGAGCTGGAGCCACCGCCCCGGCCGGAGCGGCGCGGGGGACCAGGCCCACCACCTCCACCCCCGCCGCGCGGGTCGCGTCGATGGCGTAGATCACCTGGCCGTAGGTCAGGTTTTCCGCGCCCTTGACGAAGATGACCTTGCGGGGCCGCGGCGCGAACACCTGCTGGATGCGGGCCTGGAGGTTTTCCTGCGCGATCGGCTCCTGGTTCAGAAAGAACTGCGGGCCGGGCTGGATGTCCAGGACGATCTGGTCGATGTTCTGCGCGACCTCCTGCTTTTCCTTCTTGACCGGCGGCACCTGCACGGCCACGCCGCGCTGGAGGCCCTGCTGCACCACCATGAAGATGATCAGCAGCACCAGCAGCACGTCGATCATGGGGGTCATGTTGATGTCCGACTGCGGCCCCCCCTTCTTGCCGCCCACTCCCATTGCCATAAGGCTAGTCTCCCGTACTCAGGTGCCCGGCTTGGGCGTGACGCCCTTGGGCAGCTCGGTGATCGCGCCGATCTTGCTGACCTCGGCCTCGCGGGCGGCGTCGATCGCGGTCAGCACCTTGTCGTAGCCCACGCCCTGGTCGGCCTTCATGTACAGGATGTGGTCCTCCGGGTCGCGGTTCGAGTACGCTTCCCGGAGCCGCGCCGCGAGCTGCGAAGCCGGAATGGGACCCGGGTTCGGCACGTCCTCGATGAAGTACTGCCCCTTGGCGTCGATGCCCAGCGTCACCCGGTCGTCCTTTTCCGGCGCGGCGGTGCGCGCCTTGGGGAGAACCGCGGTGTACCCGGCCAGGGCGGGAGTGACGACCATGAAGATGATGAGGAGCACCAGCATGACGTCGATCATCGGCGTCACGTTGATGTCCGCGTTCACGTCGGCGTCCAGCCCGGCCACACTGGGGAGCGGAGAGCCCCCGAAGGAGGCCCCCCCGCCGATCTTGCCCGCCATCCGTCAGTCCCCGTAGGCGGCGCGGCCCGACGCCATCTCGCGCTTGGCCTGCCGCTCCATCATCCAGTCGATCATCTCGCGGCCGGCGTACGCCAGCTCCGAGAACAGCGTGTCGAGCCGGGCGGTGAAGTAGTTGTACAGCCACACCGCCGGGATCGCCGCGATCAGGCCGATGGCCGTGGTGATCAGCGCCTCGGAAATACCCGCCGACACCGCCTCGAGGCCGGCACCGCCCGTGCCCATGCCGGAGAAGGCGTTCACGATGCCCATGGTGGTCCCGAGCAGCCCCACGAAGGGAGCCGTCGCGCCGACCGTCGCCAGCAGGCCCAGCCCGGACTTCAGGTCGTTGGCGAGCAGGATCTGCTCGCGCTCCACCGAGCGCTCGGCGGAGGTGATCGCCGCGCCGGCGACGCGGGGATCGCTGAGGAGCGGGGCGACCTCGCGGAGCGACTCACCGAGAACGCGGGCGACGTGCGAGTTGGGGTACTGCTCCGTCAGGGCGAGGGCTTCGGGGATGTTGTCCGCCTCGAGCGCCGTGGAGAACTGGGGGGCGAACTCGCGAGTCGCCCGGGACATCTTGCGGAAGCGAAGCCACTTGGCGACGGCCACGGCGAGCGAGATCATGCTCATGATGAGCAGGATGATGATGATCCCCCGAGCGAACCACCCGGCTTGCTCCCACAGGTGACCGAAACTCATCTGCATGGCTGCGTTCTCCTTCGCGCGAGTGCGCTTTCGTGTTGTTGAACCGTCCGGTCACGCCCCGCTCAGGCGCACCGCCCGAAATTTCCAGCAGGATCCTACGTTTTCCTCCGGCCCGGATCAAGAGGCCGCACGCTCCGGGAGGCTCAGGACCTCTCGAGCGTCCAGCTGATCGGGATCTGGACCAGCACGGGAACGGCGCGCCCGCCCACCTTGGCCGGCCTGAACCGCATCTTCTCCACGACCTTGGTGGACGCCTCGCCGAACTGGTCGTGCGACGCGTTGATCACCGAAACGCTCGTCGCCTCGACGCGGCCCGCGGCGTTCACCACGAACTTCATCTGCACCTGGCCCGTGATCCCCGCGTCGCGGAGCAGCGGCGGGTACAGGCGCTGCAGCAGCCGCTGCACCTCGGGCCCGTTCTGGAGCTGGGGCTTTTCCTCCGCCAGGCTCACGTCGATCGGGGCGGTCCCGGTATTGTCTTCCTTCTTGTCCGCCATGTTCTGCGGAACTCCGCCCTCCACGCCCTTGGAGGTGCCGCCGGCCACGCCCACGCCGCTGAAGTCCTCGACGTTGACGGCCTTCTGGTTGGGGTCCACGTCGGGGATCTTGGCGGGCGGCTCCTCGGGCGGAACCAGCTCCTGGAAGCCTTTTGCCACCGGGGGCGGAGCCTCCTCCGGCTCCGGCGGCGGGGGCGGGGGCGGCTCCTCGGCCTTGGGAGGCTCGGGGGCCTTGGGCTGCTCCGGCTCGATCTCCATGTAGGAGACCACCTCTTCCTTGACCTTCCGGCCCACCGCGGTGTGCTCCGTCGCGTACGCCGCGCCCCCGATGAGGAGGACGTGCGCCGCGATGGAGGCGAACATCGTGGTGGGCGAGAGGGCCTTGGTCTTCCGTCCCTCCGACGCCACAAGCTTGTTGAACATGCGGGAACCCCCTTGCGATCCAGGTTGGAGCCGGCGTGCTGATTATTGCGGCGCTTCGGGCTCGTGCCGGCTCCCCGTCGGCGGAACCTAGCCAGCGCCGGCGGCATGACCGCCGCGGACACCCTGATTTCTCGATCTCCGTGCACCGGCCGCAGCCGGCGTTCCGCCTCGTGCCCAGGAGCCCCGCCCGAATCTGGCCTTCCGCTAGCGAACGTTAGATCGAAACCTCGCCCCGTATGACACGGATGTCAGGAGGTCGCAACCACGTTGAAGGGAATTTTTTCCAAGGGCTCTGTAACCTGTAGAACGTGCTGGCGAAAGTCAAGACGACGCCCGCACCCACCGGTCACGCGCACGTAACACACCCCACGAACCCCGAAGATCCCAGCCCGGACGCAGAAAACACGACAACTGGTAAACACAAGAACCCCGGCCCCTGCACCCTCCCGGGACTCCCCTCCGCACCGGCCTGGGCATGATGCAAACTCCGATCCTTTCCGGCCGGCGGCATGTATAATTATTCTACACAGCGCCTAAATACTCCATCGCACGCTCCCGGTTCCGCCGGCCGCCCGCTGCTCGACGGCGCGGGCCACCTGCTCCAGCTCGAACGGCTTGGACAGCACCGGGATCCCGGAGGCGGCCATCGCGGCCACCGCCGCGTCGCTCAGCGGCGCGCCCGTGATGAACACCAGGCGCTCCTCGCCTCCGGCCTCCCGTGCGCGCAGCGCCGCGAGGAGCCCGTCGCCGCCCAGGCCGGGCATGCGCAGGTCGGCGAGGATCACGTCGTGGGGCGCGTCCCGGGCCCCGTCCAGCAGGGCGAGCGCCTGGCGGCCGTCGGAAGCTTCGTCCACGCGGTGGCCGCGCCGCTCGAGGTAGCGGGCGATGGAGCGGCGGACGGGCGCCTCGTCATCCACCACCAGAACGCGGAGCGTGCGCACGGCCGCCGCGGCGACGGGCGTGCGTCCCGGGACGGCCGGCGCGCGGGGGAGCTCGACGGCGAAGGCGGCGCCCTTTCCGGGCTCGCTGTCCACCCGGATCTCGCCGCCGTGCTCGGTGACGATCCCGTGCACCAGGCTGAGCCCGAGCCCGGCTCCCTGCCCCGGCTCCCGGGTGGTCCAGAACGGGTCGAAGATCCTTTCCAGGTTCTCCCCCGGGATCCCCGGTCCGCTGTCCACCACCTGCAGCGACACGCCGAGCGCGCTGGGCCGGGTGCGGACGATCAGCCGCCGCTCGCCGGGGTGGTCGGCGAGCGAGTGCTCGGCGTTGAGCACCAGGTTGAGCACGACCTGCTCCATCTCGCCCGCGTCGGCGTGCACGGAGGGGAGGTCGCGGGCCAGGTCGGCGCGCACGTCGACGCCGTGGGTCTGGAGGGTGTACCTGCGGATCTCCAGGACGCCGCGCACCACGTCGTTGAGCTGCACCGGGCCGCGCGGGCCGCCGCCCCGCTCCGTCTGGCGGGCGACCAGGCGGAGGTCTGCGACGATCCTGGCGGCGCGGGCCGCCTCGCGCTCGATCACCTCCAGCGCTTCCTGGTCCTCCGGGTGGCGCTCGTCCAGGAGGAGGAGCTGGGCGAAGCTCTTGATGGCGGCGAGCGGGTTGTTCAGCTCGTGCGCCACCCCGCCGAGCAGCGTGCCCAGGCTCGCCAGGCGCTCCGCGCGGCGGAGCTGGCCCTCGCGGGACGCCTCGCCGGCGGCGTCGCGGGCCAGGGCGAGGAGCAGCTCCTCGCCGCGGGCGTCGCGCACCGGCCCCAGCGTCACCTCCAGGGGGACCGCGGCCCCGGCCCGCGTGCGGAAGGGGATGCGCCCGCGCCATACGCCTCCCGCCCGGGCCTTCGCGGCGCCCTCGGCGAATCGCGCGCGCGCGTCCGCGTCGGGGAGGAAGTCGTCCGCGGTGAACTCCGCGTGGCGGCCCGGCGGGTAGCCCAGCAGCCGCGCGTGCGCGGGGTTGGCCCAGCGGAAGCGCCCCGCGGGGTCGGTGATCGCGACCGGCTCGCCGAGCTGCTCCAGCGCCGCGGCGGCCAGCCCGTCCCGCTCCCCGGCCGCTTCCGCTTCCACCTCGCGCGCGGCGAGCGCGGCGAAGTCGTGCAGCGCGTCCAGCTCCCCGGCGGACCACTGCCGGGGGCCGGGGTCGAGGGCGGCGATGCAGCCGAGCGTCCGCCCTCCCGCTCCGCCGAGCGGGACGCCGGCGAAGGCGGCCGGGCCGCCGTGCAGCGCGGTGTCCGTCCCCGGCTCCGCCCGCACCACGTCCTCGCCGCGCCCGGCGACCGCGGAGCACAGGGCGAGGACCGCCCCGTCGCCCTCGGGCGGGGAGGAGCCGCCGCGCCCGCGGACCGTCTGCCCCGCGCCCTCCCCCACCGTGACGACCACGGCGGGGACGCCGAGCGTCCGCGCGGCGAGCCGGGCGATGCGGTCGAGCGCGCCGCCGCCGTCCGGCGGCCCTCCCGCGGTCATCGCTCCTCCCGGGGGTGCGTCGGCACGGAGCGGGGAAGGAAGCACGTTCCGTTCGGGACAGGGAATCGCCGGTCCCATGAATATTCTAGGCCTGAACGGCCGGTCCGCAAGGCTCTCATCCGTCGTCCGTGGCGGCGCGCTCCAGGTGCCTGAGCAGCCCCCGGGCGATCATCTCGTACCCCACCGCGAGCTCGTAGCGCTCCACCAGCGCGTCGTCGCCCCCCGCGGCGCGGATCTCGGCGTCGCCCAGGCGGCGCAGGCCGGCCGCGACCTCGGCGGCGTCCGCGCCGCGCTCCCACTGCGCGCGGGTCCACCCGGCCCAGAAGAAGAGGCGCGCGAGGAGCCCGTCCAGGTGGGGACCCGGATGGTCGAAGCCGCCGAAGTGGGTCAGGTACAGGCGGCGGGGCGCGAGCGCGCGGATGCGCCCCACGCTCTCGCGCCAGAGCGCCAGGTCCACGTCGGGCGGCGGGGTGGGCGGGCGGACGTGCGCGGAGCCGGGGAGCCTCACGCCCGCCACGTCCCCCGTGAAGACGATTCCGGCCGCGGGCTCGTGCAGCGCGAGGTGGTGCCCGGCGTGCCCGGGGGTGAAGAGCGCCCGGAGGACGCGGCCGCCGATGGCGAGCTCCTCGCCGTCGGCGAGGGCGGCGACGCGGTCGGCGGGGACGGGGAGGACCTCGCCCCAGAGCGTGTCCATGGCGTCGCCGAAGACGCGGCGGGCGCTGCGCACCAGCCTGGCGGGGTCCAGCAGGTGCGGGACGCCGGCGGGGTGGACGTACACGCGCGCCCGCGGGGCGTGGCGGAGCAGGCTCCCGGCGCCCCCGGCGTGGTCCAGGTGCACGTGGGTGAGGACCACGCGGCGCAGGTCGGCGGGGTCGAAGCCGGCGGCGCGGATCCCCTCCAGCAGCCGCGGCAGGGTGGACGCCGGGCCGGACTCCACCAGGGTGAGCCCGTCCGCCCCGGCGAGGAGAAAGGAGGCGATCAGCTCCCCGCTCCCCTGGAAGCGGTGGTCGATGACCCAGGTGCCGGGCTCGGCTTCGCGGACGACGGACGGCATGCGCTGCTCGGGGTCGGGGCGTGGCTCGCGGGAGGCAAAAGGGTATCACCGCGGGCCCCCGGGCGGAAGAGCGCGGTTGCCCGCGGGAGGCGGGACGGGTATGCTGCGGCGGACGCCCCCTTCCCCACCCTGCCTCCCGGTGCCGGCGCGATGAGCTCGCCCCCGTCCGAACCGCCGCCGCACGGCCCGCCGGACTCGGCGCTGGGCCGCTCGCTGGGGCTGGGGGACGCGGTGGGGATCGGCCTGGGGGCGGTGGTGGGCGCGGGGATCTTCGTGGTGACGGGGGTTGCGGCGGGGGTGGCGGGACCGGCGCTCCTGGCCGGGCTCCTGATCGCGGGTGTCGCCGCGGCGGCGAACGCGCTCAGCTCGGCGGAGCTGGCGGCGAGCTACCCGCACTCCGGGGGGACGTACGAGTACGGCTACCGGGTGCTCCACCCGCGGGCGGGGTTCGCGGCGGGGTGGATGTTCCTGGCGAGCAAGACGGCCGCGGCCGGGACGGTGGCGGTGGGGCTGGGCGCGTACCTGGACGCGCTCCTCCCCGGACTCCCCGCCCGGCCGGTGTCCGTGGCCGCTGTGGTGCTGTTCACGGCGCTGAACCGGCTGGGCGTCCGCAAGTCCGCCCGCGCCAACCTGCTGGCGGTGGGGATCGCCGTGGCGGCGCTGCTGGCGCTGGTGGCGGCGGCGGCGGGCTCGGTGCGGGCGGAGAACTTCCGCCCCTTCGCGCCGGCGGGGTGGCGGGGGACGCTCCGGGGCGCCGCGCTCCTTTTCTTCGCGTACACGGGCTACGCGCGCGTGGCGACGCTGGGCGAGGAGGTGCGCGACCCGCGCGCCACCATCCCCCGGGCCATCCTGCTGACGCTGGGCGGCTCGCTGGCGCTGTACCTGGCGGTGGCGCTGGCGGCGGTGGGCGCGGCGGGCGCCCCCGCGCTGGCGGCCTCCCCCGCCCCGCTCCTCGCGGCGGCGCGCGCGGCCGGCCCGCCGTGGCTGGAAACGGGGGTGGCCGTGGGCGGGGTGGCGGCGATGCTGGGCGTGCTCCTGTCGCAGCTGCTTGGGCTCAGCCGCATGGCGTTCGCCATGGCGCGGCGCGGCGACCTCCCCCGCTGGCTGGCCGACGTGGACGAGGCGCGCGGGGTGCCCGGGAACGCGGTGCTCGCGGTGGGCGCGGCGGCGGCGCTGGTGGCGGCCACCGGGGCGCTGCGCGAGATCGCGGCCGCCGCCTCGTTCGCGATCCTCGTGTACTACGGCATCGCCAACCTGGCCGCCCTGCGCATGCCCCGCGCCGCGAAGCTGTACCCGGACGCGGTGCCGGCCGTGGGGCTCGCCGCCTGCGCGCTCCTGGCCGTGTCGCTCCCCCCGCGCACCGTTGCCGTGGGAGCGGCGGTGCTGGCGGCGGGGATGCTGCTCCGCGCGGCGGCGGAGACGGACGCGTAAGGCGCACCCGCGCACCTTGCCCGAAGGGGCCCGCGCCGCTAGCATCATGTGGTTCCACAGGCACTTGCCTCCCCTCCCGCCGGCCGCTCCCCCGGAGATCCGCCGAATGTCCCGCACGCCAGCAGCCGGCCGGCGCGCCGTCCTGACCGTGCTCGCCGCCCTCGCGCTCGCCGGGTGCGCGCCCGCCGAGGGCGCCTCCGTGGCCGACGCGGGCGACTTCCGCGTGGTGTACGAGTCCGCCCGTGACCCCGAGTACCGCCAGTGGCAGGCCGACCTGCGCCAGGTGCGGGTGCTGGAGGACGTGGCCGAGGCGCTCAACCGCACCTTCATCCTCCCGCAGGACGTGCGGCTCGCCTTCGCCGAGTGCGGCGAGCCCAACGCGTTCTACGACCCCGACGTGCGCCGCATCCGCATCTGCTACGAGCTGATGGACGAGATGTACGGGGTGTTCGACGGGACCACCAAGTCGGAGGAGGAGCTGAACGAGGCCGCGTGGGGGGCGATCTACTTCACCCTGTACCACGAGCTGGGGCACGCGCTGGTGGACCTGTGGGACATCCCCATCACCGGGCGCGAGGAGGACGCGGTGGATCAGCTCGCCGCCTTCCTGCTCACCGACGGCACGGAGGAGGGCGAGGCCGCGGCCATCAACGGTGCGAACGCGTTCCTGCTGGAGCACGACCGCGAGGGCGGCAGCGTGGACGAGTCGGCGCTGTGGAACGAGCACTCGCTGGACCCGCAGCGCTTCTACAACATCATCTGCTGGGTGTACGGGCGCGACCCTGATTCCTACGCGTACCTGATCGACGACGGCACGCTGCCCAGGGAGCGGGCGGAGCTGTGCGGCGAGGAGTACGAGCGGCTGGACCGGAGCTGGACGGGTCTTTTGTCGCCTTATCTAAAAGAGCAGGAAGGGGAATAGCGGGATTTGGGCATGACCCCCGCTGGCGCGGGGGTCGGGCTGCGGCTCCGTAGCAGACGATACTACCGTCTGCAACGGAGTCGAGCCCCGGCGGAA
>JBEVLE010000041.1:0-4950 GCA_040509335.1 Longimicrobiaceae bacterium | reverse complement strand
CCCGACCCCCTCCCCCGCAAGGGGGGAGGGGGAGCACGACAAAACCGAGGGACAGGAAGCCCTCCCCCAGAATTGGGGGAGGGTGGCGAGCCTAAGCGAGCCGGGTGGGGGCGCCCCCGAGGACGCCAGCGTGGTTCCAGTCGACCCCGACAACGCCGCCTACGTCATCTACACCTCCGGCTCCACGGGCACCCCCAAGGGCGTCGTGGTGCCGCACGGCGCGCTCGCCAACCACGTGCGGTGGATGCAGCGCGACCTCCCGCTCTCGCCCGGGGACCGCGTACTGCAGAAGACGCCGTTCAGCTTCGATGCGTCGGTGTGGGAGTTCTGGGCGCCGCTGGTCGCCGGGGGGACGCTGGTGATGGCGGAGCCGGGAGCGCACCGTGAGCCCGCCCGCCTCGTCCGCGCGCTGGCCGGCGAGCACATCACCGTTGCCCAGTTCGTCCCCTCGCTGCTGGCCGCCGTGCTGGAGGAGGACGCGCGCGCCTGGACCACGGCGCGCCGCGTGTTCTGCGGCGGCGAGGCGCTGCCGGCGGAGCTCGCCGCGCGCGCCCGGGCGATGCTGGGCGCGGAGGTCGTCAACCTGTACGGGCCCACGGAAGCGTGCATCGACGCCACCTTCGCGGTCGCGACCGGGGCGTCCGGCGCTCCCGGGACGACGGTGCCGATCGGGCGGGCGGTGGCGAACGCGCGGGCGTTCGTGCTGGATCCGGAGGGCGAGCCCGCGCCGGTGGGCGTGCCGGGCGAGCTGTACCTGGGAGGCGCGGGGCTGGCGCGCGGCTACGCCGGGCGGCCGGGGCTCACCGCGGAGCGCTGGGTCCCCGACGCGCTCTCGGGCGAGGCCGGCGCGCGCCTGTACCGCACGGGCGACCGGGTGCGCTGGCTGGTCTCGGGCGCCCTGGACTGGCTGGGGCGCACGGACGAGCAGGTCAAGCTGCGCGGCTTCCGCGTGGAGCCCGGCGAGGTGGAGGCGGCGCTGCTCGCGCACCCCGCCGTGCGCGAGGCGGCGGTCGCCGTTCGCGGCGAGGGCGGCGACGCGCGGCTGGTGGGCTGGGTCGTCCCCGCCGGCGAGTCCCTGGATCCGGACGACGTCCGCCGCCACCTGGGCGAGCGGCTGCCGGCGCACATGGCGCCGTCCGCGCTGGTGGTGCTGGACGCGCTCCCGCGCACCCCCGGCGGCAAGCTGGACCGCCGCGCCCTCCCCGCGCCGGACGCGCCCGGGCGCACCGACGCGGCGCAGCGCCCGCGCGGCGTGGAGGAGCAGGTCCTCGCCGGGATCTGGGCGACCGTGCTGGGCGTGGAGCCGGGCCCGCACGACGACTTCTTCGCGCTCGGCGGGCACTCGCTGCTGGCCGCGCGGGTGGTCGCGCGCGTGCGGCAGGCGCTCGGGGTGGAATTGCCGCTCCGCGCCGTCTTCGACGCGCCCACGCTGCAAGGGCTGGCCGCCGTCGTGGCCGAGCGCCGCCGGGCCGGGGGCGCGGCGCTCCCGCCGCTCCGCCGCGTCCCGCGCGACGGGCCGCTCCCGCTGTCGTTCGCGCAGGAGCGGCTGTGGGTGATCCACCGCATGGAGCCCGGGAGCGCCGCCTACAACATCCCCGCCGTGCTCCGCCTGTCGGGACGGCTGGACGCTGCGGCGCTGGAGCGCGCGCTGACGCAGGTCGTCCGCCGGCACGAGGCGCTGCGCACCACGCTGGAGGAGCGGGATGGGCGCCCGGTGCAGGTCGTCCACCCCGCCGCCCCCGCCGCCCTGCCGGTCACGGAGCTGTCGGCGCTCCCGCAGGCGGAGCGCGCGGACATTCTGCGCCGCCTCGCCGCGGAGGAGGCCGCGCGCCCCTTCGACCTGGCCGCCGGACCGCTGCTGCGCGCCGCGCTCTTCCGCCTGGGCGAGGAGGAGCACGTGCTGCTGCTGACCGTGCACCACGCGGTGGGCGACGCATGGAGCACCTCCGTGCTGCTGGGCGACCTGGCGGCCGCGTACGGCGGGGCGGCGCTCCCGGAGCTCGCGGTGCAGTACGCCGACTTCGCCGCGTGGCAGCGCGCCTGGCTCACCGGCGACGTGCTGGACGCGCACCGCGGCTGGTGGCGCGAGCGGCTGGCCGGCGCGCCCCCCGCGCTGGAGCTCCCGACGGACCGACCGCGCCCCGCCGCGTGGTCCGGCCGTGGCGCGGCGCACCCGTTCTCCCTGCCGCCCGAGCTGAGCGGCGCCCTCTGGGCGCTCGCCCGCGCCGAGGGCGCGACGCCGTTCATGGTGCTGCTCGCCGCCTGGCAGGTGCTGCTCGCGCGCTGGTCCGGCCAGGAAGACGTGGTCGTGGGCACGCCGGTGGCCGGGCGCACGGCGGCGGAAACGGAGGGGCTGGTGGGGTTCTTCGTCAACACCCTGGCGCTGCGGGTGGACCTGTCCGGCGATCCCCCCTTCCGGGAGGTGGTCGCGCGGGTGCGGGACGCGGCGCTGGGCGCGTACGCGCACCAGGAGCTCCCCTTCGAGCGGCTGGTGGAGGAGCTGGGCGTGCGGCGCGACCTGGCCCGCAACCCGGTCTTCCAGGTGGTGTTCGCTCTCCAGAACACCCCCGGTCTCCCCGTGGAGATGGACGGCGTGCGCCTGGAGGTGGAGGGCGGCGAGACCGCCACCGCCAAGTTCGACCTGGCGCTGGCGATGGCGGAGAGCGGCGGCCGCTTCGAGGCCGCGCTGGAGTACGCCACGGACCTGTTCGACCCGGCGACCGCGGAGCGGATGGCCGCGCACTTCCGCGTGCTCCTGGAGGGGATCGCCGCGGACCCGTCGCTCCGCGTCTCCGAGCTGCCGCTGGCGGAGCCGGCGGAGGCGCGGATGCTGGAGGCGTGGAGCGGGGAGGCCGTGGCGCCTGCGGCCCCGTGGATGCCCGTCCACGAGCGGGTGCTCGCCCGCGCCGCCGAAGCGCCGGACGCCGTCGCGGCCGTCCTCGGCGACACGCGGACGACGTACGGCGAGCTGGCGCGCCGCTCCGGGGAGCTGGCGGCCCGCCTCGCCGCGCGCGGGGTGGGCCCGGAAACGCGGGTCGCGCTGCTGGCGGAGCGCTCGCCGGAGCTGTTCGTCGCGATGCTGGCCGTGCTCCGGACGGGCGCGGCGTACCTCCCCATCGACCCGTCCACCCCCGACCAGCGCATCTCGCGGATCCTCGCCGACGCCGGCGTGCCGGTGGTGCTGACCCAGCGGACGCTGGCGGCGCGGCTTGCGGGCTTCGGGGGAACGGTCGTGCTGCTGGACGGCGGCGCGGAGCACGACAGCTCCGACGGCGAGGCTGCCGTTGCAGGCTGTCCCCTGTCCCCTGTCCCCTGTCCCCTATCTATCGCATACGTCGTCTACACCTCGGGCTCCACCGGCACCCCCAAGGGCGTGGCCGTCACGCACGGCGGCCTGGCAAACCTGGTGGACTGGCACCTGGGCGCGTTCGGCGTCACCGCGGCGGACCGGGCGACGCAGCTGGCCGGGCTGGGCTTCGACGCCGCCGTGTGGGAAACCTGGCCGTACCTCGCCGCGGGGGCCGAGCTGCACCTGGTGGCGGACGAGGAGGTCCGCGCGTCGCCGGAGGCGCTCCGCTCGCTCCTGCTGGAGCGCGGCGTCACCCTGGCGTTCGCGCCCACGGCGCTCGCCGAGGGGCTGCTCGCGCTGGAGTGGCCGCGGGACACGGCGCTGCGGGCGCTGCTCACCGGCGGCGACGCGCTGCGCGTCCGCCCTAGGGCCGACGCTCCGTTCGAGCTGGTGAACAACTACGGCCCCACGGAAAGCACCGTGGTCGCGACCTCCGGCGTCGTCGCGCCGGGGGAGAGCGGGCGGCCTCCCGCCATCGGCAGGCCCATCCGCGGCGTGCGGGCGCTCGTGCTCGACGCGGCGCTGCGGCCGGCGCCCGTGGGCGTCCCCGGCGAGCTGTGCGTGGGCGGCGCCGGGGTCGCGCGCGGATACCTGGGGCATCCGGAGCTGACGGCGGCGGCGTTCGTCCCGGACCCGCTCGCGGGGGAGCCCGGCGCGCGGATGTACCGCACGGGGGACCGCGCCCGTTGGCTGCCGGGCGGGGAGCTGGAGTTCCTGGGGCGCATGGACCAGCAGGTGAAGATCCGCGGCTTCCGCATCGAGCCGGGCGAGGTCGAGGCCGCGCTCCTGGCGCACCCGTCGGTGCGCGAGGCCGTGGTCGTGGCGCGGGAGACCGCGCCCGGCGACCGGCGCCTGGTGGCCTACGTCGTGGGCGCGGAGGACGCCGCCCCCGCCTCCGACGTGCTGCGCGCGCACCTGCGCGCCCGGCTCCCGGAGTACATGCTCCCGGCCGCCTTCGTCGCGCTCGCGGCGCTGCCGCTGACCGCGAACGGCAAGCTGGACCGCCGCGCCCTCCCGGAGCCGGAGATGGACGCGGGGCGCGGCGGCGGGGACGCGCCGCGCTCCGTCACCGCGGAATTGCTGGCCGGGATCTGGGCGGAGCTGCTGGGGGGAGAGCCCGGCATGCACGACGACTTCTTCGAGCTGGGCGGCCACTCGTTGCTGGCCACCCAGGTGGTGGCGCGCGTGGAGCGCCTGTTCGGCGTGCCGCTCGCGGTGATCGATCTGTTCGAGGCTCCGAAGCTCGAGGGCCTGGCGGCGCGCATCGACGCGGGCCACACGGCGGGCGCGGCCTCGGACTCACCACTGGTGGCGCTCAAGCGGGACGGCCACGCGCGGCCCTTCTTCTGCGTGCACGGCGTGGATGGCATCGCGATGACGTACCTGGAGCTGGCGCGGCGGATGGATCCAGACCAGCCCTTCTACGCCTTCCGCTCCCTGCGGGACGCGGCCGAGACGACGGTGGAGGCCATGGCGGCGCGCTACCTGGACGTGATGCGCGAGGTGCAGCCCGAGGGCCCCTACCGGCTCGGCGGCTGGTCCATGGGCGTGCGCGTGGCCTTCGAGATGGCGCGTCAGCTCGAGGAGAACGGCGAGACGGT
>JBEVLE010000040.1:0-7879 GCA_040509335.1 Longimicrobiaceae bacterium | reverse complement strand
TCCGGAGCGGCTGCGCGCGTGGCGGGAGCGGTTCGGGGCGCGGGTGCGGCTGGTGAACACGTACGGCCCCACGGAGGCGACGGTGGTCGCCACGCTGTGCGACCTCCAGGACGCCGAGGACGACCCGTCGGCGGCGCCGCGGCACGTGGCGATCGGGCGGCCGCTGGGGCACGCGCGCGCCTACGTGCTGGACCCGCGGGCGGAGCCCGCGCCCGTGGGGGTGCCGGGCGAGCTGTACCTTGGGGGCGGGGGCGTGGCGCGCGGCTACCTGGGCGACGCGGCGCGGACGGCGGGGGCGTTCGTGCCCGATCCGTTCTCCGGGGTGGCGGGAGCGAGGCTGTACCGCTCCGGCGACCGGGTGCGCTGGCGGGCGGAGGGGACGCTGGAGTTCATCGGGCGGGTGGACCAGCAGGTGAAGATCCGCGGGTTCCGGGTGGAGCCCGGGGAGGTGGAGGCGGTGCTGGCGCGGCAGCCGGGGGTGGAGGACGCCGCGGTGGTGGCGCGCGAGGACGCGCCCGGGCAGCTGCGGCTGGTGGCCTACGTGGTGCTGGCGGATCCGGCGCCGCCGGTGTCCGCGCTGCGCGCGGCGCTCAAGGCGGAGCTGCCGCCCTACATGATCCCCGCGGCGTGGGTGACGCTGGACGCGCTCCCGCTCACCCCGGGCGGAAAGACCGACCGGCGGGCGCTGCCGGCCCCGGAGTGGGACGCCGAGGGCGACCACGTGGCGCCCCGCACGGCGACGGAGGAGGTGCTGGCGGGGATCTGGGAGGAGGTGCTGGAGCTGGAGCGGGTGGGGGCGCACGACAACTTCTTCGAGCGCGGCGGGCACTCCCTGCTCGCCACGCGGGTGGTCTCGCGCGTGGCCGCGTCGCTGGGCGCGGAGCTCCCGCTGCGCGCGCTCTTCGAGGCGCAGACGGTCGCGGAGCTTGCGGCCCGCATCGACGCGGCTCGGCACGCCGGGGAGGACGCCGCCCCGCCGCCCATCGCGGCCGTGGACCGGAGCGGTCCGCTCCCGCTCTCCTTCGCGCAGGAGCGGCTCTGGTTCCTGCACCAGATGGACCCGCAGGGCTCCGGCTACAACATGCCGTTCGCGAACCGGGTGCTCGGCCCCCTGGAGCCGCGGGCGCTGGAGCGGGCGCTCGGCGCCCTGGTGCGCCGGCACGAGTCGCTGCGCACCACCTTCCGCCCCGTGGACGGGGGCGCGGTGCAGGTGGTGAGCCCGGCCGCGCCCGCCCGCGTCCCCCTCGCGGACCTGTCGGGGCTCGCGCCGGAGGCGCGGGACCGCGAGGCGCGCCGGCTGGCGGAGGAGGACGCGGAGCGTCCCTTCGACCTGCGGCACGGCCCGCTGCTCCGCCTGGCGCTGCTCCGGCTGGGCGGCGAGGAGCACGTGATGCTGCTGTGCATGCACCACGTCGTTTCGGACGGGTGGAGCATGGGCGTGCTCTACCGCGAGCTGTACGCCCTGTACGCGGCGGCGGCCCGGGGGGAGGACCCCCGGCTCCCCGCCCTCGGCGTGCAGTACGGCGACTTCGCGGTGTGGCAGCGCGGCTGGCTGGCCGGCGACGCGCTCCGGCGCCAGCTCGACTGGTGGCGCGAGCGCCTGGCGGGGGCGCCGCCCGCCCTGGAGCTCCCGGTGGACCGTCCCCGCGCCGCGGTGGCGAGCGACCGCGGCGCGTCGGTGCGCCTCCGCGTCGGCGCCGACGAGGTGCGGGCGCTGCGGGCCGTGGCGCGGCGGGAGGGAGCCACGCTGTACATGGTGCTCCGCGCGGCGACCGACGTGCTGCTCGCCCGGTGGTCGGGGCAGGAGGACCTGGTGGTGGGCTCGCCCATCGCCAACCGGACGCGCGTGGAGCTGGAGGGGCTGATCGGCTTCTTCGTCAACACGCTGGCGCTGCGGACGGACCTGTCCGGAGATCCCCCCTTCCGCGAGCTGGTGGGCCGGGTGCGGGAAACGGCGCTTGGGGCGTACGCCCACCAGGACCTCCCCTTCGAGCGGCTGGTGGAGGAGATCTCCCCGGAGCGGAGCCTGTCGCACACGCCGCTCTTCCAGTTCATGTTCGCCCTGCAGAACAACCAGGACGACGCCGCGCCGGCCCCGCCCGGGCTGCGCGTGGAGCGGTTCCACGCCGTGCCGCACACCTCGCGCTTCGACCTGGAGCTGGACCTGTTCGAGCAGGGCGAGGAGCTGGCCGGCGGCCTGCGCTTCCGCACCGACCTGTTCGACACGTCCACCGTGGAGCGCTTCGGGGCCCAGCTCCGCACGCTGCTCGCTTCGGTGGGCGCATCGCCGGAGGAGCGCTGCTCGCGGCTCCGCCTGCTCCCGGAGGAGGAGGCCCGCGTCCTCCACGCGTACGGGAGCGGCCCCGCGCACGCCCTGGCCCCCGGCGAGACGGTGCCGCGCCTGCTGGCGGAGCAGGCCGCCCGCACCCCCGGCGCCATCGCGGTGCTGTCCGGCGGCGAGGCGCTCACCTACGCCCAGCTCGAGCGGCGCGCGGCGAGTCTCGCGGGCCTCCTGCGCGGGCGCGGCGTCCGGGCGGGCGCCCCGGTGGCGGTGTGCGTGGAGCGCGGTCCCGCGCTCCTGGTCGCGCTCCTGGCGGTGTGGAAGGCGGGCGGCGTCTACCTCCCGCTGGACCCCGGGCACCCGCCCGAGCGCCTCGCCTTCCTCCTGCGCGATTCCGGCGCGGAGCTGGTCGTGTCCGAGCCGCACCTGGCGCTGCCGGAGTTCGGGGGCGAGACCGTGCTGGTGGACGCCGTCCCCGTGCACGACGACGGGGAGGACGGGGACGCGCTCCCGGACCCGCCGTCCCCGGACGACCTCGCCTACCTGATCTACACCTCCGGCTCCACCGGCACCCCGAAGGCGGTGGCCGTGGAGCACGCGCGGCTGGCGCACACCCTCCGGGGGAGCCTCGGCGTGCTGGGCTTCGGCCCGGGCGACGTGGTGGCGGCGCTCGCCTCCGTCGCCTTCGACATCTCGCTCCTGGAACTGCTCGCGCCGCTTCTCGCGGGCGCGGCGGTGCGCATCGTCCCCCGCGAGGTCGTGCGCGACCCCGCGGAGCTGGTGCGGGAATGCGCCGACGCGACGGCGCTGCACGCCGTGCCGGCGCTGATGCGGCAGGTGGTGGAGGCCGCGCGCGGCGGGGGCGATTTCCCGGCCATGCGGCTCCTCCTGGTGGGCGGCGACACCGTCCCGCCCGACCTGCTGGAGGAGCTGCGCGAAGCCTTTCCGCGGGCGGCGGCGCGCGTCCTGTACGGCCCCACCGAGGCCACCATCATCTGCGCGACGTACGGGGTGCCGGAGCGGGGCGGGATCGCGGGGCACCCGCTGGGGCGCCCGCTCCCGGGGGTGCGCCTCCAGGTCCGCGGGGCGCGGGGCGAGATCCTTCCCCTGGGCGTGCCCGGCGAATTGTGGATCTCCGGCGGGGGCGTCGCCCGCGGCTACCTGGACCGCCCGGAACTGACGGCGGAGAAGTTCGTCGTGGCCGGCGGGGAGCGCGCCTACCGCGCGGGAGACCGGGCGCGCTGGCGGACGGACGGCGTGCTGGAGTTCCTGGGCCGCACCGACGAGCAGGTCAAGGTCCGCGGCTTCCGCATCGAGCCCGGCGAGGTGGAGGCGGCGCTGCTCGGCGAGCCCGGCGTCCGCGAGGCCGTGGTCCTTGCAAGGGAGGACCAGCCGGGCGACCGGCGCCTGGTGGCCTACGTCGTCCCGGAAAGCGCCGACCGCGCGGCCCGCGGCGCCGGCGCCGCCGAGCAGGTGTCGGGGTGGGCGACGGTGTTCGACGAGACGTACGGCGAGGGCGGAGCGGAGGACGATCCCACGCTCGACCTGACCGGGTGGAACAGCAGCTACACCGGCGAGCCCATCCCCCGCGGGGAGATGCGCGAGTGGGTGGAGCGGACGGTGGAGCGCATCCTGGCGCTCGGGCCGCGGCGGGTGCTGGAGATCGGCTGCGGGACGGGGCTGCTCCTGTTCCGCCTCGCCCCGCACGCGACGGAGTACCACGGCACCGACTTTTCCGCCGTGGCGCTGGAGCGGGTGCGGCGCCACCTGGGCGCCCTGCCGCAGGTGACGCTCGCCCGGCACGGGGCCGACGACCTGGCCGCGTACGCGGGTGGGGGATACGACACGGTGGTGCTCAACTCCGTGGCGCAGTACTTCCCCGGGGTGGACTACCTGCTGCGGGTGCTGGAGGGCGCGGCCGCGGCGCTGGCCCCCGGCGGGCGGATCTTCGTGGGCGACGTGCGCAGCCTCCCGCTGCTCGCCGCCTTCCACGCCTCGGTGGAGCTGGCGCGCGCCCCGGAGGAGCTGCCGGCCGCGCGGCTGCGCGAGCGGGTGCGGCGGGGCATGGCGGAGGAGCAGGAGCTGGTGGTGGAGCCCGCCTTCTTCGAGGCGCTCCGGGCGCGGATCCCGCGGCTGGGGCGGGTGGAGGTGCAGGCCAAGCGGGGCGGCTACGACAACGAGGTGTCGCGCTTCCGCTACGACGTGGTCCTCCACCTGGACGCCGCCCCCGCGGCGGACGCGCCGCCCGAGGTGCGGGACTGGAGCGGACAGGACGAGGCCGGGGTGCGCGCGCTCTTCGCGGCGGGCGCGGGGGCGCTGCTGCTGCGCGGCGTTCCCGACCCGGGGACGCGGGAGCACGTCCGCGCCGCGGAACTGCTCGCCGCCGCCGGCGACGACGCCACGGCGGACGACGTGCGGGCGGCCGCGGCCGGCGGCGCGGCCGGGATCCCGCGCGAAGCGCTCTTCGCGCTGGGCGGCGCGTCCGGACGGGTCGTGGAGGTCCGCCCCGGCGAGCCGGGCACGCTGGACGTGCTCCTCCACCCCGCGGGGGGCGCCGCTGCCTTTCCGGCCGAGCCGGCGGAGGAGCGGCCGTGGGAGTCGTACGCCAACGACCCGCAGTGGGGACGGCGCATCCGCGCGCTGGCGCCGGCGCTGCGCTCCGCGCTGCGCGCGCGCCTCCCCGAGTACATGCTCCCGTCGGCGCTGGTGGTCCTGGAGTCGCTCCCCGTCACCCCCAACGGCAAGGTGGACCGGCAGGCGCTCCCCGCCCCCGACACCGCCGGCGCGCGCGACCAGGCGTACGCGGCCCCGCGGAGCGCGCTGGAGGAGGCGCTGGTGGGGATCTGGCAGGAGGTGCTGGGGGTGGAGCGCGTCGGCATCCACGACAGCTTCTTCGACCTGGGCGGGCACTCGCTGCTCGCCACCCAGCTCGTCGCGCGCATCGGGGTGCTCCGGGTGGAGGTCCCCGTGCGCCAGGTGTTCCAGACGCCCACGGTGGCCGGGCTCGCCGAGTCCGTCACCCGCACCGAGTCCACCCCGGGAGCGGCCGAGATGATCGCCAGAGTCCTGCTGAAGCTGAAGACCATGTCGCCCGGGGAGCGCGCCGCCGCGCTCCGGGCGAAGCAGACCCCGGTGGGCACGTGAGCGGGGAGCCCGCCGCGGGCCTTTCCGCGGAAGACCTGGAGCTCATGGCGCTCCTGCTGGAGGAGGCCGGGATCGAGTCGGCCCGGCCGGAGGGGGTGCGGCCCCGCGCCCCGGGCGTGCGCGTCCCGCTCTCCTTTTCGCAGAAGCGGATCTGGTTCCTGGAGCAGCTGGAGCCCGAGACGCGCATCTACAACGACGTGTCCGGCCTGCGGCTGGTGGGCGGGCTGGACCGCGCGGCGATGGACGCGGCCGTGCGCGGCGTGGTGGGGCGGCACGAGTCGCTTCGCACCGTGTTCGTGGAGGAGGCCGGGGAGCCGGTGCAGGTGGTGCTCGAGGACCACCCCGTGCGGCTGGAATTCCGCGACCTGTCGCACCTCCCCGAGGACGACCGGCTGGCCGAGGTGCGCCGCATCGCCGACGAGGTCACCTACGTCCCCTTCGACCTGACCCGCGGCCCGCTGCTGCGCCCCGTCCTGCTCCGCCTGGCGGAGCGCGACCACGCCCTCCTGCTGGCCCTCCACCACATCATCTTCGACGGGTGGTCGTGGGGGATCTTCTGGCGCGACCTCCTGGCGCTGTACAACGCCGCGCGCGAGGGGCGGCCGCACGGGCTCCCGCCGGTGGCGCTCCAGTACGGCGACTTCGCGGTGTGGCAGCAGGAGCACCTGGCCGGGGGCGCCCTGGAGCGGCAGACGGAGTACTGGAAGGAGCGCCTGCGCGGCGCGCCCACGCTGATCGGCCTCCCCACCGACCGGCCGCGCCCCGCCGAGCAGACCTACCGCGGCGATTCCTTCGACTTCGTCGTCCCGGAGGAGGTCGCCGCCCGCGTGGCCGCGCTCGCGCAGCGGGAGGGCGCCACGCTGTTCATGGCGCTGCTCGCCGTGCTCGCCTCGCTCCTGGGCCGCTACTCGGGCGAGGACGACGTGGTGGTCGGGTCGCCCATCGCCAGCCGGACGCGGCCCGAGCTGGAGGGCGTCGTCGGCCTGTTCGCCAACACCCTGGCCATCCGCGCGGAGCTGGGGGGCGAGCCGGGCTTCCGCGAGCTGCTGCGCCGCGTGCGCGACGGGGTGTTCGAGGACTACGCCAACCAGGACCTCCCCTTCGAGAAGATCGTGGAGGAGCTGCGGGGGGAGCGCAGCCTGAGCTACAACCCGGTGTATCAGGTCCTGTTCGTGCTGCACAACTTCCCGCGCGTGCACGGCGGCCTCGGCGGGCTGGAGATCCACCCGCTGGAGATGGCGCACCGCAAGTCCAAGCTGGACCTGGCGCTGTCGATGATGGAGGACGGGGGCGCCATCCGCGGGGGGTGGGAGTTCAGCACCGAGCTGTTCGACCGGGACACCGTCGTCCGCCTCACCGACCACTTCCTGGTCCTCCTCGCCGCCGCGGTGGCGGAGCCGGACCGGCCGCTCGCCGACCTCCCGCTGGTCCGGCCCGAGGAGCGCACCCGCCTGCTCCGCACCTGGAGCATCGGCGCCCTCGCCGGTGCGGATCCGCGCCCGGTGCACCTCCCCGTGCTGGAGCTGGCGGAGCGGACACCGGACGCCGTGGCCGTCGCCCTGGCGGGCGAGGCGCTCACCTACGGCGAGCTGGGGCGGCGCGCCCGCGCGCTGGGACGCTTTCTCCGGGGGCGCGGCGTGGGCCCCGAGACGCGGGTGGGCGTGTACCTGGACCGCTCGCCGGAACTGCTGGTGGCGCTCCTGGGAGTGCTGGAGGCGGGCGCGGCGTACGTCCCCCTCGACCCGCAGTCCCCGCGCGACCGCCTGGCGTTCCTGGCGGAGGACGCGGGGATCGCGGTGCTCCTCACCCGGGAGCGGTTGTTCGCGGAGCTGCCGGGGAGCGCCGCGGCCGAGGTGGTCTTCCTGGACGCGGACCGCGAGCGCATCGAGGCCGCGCCGGACACCGCGCCGGGCATCCCGGTCTTCCCGGAGAGCGCCGCGTACGTGATCTACACCTCCGGCTCCACGGGGAAGCCCAAGGGAGTCGTGGTCCCGCACGGCGCGCTCGCCGGGTTCACGGCGGCGGCACGCGGGGCGTACGGGATCGGCCCTGCGGACCGGGTGCTCCAGTTCGCCTCGGTGGCCTTCGACGCCAGCGCGGAGGAGATCTGGCCGACGCTGGCCTCCGGCGCGCGCCTGGTGCTGCGCACCGAGGAGATGCTGGGCTCGGCGCGGCTCTTCCTGGACGCCTGCCGGGAGTGGGGGATCACCGTGCTGGACCTGCCGACGGCGTACTGGCACGAGCTGGTGGCCGAGCTGTGCGAGGAGGACGGGGCCGAGCTGCCGGCGGCGCTGCGGCTGGTGATCATCGGCGGGGAGCGAGCGCTTCCGGAGCGGCTGCGCGCGTGGCGGGAGCGGTTCGGGGCGCGGGTGCGGCTGGTGAACACGTACGGCCCCACGGAGGCGACGGTGGTCGCCACGCTGTGCGACCTCCAGGACGCCGAGGACGACCCGT
>JBEVLE010000039.1:0-13328 GCA_040509335.1 Longimicrobiaceae bacterium | reverse complement strand
AAGCAGTTGCGTGAGGGATTACGGCCCGGAGGGGCGAGACCCGGCGGGGCTGTTTCCGCCGGGGCTCGACTCCGTTACGCACGGTTGTTTCGTGCGTTACGGAGCCGAAGCCCGACCCCGGCGCCAGCCGGGGGCACGCCCGAACCCGCTGCTATTGCTGTTGGGTGGCCTCGCCACGGCAGCGCGGACCTTCCCACACCTTGCGCCACCGCCCGCCACGGTCCTGGGAGATCGCCTCGTACCACGACTCGTTGGGCCCGTACACCTGCGCGAGGATGTCGGGACCGCCGGTGCCGTTCCAGTTCAGGTAGTCCAGCATGCGGGGCGCCGCCTTGCCGGTTCGCCGGTAGTCGCGGACTTCCTGGTAGAACGGCGTGTACCCGCTGCGCGTCTCGTAGCCGGCCACGTAGAAGATGCTGTAGCCGTTGGGCTCGCCGGGGCCCACGGCGAGCTGGTCGCCCACCAGGTAGGTGGCGGCCATCTCGGGGTTTCCGCCCTGCACCACCTCGATGGCCTGCATGTCGCGCTGCGCCCCGGGCCAGCTCCGCGGGCGGGGGAGGCCGTTCTGGAGCACCAGCTTCTCGGCGACGATGCTCGCGAAGGTGCGGATGCTGCCGTTGACCTGCGGGGGCGTGTACTCGCCGCGCACCTCGGGCTCCAGCCCCTTGCGGAAGGCGAGGAACTCGCCCACGTCGGCGGCGGCGGCGACGGTGGTGGCGGTGCCCACGGCGGTGGGGATGCCGCAGGCGGTGGCCGGGCCGTTGCCGGTGAGCGTGAGCGTCCCCACCGGCGCGCCGCGGCGGAAGAGCGCCAGCTGCGCGCCGGGCTCCAGCACCGCCTGGCGGAAGCGCGACTCGTAGGCCTGCGGCGAAACGCCGGCCGGGCGGCGCAGGGTGCGCAGCGAGTCGCCCGCCACCTCGGCCACCGGGAACACCTGGGTGCCGGCGGCGCCCTTGACCACGTGGAAGACCACGGTGCCCGAGGGGAGCCCCAGGTCGGCGTAGGTCTGCGCGTCGGGGGCGACGTCGCGCGCTCCGCCCGGGGGCGGGGGCGGCACCAGCTGCACGTCCGCGCCGCCCCAATTCACATTGTCGCAGCCCGGGAGAGCGGTTAGAATCAGGAGCGCTGTGATCCCGGCGCGGGGCTTTGTCGCAATCGGCATGGAGTGACCTGGTGGCTGCTGTCTCCGGACGGGCTTCCGGCGCCGGGACAAGCAAGTACCCGGCCAGTACGGGCACGCCGGGGCCGCCTCCGGCGGCGTGGATGCAAGCTACGGATTCTTGGGGCGCTCTGCCAGGCTAAATGATCGATCAAATCGAGTTCCGGCGGGTGATTGGACACTTCGCCACCGGGGTGACGGTGGTCACCACCGTGCGGGGGGACGGGGAGCCGTGCGGGCTCACGGCGAGCGCGGTCTGCTCGGTGTCCCTGGACCCCGTGCTGGTGCTGGTGTGCGTGGAGCACGACGCCGACACGCACGGCTGCATCGCGGCCGCGGGGAAGTTCGCGGTCAACGTCCTGGCGGACGAGGGCGGCGAGAGCCTGTCGCGCCGCTTCGCCACCTTTCAGGTGAAGGACAAGTTCCGCGGCGTGGCGTTCCGCGAGGAGCTGACCGGCGCCCCGGTGCTGGAGGGCTCGCTGGCCTGGCTGGACTGCCGCGTCTCGCAGGCGGTCGAGGCGGGCGACCACACCATCTTCCTCGGCGAGGTGCTGGCCGGGGACGCGCGCGAGGGAACGCCGCTGGTCTACTACCGGGGGGGATATGGACGCTTCACCCCCTGAGCGGCGCGTGGGCGCGACCGTCGCGGCGCGCGCGGCCCTGGTGGGGCTGGCGCTCGGAGTGGTGGGGATGGCCGGCGGCGGGCTGGTCCTGTTCCGCGCCGAGGGCGTGGTCGCCGCCGCCTCCACCGTGCTGGCCACCTTCGCCGTGGCGCTGGCCGCCGGGCTGTGGGCCGGGGTCCCGCCGGACGAGGCCGGGCCGGTTTCGCTCCCGGGGCGCTGGCTCTTCGCCGGCGTGGGGGTGGGGGTGGCGGGGATCTTCGCCACGGCGCTGGGGATCCTCAACCGCCTGGGCGGGCGCGGCGACGCGCTGCGCGTGCTGGCGCTCCTGTTCCTCATCGCGCTGCCGGTGTACGCCATCGGCTTCCTCCTCCCCCCGCTGGTGGGGTGGGCGGAAAGCGTCTTCGACCCGCTGGAGGAGGGCGACGAGGCGGCGGCGCGCCGCGCGCTGGGCGCCGTGGTCGTGGGCATCCTCGCCGGGCTCGCGGCGGGGGCGCTGGCGGCGGGGTTCTTCCTGATCCCCAAGCTGAACCCGGGCCCGCTGCTGCTGGCCACCGCCGCCCTGCTCACCTCGCCGGTGCTCTTTCCGCGCGCCAAGCGGCCGGGCCCGGAGGAGCGGGTGCTGTGGGAGGTGGAAACGCCCTTTTCCACGCTGCGCGTGGTGGAGACGGCCTACCCGGGCGAGCGGCAGCCGGACCGCACGCTCTACCAGGACGACGAGATCGAGAGCGGGGAGCTGGTGCGCAGCGGGGCGCCCACCTTCGCGTACGTGGCGGCCGGGGAGCGCTGGCTGGACGAGGTGTCCGGGCGCGGCGACGCGTACCTGTTCCTGGGCGGCGGGGCGTACACCCTGCCGCGCCGGGTGGCGGAGCGCGACCCCTCGGCGCGGATCACGGTGGTGGAGCTGGACCCGGAGGTGACGCGGGCGGCGTACCGCTGGTTCGGGCTGCGGCCGGAGCACGGCATCGTGTCGGTGCACGGCGACGCTCGGGCGGTGGCGGAGGGGTGGGCGGCGGAGGGGCGCGAGGGGTGGGACCGGGTGTACGTGGACGTGTACGGCGGGCGCGAATCGCTCCCGCACTCGCTGGTGACCGTGGAGGCGTTCGCGACGCTGCGCGCCCTGCTGCGGCCCGGGGGGACGCTGGCGCTCAACGTCATCGGCACGGCGGTGGGCGAGGGGAGCCGGCGCTTCTGGAGCACGGTGCGCACGGCGGCGGAGTCGTTCCCGGGGGCGGAACTGTACTTCCACCTGGGGCGCGACTACCCGGAGCGTCAGAACTTCCTGCTGGCGCTCTCCCCCGACGCGGAGCGGAGCTGGCCGGCGCGCGCGGGGGTGTTCGAGCACTGGCCCGTGGAGGAGTGGCCGGAGATGGAGGGCACGGTGGTGTTCCGCGACCGCCCGCTCGCGCGGGGACAGAGACGCGCCGCGGCCTCCCGGGGAGACCGCGGCGCGGTGGGGGAGGGCGCGTAGCCGGCGGGGGGCTCAGCGCGGCTTGCCGCGCCGCCCCTGCTTCTGCGCCTGCTGGATCTGCCCCTGCACGTGCTTGAGCGCCTGCTGGCGCTGCTCCAGGTGCCGCTTGGCGAGCTCGGCCTGCTTGAGCTTTGCGCCCTCGGCGCCCTTGTAGCGCGAGCGGTTCAGGAACTTGTTCATCAGCTTGAGCAGCGGCGCGCCCACGTACCTGAGCATCAGCGCCTTGCCCTTGTTCCCCTTCTGCTCGTGGTCGGCGAGGGCGTAGGGGAGCGCCTGGAGCGAGTCCTGGATCTGCCGGTGCATCTGCGCGGGGTCGCGCTTCTTTTTCTTCTGGTTCGCCATGGTTCCGGTCGGCGGATATCGTGGGCGGTGCCGGGTTTCCGGGGTGTCGGAGCGGTGCCGCGGCAACGTCGGAAACGGCGCCCGCTGGTGCTGACAAGCTAACGGTTATACACCGCTTTATGAAGATTGTCCACCTGGCCGACCTGCACCTGGGCTTCCGCGCCTACCACCGCGTGACGCCCCGCGGCGTCAACGTGCGCGAGGCCGACGTGGCCGACGCCTTCCGCCGCGCGGTGGCCCGCACGCTGGAGCTGCGCCCGGACGTGGTGCTGGTGGCGGGGGACGTGTTCCACACCGTGCGCCCCTCCAACGCCTCCATCGCGGAGGCGTTCCGGCAGCTGTCGGTGCTGTGCGAGGGACTGCGCGACGTGCCGGTGGTGATCATCGCCGGCAACCACGATTCGCCGCGCTCCGCCGACACGGGGAACATCCTCACCCTGTTCCGCGAGATCCCCGGCGTCACCGTGGTCGCGGACGACGCGCGCGCCGTGCTCCTCCCGCAGATCGAGACCTCCGTCCTCTGCCTCCCCCACAACTCGCTCGCCGTGGAGGACGCCGGCCCGGTGCGCATGGAGCCGGACCCGCGCGCGCGCCACAACGTGCTGATGCTGCACGGCACCGTGGGCGGCAGCGTGGCCGAGCAGAAGCTGCGCTACGTGACCGAGTACGGCGGCGCCATCGTCGCGGACACGGACATCGGGCCGGAGCGCTGGGACTACGTGGCGCTGGGCCACTACCACATCGCCACGGAGCTTGCCCCCAACATGTGGTACGCCGGGGGGCTGGAGCGCACCTCCACCAACGTGTGGATGGAGGCGGAGGGACCCAAGGGCTTCCTGTCGTACGACACGGAGCGGCGCCGGGCGGAGTTCCACGCGGTGGAAACGCGCGCGGTGGTGGACCTGGCGCGCCTTTCGGCGAAGGGTCTGGCCTCGGCGGAGGTGGACGAGCGCATCCGCGCGGCGGTGGAGGGCGTCCCCGGCGGGATCGCGGGGAAGATCGTGCGCCTGGTGGTGGCCGACATCCCCCGGGCGCAGGTGCGCGAGCTGAACCACAAGCGGATCCGCGAGTGGAAGGCGGAGGCGCTCCACTTCCACCTGGACGCCCGCCCGCCGGAGATCCGCCGCCGCGCCGCGTCGGGCGCGCCGGTGCGCCGGCAGACGCTGCAGGAGCAGGTGGCGAGCTACCTGGGGAAGCACTGGCAGCTCAGCTCGGAGACGCTGGAGCGGGCGCGGCTGGTGGAGCTGGGCACGGCGTACGTGGACCGCACCGAGGACGCCTGACGCCATGCGCCTGATCCGCCTGCGCCTGCGCAACTTCCGGCAGCACGCCGACACCGAGGTCCTGTTCCGCCCCGGCCTGACGGGGATCATCGGGCCCAACGGGGCGGGGAAGTCCACCCTCCTGGAAGCGATCGCCTGGGCCGTGTACGGCGCGGCGGCGGCCCGCGGCACCAACGACACCATCCGCTTCAACCGCGCCGGGGCGCGCACCCGGGTGGAGGTGGAGCTGGAGTTCGGGCTGGGCGGCCACGAGTTCCGCGTGGTGCGCACGCTGAGCAGCGCGGAGGTGTACCTGGACGGCGGGGCCGCGCCGGTGGCCGCGACGCTGGGCGGGGCCACGGCCTACCTCCAGGCGCGCATCGGGATGTCGCGCGAGGAGTTCTTCAACACCTACTTCACCGGGCAGAAGGAGCTGCAGTTCCTTTCGGCGATGGGCCCGGCGGAGCGGGGTCGCTTCCTGTCGCAGGTCCTGGGCTACGAGCGGCTGCGCCGCGCGCAGGACCTGACGCGCACCCGCCGCAACGAGCTGCGCCACGAGATCAAGGGGCTGCGCACGGCGCTGGGCGACCTGGACGAGATCGTGGCGGAGCGGCGGGCGGCGGAGGAGCGGGTGGCGGAGGCTCTCGCGGCGCACGCGGCCGCGCGCGAGGCGCTGGAGAGCGCGGGGCTGGCGGTGCGCGAGCTGGCGCCGCGGTGGCAGCAGGCGCAGGCGGCGCGCGAGCAGTTCGGCAGGCTCACCCACGCCATGGACACGGCGGAGCGCGAGCGCGACGCGGCGCGGCGCGACGTGCTGCGCGCGGAGGGGGAGCTGGAGTCGGTGGCCAGGGCGGAGGCGGAGCTGGCGCCGCTGCGCGCGCAGCTGGCGGATCTCCCCGCCGTCACCAGCGACTGCGAGCGGCAGGCGGAGCTGGCCCGCAAGGACGAGAAGCGCAAGCAGCTGGTGCGGCAGCTGGCGGAGCTGGACGAGCAGGTGGCGCGCGCCCGGGAGCGGCTGGCGCGGGTGGAGCAGGCGCCGGAGCTGGAAAGGAAGTACGCGGAGGAGCTGGAGGGGCTGCGCGTGGAGCGGGCGGAGGCGGAGCGCGACTCGGACGACAAGAAGACGGCGTGGCTGCGCGACCGGCAGGACGCGGAAACCAAGCTCCAGACGTACCGCGACCGCGGCATCGAGCTCAAGGAGCAGATCCGCCAGTGCCGCGAGCTGGGGCCGGAGGGGGCGTGCCCCACCTGCGGCCGTCCCATGGGCGCGGACTACGAGCGGCTGCTGGAGGAGATGGAGGACCAGTGGGTCACCATCGTCCAGGACGGCAAGTGGTGGGCGAGCCGTCACGACCAGCTCAAGGACAAGCCGCAGGACGTGGCGGACGCGGAGGTGCGCGTCCGCGAGCTCACGGAGCAGGTGGACGCCTGCTCGCGCAAGCTCACGCGCTGCGAGGAGGCGGTCAAGGAGCTGAAGAACCTCCGCGCGGAGCAGGCGCAGCGGGAGGAGCGGCGCGCCGCGCTGGCGGCGGAGGTGGCGGCGGTCCCCGCCGGCTACGACCGCGCGCTCCACGACGCGGCGGAGGCGCGGCTGAAGACCCTCCGCGACACGGAAAAGCGCGCGGCGCGCCTGGAGGAGGCGGCGGCGCGGCGGCCGGCGTGGGAGCGCGACCGGCTGGACGCGCAGGCGCGCGAGACGGCGGCGGCGGAGCGGGGGCGGGCGGCGGCGGCGGAGCGGGCGGCGCTGGCCTTCTCGGAGGAGGCGTTCGTGGGGCTGCGCGCCGAGCACGAGGCGGCGAGCGACCGGTTCCGCAGGGCGGAGCTGCACGCCACGGAGCTGCGCGGGCAGGTGGCGACGGTGGAGCAGGCGCTCCAGGGCGCCATGCACCGCGAGGCGGAGTACCACCGGCGCGCGGGCGACATCGTGGAGCGGGAGCTGGACCTGCGCTACCACGAGGAGCTGGACCTGGCCTTCTCGGAGCTGCGCGCGGAGCTGAACGCGCAGGTGCGGCCGGAGCTGTCGGAGATCGCGTCCACCTTCCTGGCGCAGCTCACGGACGGGCGCTACACGGCCATGGAGATCGACGACGCGTACAACATCCTGGTGCTGGACGAGGGCGAGGAGAAGCCGGTGATCTCGGGCGGCGAGGAGGACGTGGCGAACCTGGTGCTGCGCCTGTCGCTGTCGCAGATGATCGCGGAGCGGGCGGGGCACCCGCTGTCGCTGCTCATCCTGGACGAGGTGTTCGGGTCGCTGGACGTGGCGCGGCGGGACAACGTGGTGCAGCTGCTTCACCACCTGGAGGACCGGTTCGAGCAGGTGATCCTCATCACCCACATCGAGGGGATCCGCGAGAGCCTGGACCAGGTGTTGCGCGTGGAGTACGACGAGCGCACGGGGACGGCGGTGGTGCGGGAGGAGTCGTTCAGCGGGGACGACCCGCTGGAGCCGGGGATGGCGGCGGATTGATTCGGCCGCACATGTCTTGCGGCTGGTGGAACGGCGTAGCGGCGGAAGCAAACCAGATCAGCGGAGTGGTTCGATGACCTACAAAGTCGTACTGCACCAGTCGGAAGAGGGTTACAGTGTCCACTGTCCGGGGCTTCCCGGATGCTGGTCGCAGGGTGCTACCGAGGAGGAGGCGCTGGAGAACATTCGCGACGCGATCCAGGAGTATCTGGCGGCGGTGAACGACCTGGTGAGTGGTGAGGAGGTTCGCGAGGTCGAGGTCGCTGCCTGAGTGGGGAAGATCCCGGGCGTCAATCACCTCGACGCCATCCGGGCTCTTGAGAAAGCCGGCTTCTCCATCGTCCGCCAGGGGAAGCATGCCGTCATGTCGGACGGGGTCCGAATTCTTACGATTCCCCGGCACAACCCGATCAACGCTTTCACGATGGGCGGCATCGTACGGGATGCTGGGCTCACCCCCGAGAAGTTCCGGGACTTGCTCTGATCATCTGGAACCGGACGGTGTCGACCGGGTGCATGCTGGGGAGGGCGGTGCGCTTCGCCCTGCTCGTCTCCCGGCCTGCTTCTCCGCTCCATCGTGGCTGACTCGGTCGCCAGGCGGATGCTGGCGCGCGGGGCGAGCATGGTGCCAATCTGAGCGCTGTCCTCGTCTCCAGCAGAGCGTCGCGAACCTTTGTCGACCCATGCGGAGTTGCACGATGACGAGAGCCGAGCCGATCTCGCCCTGGGGTGGCCCACCGCAGGAGATGCTGACCAGCCCTGACGGTGCCTGGAGCGTGACCTACTCCGACAGTTGCGAGATCGCGATGGGGGCGCCCGTTTCCGGCACGCTGACCGTCTCGAACGGAATGGAGATCCGGTGCTGCAACGGCTCGCTGGTGTGGTCCGGCGACTCCCGCTATCTCGCGGTCCCACAATGGACCAGGAGCAGGATGCAGCGCCTGGTCGTGGTCGACCTTCCCCGGCGGCGGGCCTGCTACACGGACCGGGAGTTCAACGTCCTGGAGCTGCATTCCTTCGCGAATGGCGTCATTTCGGGCATCGACTCACCCGTGCACAGGCCCGCACCCGTCGCGGTAACCGTTGGGGATCTCGACTGGAGCCGCGGCATCGCGGCCGATCCGTATGGCACGGACTTGCGGGACCGTGGGAACGGTGGGAAATGGAGAGCCGGTCTGCTGATCGCCGCCGCCGCACTGCTCCTGGCAATTTTCGTAAGCCTGGTCTCGTAGCGAACAGCCGCACGCGAATGACGCGTTCCGCCGGGCATTCCCGCCGGGCCGCATGTTTTTACCGGATCCCGCTGCCCGGTCTCGTCGGCCAATCAGTCTCAGTCCCGCATCTCTCCTCAAGCGTAGCCCTGTCTTCACAGCAGGCCGCGCGGGCTGAATGCCACGTCCTCCAACCGCAGCGGACCCGGCCGCCAGGCTGAACCCAGCCCTAGGGCGGTCCGCCGCTTGCACCATCCCCGCGGTCCATCCCGGCACGGAACCGCCGTGCGGGCGAGACGACACGCGAGTGGAGGACGAGCATGAGGCAGCTGAGCAGTTCCGGCGAGGTGGATTCCGCCGTCTCCGGCGAGACCGCGATCCTGTACAAGCACAGCACCACCTGCCCCATCAGCGCCGCGGCGCACGAGCAGATGGAAACCTTCCTCCAGCGCAACCCCGACGCCCCGTTCTACATGGTGGACGTGAACGAGTCGGCGGACGTGTCCGGCTACCTGGCGGACAAGACCGGCATAGACCACGAGTCGCCGCAGGTGATCGTGTTCCGCGACGGCAAGGCCGCCTGGCACGCGTCCCACTACGACATCACCGCGACGGACCTGGAGCAGCAGCTCGGCGGCGCTCAAGGCTGACGCGGAGTGCATCGCCGCGCAGGCGCGTGCGTACCGGGGGCTCCGCTTCGCAGTGGCGCCCCCGGCGTGTATTCTCGAACGATGGCTCGCTTTCGCCGCGCCGGTTTCAGCCGCCGCGTCTCCCTGCATATCCGGTGCTGGACACAAGCGATGGAATCAGATATTCTGATTTAACCACCCGATGCGAGGGTTCTCCGATGCGTTCTACGCCATCCGTCACGGATGTGGCCCGTAACTTCGCCGAGTACATCAACCGTGTGGCGTTTCGCGGTGAGCGCTTCGTGCTCATGCGCGGAAAGCGAGCCGTCGCCGAGTTGCGCCCCGTTCCCTCTGGAAAGAGGTTGCGGGAACTTCCCGATCTGCTCGCCTCACTGCCACGGCTGTCCGAGGCAGAAGCTGCGGATCTAGGTGCGGACCTCGACCACGCCCGCGCCGACATATCCCGTCTATCGACACGCGATCCATGGGCGTCCTGATCGACGCCAGCATACTGATCGAGTACGAGAGAGGACGGGGCGACCTTTCTCAGCATCTCGAGAGTAGGGGTGAAGAGGAGTTCTTTCTATCCGTGGTGACCGCGAGCGAGCTTCTCCATGGGGTCCACCGCGCCCGCGATCCCGGTGTGCGGGCCAGGCGCTCGGCTTTCGTAGAGGCGGCCCTGGAGCGCTTTCCCCTGCTGCCTGTGGACCTGACCACGGCGCGCGTCCATGCCCAGCTCTGGGCGGACTTAGCGAGCGCCGGTACTCCGATCGGGCCGCACGACATGTGGCTCGCCGCCTCCGCCGTGGCGCACGGCTTGGTGCTCGTCACCGCCAACGTACGCGAGTTTCAGCGTGTAAACGGTCTCACGGTCGAGGCCTGGTTGTAAAGTCGCCTCTCTCGCCGAGAGCCAGGGAGCCGAAACAAGTCGGGGGTGCCGCTGCGCAGCGGCGCCCCCGACGCGTCTCCCCAACGGCAGCGTGTCTTCTCCTCACCGGCTTCAATCCGCCTCTCTCCGGTGCCCGCGGGCGCCGCGCCTCGGGTGCTACTGCCGGAGCTGCTTCCTGCGCTCCACCAGGCCGTCGATGACGCCGGCGGGGACGAGCGCCGTCACCGAGTCGTACACCTCCCGCAGGGCGGCGCGGTCCTCGTCGCGGGGCATGTCCGGGAGCCTGGCGCGCCGGCCCCCGGCCACCGCCTCCAGCCACTCGCCGGCCGCGCCCGCCATCGCCGGGCCCTCGGCCCACTTCCGGTCCCACACGCCCCGCTCGCGCAGCGTCGCGTACAGGGCGCGGAGCTGCGCCTCGCTCACGGGGAAGCGCTCGGTCCAGATGGGCCCGCTGTAGCCCGGCTGGAAGTCGACGCGGCCCTCGCTCCCCGGGCCCAGGTGCACCGAGTAGCTGTACTGGTACTGCGGCGGCAGCGACCCGGTGGACCAGGCGTAGCGGACGGTGAAGTCCGCCGGCATCGCGGTGGCTTCCGCCTGCGGCCCGGGGGCCGACGCAGGGCACCCGGCGAGGAGCGCGAGGGCCGCGAGGGGCGCGAGGCGGCGGAGAAAGGGGCGGAGGGTCATGGCGTCGGTCTCCACGGGGGCGGGCGCGGGGGCCCGGCTTGTCCAGCGGGGAGCCCAAGTTTACGTTGCCGCGCGGCCTCGCCGCAACACCGGACGGGCCGCCCCGCGGGGATCCTTTCTCGGGGCGGCGCATATCAGGAGCGGTCTCCGTCCGGACGATTCCCCCACACCTCCAGGGTCACCGAATGCCACGCCGCCTCACCTCCGGCGCGACGCAGCTGTCCGCGTGCCTGCTCGCCCTCGCCGCCGCCTCGCCCGCGGCGGCCCAGGCCGCGCGCCAGGACGCCCCGCGCGCCGCGGCCGCGCCCTTCGACCTGTCCGTCGCCAGCATCATGCGCGGCGAGCTGCTCACGGGCCGCTCCCCCAACGAGGTGCGCTGGTCCGAGGACGGGCGCTGGCTGTACTTCCGCTGGCGCCAGCCGGAGACCCGCGACACCACCACCTCCATCTACCGGGTGGCGGTGGGCCGCGGCACCCCCGAGCGGCTGGCCGACTCCGTCGCCGACCGCGTCGCCCCGGCCCTGTCGGGCGACTGGGACGCCGCCCGGCGGCGGCGCGCCTTCGTGCGCGGCGGCGACGTGTACGTGGCCGAGGTGGGCGGGCGCGAGCGGCGCGTCACGGAAACCCCGGTCGCCGAGCGCTCCGCCCAGCTGTCGGGCGACGGGCGCACGGTCTTCTTCATTTCCGGGAGCAACCTGTTCGCCACGGCGGTCGAGGGCGGCCCCATCCGCCAGCTCACCGACGTCCGCGCCGACGCCGCGCCGGCCAGGCGGGACACCGTGGGGCAGCGGGGAGTGCTGGAGCGCGACCAGCGCGAGCTGCTGGCGGTGATCCGCGACCGCATCGAGGAGCGCGAGCACCGCGAGGCGCTGGACTCCGTCCGCACCCCCGTCCGCCCGCTGTACATCGGCAGGAACGCCACCGTGGCGAGCATGGACGTGTCCCCCACCGGCCGCTTCGTCCTGCTCGCGGTGAACGACCGCGCCGAGGAGAAGCAGACCCTGGTCCCCAACTTCATCACCGAGAGCGGCTACACCGAGCCCCTCAACGTGCGCGCCAAGGTGGGCGACGTGCAGGCCGGGCAGCGCATGGCGCTGGTGGACCTGCGCACCGGAACGCCCACCTGGCTCCAGGCCGAGGCCAGGGAGCGCAGGGTGACGCTGTCGTCCGCCGGGTGGGCGCCGCGCGAGGACCGCGCGATCCTGGTGGGCATTCCCGCGGACTTCAAGGACCGCTGGCTCTACACCATCGGCGCGGACGCCAGGCTGACGCCGGTGGACCACCTGCGCGACACGGCGTGGGTGGGCGGCCCGGGGCTGTTCACCGCGGGGTGGCTCCCCGACGGGCGGGTGTACTTCGTTTCCGAGCGCACCGGCTATGCGCACCTGTACGCGGTGGCGTCCACCGGCGGCGAGGCCACCCCGGTCACCTCCGGCGAGTGGGAGGTGACGGACGTGCAGCTCGCCCCCGACGGGCGGGTGTTCTGGCTGACCACCGGCGAGACCCACCCCGGCGAGCGCAACCTGTACACCGTGTCCGCCAACGGCGGGCGCCGGACGCGGATCACGGCGCAGGACGGGTGGAACGAGTCGGTGGTGTCGCCGGACGGGCGCTGGGTGGCGGTGCTGCACTCCACCGCCGACCGCCCAGCCGACCTGTTCCTGATGCCCAACCGCGCCGGCGCCCGGGCCGAGCGCGTCACCGAGTCGACCACCGCCGAGTTCCGCGCCGGGCCCTGGATCCGGCCGGAGGTGGTCACCTTCCCCGCGCAGGACGGCCGGCAGGTGTACGCCCGCGTCTACCGCCCGCGCGAGCTGGGGGCGCAGCCCAACGGCGCCGCGGTGCTCTTCGTCCACGGCGCGGGGTACCTCCAGAACGCGCACCGCGGGTGGAGCAGCAGCTACTTCCGCGAGTACATGTTCAACCACCTGCTCGCCGCGCGGGGCTACACCGTGCTGGACCTGGACTACCGCGGCTCCGCCGGGTACGGCGCGGCGTGGCGCACCGGCATCTACCGGCACATGGGCGGCAAGGACCTGAGCGACCACGTGGACGGCGTGCGCTGGCTGGTGGCCAACGAGGGGGTGGACGCGAAGCGGGTGGGGCTGTACGGCGGGTCGTACGGCGGCTTCATCACGCTGATGGGGCTGTTCACCGAGCCGGACGTGTTCCGCTCGGGAGCAGCGCTGCGCACCGTGACCGACTGGGCGCACTACAACCACCCGTACACCGCCCGCATCCTCAACCAGCCGCAGGACGACCCCGAGGCGTACCGCCGCTCGTCGCCCATCTACTTCGCCGAGGGATTCCGCGGCGACCTGCTGATGGCGCACGGCATGGTGGACACCAACGTGCACTTCCAGGACGTGGTGCGGCTGTCGCAGCGGCTGATCGAGCTGGGGAAGACCCACTGGGAGCTGGCCGTGTACCCGGTGGAGGACCACTCCTTCGTCCGCGCGGACTCGTGGACCGACGAGTACCGCCGCGTCCTGGATCTGTTCGAGCGCACCCTGCGCGCGGACTCGCCGGCGCGGTAGCCGCGGCGGATCGCGGGGCGGGACCGCCCCCGTGGGCGCGAAGGGCCGGCCGCGTGG
>JBEVLE010000038.1:0-7730 GCA_040509335.1 Longimicrobiaceae bacterium | reverse complement strand
CGCGGGGTCGGGCTTCGGCTCCGTAGCAGACGAAACGACCGTCTGCAACGGAGTCGAGCCCGCGCAAACAGCCGCGCGGTCTCGCCCCTTCGGGCCGAAATCCCTCACGCGGGGGTGGCGCTGGCGTCCGCGGGAGGCCCCCACCCGGCTCGCTTAGGCTCGCCACCCTCCCCCAATTCTGGGGGAGGGCTGACCGAAGGTCAGGTGCCGTTGCCGTTTGCGATCTGCGCAGGGAGGTCGGGGGAGGCTGCGCAGGAGGTGCGTTGTTCGAAGCCAGCGTGATCCCGCCCTCGCTCCACCCGTGGGCGAGTGCTCTGACGAGTCCCTTCGGGGTCCGCACCGACGGAGCAGCCGCCCCCGGCCGACCCCAAACACCGGAGCCCGCCGGAGCGCCCCGTCGTGCCGGTCCCAGCGCTCATCCCGGTGCCGGAAAAGGCAGTGCTCCTCCCCCGTCGCGCAAGGGGAGGAGCACCGTCGAGAAAAACAGGCAGCCCGCGCCGCGCGGGCGGGATCAGCGGTCGAGGCCCGCGGCCAGGCTGGGGAGCATGCCGGACGCGCCGGTGAGGCGGGCGACCACGGCTTCCTGCATCAGCGCCTCGCCGCCCCAGGCGGCCAGCAGGTTGCGGGCGGTGGGGAGCTCGCCGGCCAGGCGCGGGTGGCTGAAGAGGACCACCGTGGCGTCGGGGGCGGCGGCGACGATGTCGCGCACCCGCTGCTGCGCGGCCGCGGAGATCCCCGGGCGGCCCTTCCAGGCGCGGATGTCCGAGTACACCGCCACCAGCGGCGTCCCCTCCTCCGCCAGCTCCACCCCGGCGGCCCGGAGCGCGGCGGGAAAAGCGTCGCGCGGGTAGGGAGGGTACGGTCCGCCCAGGTCGTCCTCCACCTCCACCAGGCGCACGGGGCCGTCCGGGATCGCGGGGGCGCCGCGGATCACGCGCAGCGTGCGGACCGCCGTGGCGAGCGCCCAGCGGCGGTCCTCCTCCAGCCCCCACTCCCCCACCGGTCCGCCCGCAACCCGCTCCGCCGCCGCCGCGATGCGGCCGAGCGCGTCCTCCACCCGCGCGGCCGGGAGGCGGCCGTCCTCCAGCGCCGCGCGCACCTCCGCCGCCACCGCCTCCGCGTCGTCCGGGTACAGGAGGAGGTCGCAGCCGGCGGCCACCGCCCGCACGGCCGCCTGCGCCTCCGTCATGTCCTCCACCAGCCCCTCCATGATGATGGCGTCCGTCACCACCAGCCCCCCGAAGCCCAGCTCCCCGCGCAGGACGCCGTCCAGGATGCGCGTCGAGAGCGTGGCCGGGATCCCGTCCGGGTCCAGCGCCGTGTAGCACACGTGCGCCGTCATCATGGAATCCACCCCCGCCGCCGTGGCCGCGCGGAAGGGGCGCAGGTCGTCCTCCATCTCCGCGCGCGGCACGTACACGCAGGGACGCTCGATGTGCGAGTCGCCCATCGTGCGGCCGTGCCCCGGGAAGTGCTTCGCGCAGGAGAGCGCACCGCCCCGCGCGCACCCGCGCACCCAGGCCGCCACCTGCTCCGCCACCCGCTCCGGGTCCGTCCCGAAGGCGCGCGTCCCGATGATGGGGTTCTCCGGCTCCAGGTCCACGTCCGCCACCGGCGCGTAGATCCAGTTCACCCCCAGCGCGCGCGCTTCCCGCGCCGTCAGCTCGCCGGCCCGCTCCGCCGTTTCCGGCTCGTCCAGCCAGCCGATGGCCGCCGCCGGCGGGAGCGGCGTCGCGCCCCGGAACTGCTGCCCCGCGCCGCGCTCCAGGTCGCTCGCCACCAGCAGCGGGTACGGCGCGCGGCGGTGCAGTTCCGCGGTGAGCTCGCGCACCGCGCGCGCCTCGCCGCCGAAAAGGATGAAGCCGCCCACGCCCAGGCGGAGCCCACGCTCCACCTCGTCGCGGCAGTGGCCGAAGCCGGTGTCGGCGTTCCAGCGGAGCGCGGGGAGGAGGAGCCGGGCGACGTTCGACGAGCCAGTCACTTGCCTCTGCGGATCGGGGATCAGTCGGGCCTGCGGCGCGGAGGGGGGCGGTTGAGCCGCTGCCCCTCGAACGGGTTGGGGAGGAGGAACGGAAAGATGCGCTCGCCGCGGAGGACGAACCCCTCCGGCGTCTCCCCCACCACCATCCAGCGCACCGGCGACGCGTTGGCGTGGCGGTCCGCGCGGGCGATCGCCACCAGCGTCCCCAGGCGCTCCAGCGTGCCGGGGGTGAAGCCGGCCGAGACCACCTGGTAGGTCATCTCCGTCCCCTGCTCCACCCGGCGGCGGGCGCGCAGCCGCTCCTCCACGTACACCAGCCGGTCCGTGAAGGGGATGGGGCGCGGGGCGAGCCCCGCCCCCAGCACGCGCGTGGCCCCGGTCTTCAGGTCGCGCACCCGCACCTCGCGTTCCGCCTCGTACACCACCGCCGAGCGGTCCGGCGACAGGAACGCCGGGACCACCCCGGCCACCACCTCCACCTTCTGCGCCAGCGGGACCAGGTGCTCGCCCGGGAGCTGCACCCAGAGCGCCCCCACCGCGATCCCCGCCACCGGGTCCGTCCACGACGGCTGGAAGACGATCTGCGGCTCGTCGTCCTGCGCGGTGGAGCGGTACGTCCCGTCCCCCTCCGGCGGGAGCGGCGCCCCGCGCGACTCGGCCAGCGCCACCAGCGCCTTCGCCACCGAGCGCACCTGCGCGTCCTCCTCGCGGCGCAGCAGCGCCCGGATCAGCGCCACGTCCTCCACGTCCAGCGCCTGCAGCACGGTCAGGCGCACCTGGCGCGACGGGTCGTCGATGGCGGCGCGGATCGCGTTGGACGCCTGCCGCGACTCCGAGGCGAAGCGCTGCAGCCCCTGCACCGCCGCCGAGCGCAATTCCGCGTCCTCCGCGGTGACCACCACCCGGCGCAGCACCGGCACCGCCGCGGGGGAGCGCCGGTCGGCCAGGAGGAGGAGCGCGTTGGTGCGCACCGTCCCGTCCGCCGCCGGGTCGTCCACCAGCGACACCAGCACCGGGTCGATCTCCGCGCCCATGCGCTCCAGGCGGCTGCGGTTGCGGTAGAAGCGCGCCGACGGGCGCTCCTCGGCCAGGATGCTGCGCACCTCGTTCGTGAGCCGCTGCGGCGCGGGCACGGTGCTCGACTGCCCGTGCCAGCACGCGGGGAGCGCGGCCAGCGACAGGAGGGCCAGGGCCCTGCGGGCGAGCGGGGTGCGCGGGTTCAAGGGGAGTCCGGTGGCCGGGGTCAGGCGCCGCCCGCGGCGGCGCCCGGCGTCAGGGAGCCCAGCACCCGCGGCCCCGCGGCGCCGGTGGCGGCGGGGACGTTGGCGGGAATGCCGCGCAGGTGCGCCCAGGCGAGGACCGCGAAGGCCACCGCTTCCTTGCACTCGGGGTCCACCCCGAGCACCTCGCCGCCGACGACTTCCAGGGGATCGAGCAAGCTGCGGATCCTCCTCACCAGGGTCGGGTTGAGTGCGCCCCCTCCGGTCAGCACCACCTGCTCCACCCCGCGGGGGACGAGCCAGCGGCGGTACGCGTCCGCGATGGAGCGCGCCGTCAATTCCGTCAGGGTGGCCACCAGGTCCAGCCAGTCGCGGTCGCCTTCGGGCGCGGTCGCCGACACCAGCCGCTCCACGAACGGCCGGCCGAACTCCTCGCGCCCGGTGGACTTGGGGGGCTCCGCCGCAAAGTACGGGTGCCGCAGCAGGTCGGCCAGCAGGTCCTCGTCCACCTGGCCCTGCGCCCCCAGCCGGCCGTCGCGGTCGTAGGTCATCCGCCCGCCCGTGGCGATCTCCACCGCCGTGTCCATCAGCGCGTTGCCGGGCCCGGTGTCGAAGGCCAGGAGGTCCGCCGCCGAGCCCCGCGGGGGCACCCAGGTGACGTTGCCGATGCCGCCGATGTTCTGGAGCGCCCGCGCGCGGTCCGGGAGGGAAAAGAGGAGCCGGTCCACCCAGGGGACGAGCGGCGCCCCCTGCCCTCCCGCCGCCATGTCGCGGGTGCGGAAGTCGGACACGACGGCGATCCCGGTGCGCTCCGCGATGGTGGCCGGGTCGCCCAGCTGGAGGGTGGCCCCGCGCCGCGCCCCGGCGGGGGGGCGGTGCCACACCGTCTGCCCGTGCGAGCCCACCGCGTCCACCCGCTGCCGGGCGACGCCGGCCTCGTCGCAGACCCGCTCCACGGCCTCCCCCAGCCACTCCCCCAGGTCGGCGTGGAGCCCGCACAGGAGCTCCGCAGAACCGGCAAGGATCGCGCCGTGTATGGCCTCCCTGCGCGCCTCGTCGAAGGGCGCCGTGAGCCAGTGGACCAGGCGGAAGCGGACGTCGTCCGCCCCCTCGCCGTCGATCTCCACCAGCGCCGCGTCCACCCCGTCCAGCGAGGTGCCGGACATCAGCCCCACGATCAGCACGCGGCGCCTCCCGGCGCGCGGACGAGGTCGCGGAGCGCCGCCAGCAGGCGGGCGTCCTCGCGCACCATGCGGGTGAAGAGCTGGTACACGGTGAGCGTGCGCCCCTCCGCGTCGGCCGCCTGCCAGGCCCACACGTCCACGCCGCGCCGCTGCGCCATGGCGAAGGTGCGCATGCGCAGCGAGGTGAAAGCCTCCGCCAGCGAGCACGTGTCGCCGTCGCCCTCCTCCGCCGCCGGTGGCGCCAGGTCCGGGAGGGGGTCGCCGGCCTGCATCGCCTCCATCGCGCGCTGGAACACGCGCTCCCCGGCCGCGGCGCGGGCCACGACGGCGCGCACCTGCGGGTTGTCCGCGGGGGCGTCCTCCAGCGTCACGCGCAGCGCCCGCGGGGCGATCTCCAGCCGCACCAGCAGCTCCTCCCAGTCGGCGACGTGCGCCGGGTGCGGCGGGGCGTCCTCAGCCATTCGCGTCCTCCTCCCGCAGGATGTCGCCCAGGCGGCCGCCCACCCGCTTCAGCCGCCGCTGCGCCTGCCGCCGGTCGCCCCCCGTCCAGTGCATCACCATCGCCGTCTTGACGCTCCCCCCGGCGCGGGCCAGCAGCGCGCGCGCCTCCTCGCGCTCCAGGTCCAGCGTCTCCATGAGGATGCGCTCGCTGCGCCCCTGCAGCTTCTGGTTGGTAACCCGCAGGTCCACCATCAGGTTCCCGTACACCTTGCCCATCCGGATCATGGCCCCGGTGGTGATGGTGTTGAGCACCAGCTTGGTGGCCGTGCCGGCCTTCATGCGGGTGGAGCCGGTGACCACCTCGGGGCCGGCGAGCGGCGCGATCACCACGTCGTACGCCGCCAGCATCTCCGGCGACGGGTCGGTGCACAGCAGGAAGCCGGTGCGAGCCCCCCGCTCCTTCGCCCGCCCCAGCGCCCCGTGCACGTACGGGGTGCTCCCCGAGGCGGCGATGCCGAAGACGAAGTCCGCCGGGCCCACCTCCAGCGCGTCCACCGCGGCGGCGCCGTCCTCGGGGTGGTCCTCCGCCCCCTCCACCGCGTTGGTGAGCGCCGTCGCGCCGCCCGCGATCACGCCCCGCACCATGGCGGGGTCGGTGCCGTAGGTGGGCGGCATCTCGGAGGCGTCCAGCACCCCCAGCCGCCCCGAGGTCCCCGCGCCCACGTAGATCAGCCGGCCGCCGGTGCGGAAGGCGTCCTCCGCGATCTCCAGCGCCCGCGCGATCTTTTCCCGCTCGCGGTGCACGGCCGGGGCGACCTTCTGGTCCTCGGCGTTGATGAGGTCGACGATCTCCAGCGGGGAAAGGCGGTCCACCTCCGCCGAGGCGGGGTTGCGCTGCTCGGTGAGGCGGGGATCGTGCGCGTCGCTGCCGGACATGTGCTGCGGCTTCGGGTTCGGTTGCCAGCCCGGAGAAGTGACGGGTAGATTGCCGGGAAAGTAACCCTGTCCCTCCTGCGCGAAAAGGTGCCATGCTGCGGGATCTCCGGCGTGCCGTCCCCGTCCGCTCCCTCGCCCTCCGCTTCGTCGCGCCCGCGCTGCTGGCGGCGGGGTGCGCCCCCGAGGCGCCGCCGGCGGCGCCCTCCGCCCGCGCCGCGGGGCTGCGCTTCCCGGAGGGGTGGGCGTTCCCGGTGGGCTCCGTCGCCCCGGTGACCGCCACCGGCGGGATGGTTTCCACCACCGACCGGGTGGCGAGCGAGGTGGGCGCCGAGGTGCTGCGCCGCGGCGGCAACGCCGTGGACGCGGCGGTCGCCACGCACTTCGCCCTCGCCGTGGTGAACCCCGAGGCGGGGAACATCGGCGGCGGGGGATTCCTGGTGGTGCGGATGGCGGACGGCACCACGGCCGCCCTGGACTTCCGCGAGGCGGCCCCCATGCGGGCCACGCGCGACATGTTCCTGGACGCGCAGGGCGACCTTTCCGACCGCTCGCTGGTGGGGCACCTGGCGGCGGGGGTCCCCGGCTCGGTGGCGGGGATGTGGGAGGCGCACCGGCGCTTCGGCAGCCTCCCCTGGGCGGAGCTGGTGCAGCCGGCCGTGAACCTGGCGGAGGGGATCGTGGTGCACGAGCGCCTGGCGAACTCGCTGCGCGCGTACGGAGAGCGCTTCCGCCGCTTCCCCGCCACCGCCGCGGTGTTCCTCCCCGGCGGCCGGGTCCCGCGCGTGGGCGACCGCTTCGTGCAGCGCGACCTCGCCGAAACCTTCCGCCGCATCGCGCGGGACGGAAAGGACGGCTTCTACCGGGGGCGCACGGCGGCATTGGTGGAGGAGGAGATGCGGCGCGGCGGCGGGCTGATGACGGCCGCGGACCTGGCCCGCTACGAGGCGAAGTGGCGCGACCCGGTACGCTTCACCTACCGGGGCCACGAGGTGCTTTCCATGCCGCCCACCTCGTCGGGCGGGGTGACCATGGCGGAGATGCTGAACATCCTGGAGGGGTACGACCTGCGCTCCATGGGCTACCTGTCCGCGGAGCACGTGCACCTGTTCGCCGAGGCCACGCGCCGCGCCTACGCGGACCGCAACGAGTACCTGGCGGACCCGGACTTCGTCCCGCAGCCCACCGCGCGCATGGCTTCCGACGCGTACGCCGCGGAGCGCCGCCGCTCCATCCAGCGCGGGCGCGCCACCCCGTCCGCGCAGGTGCGCCCCGGGCTGGGCGCCGCCCCGGCGGGCGCCGGCGCCCGCGGCGAGGGGACGCACACCACGCACTACTCCATCGTGGACGGCAAGGGGAACGCGGTGGCGGTGACCACCACCATCAACTCCCTGTACGGCAACCTGGTGACGGTGGCGGGGGCGGGCTTCCTGCTCAACAACGAGATGGACGACTTTTCCGCCAAGCCGGGGACGGCCAACCAGTTCGGGCTGGTGCAGGGCGAGGCCAACGCGGTCCAGCCCGGAAAGCGCATGCTCTCCGCCATGACCCCCACCATCGTCCTGGACCCGGCGGGGAAGGTGCGCCTGGTGACGGGCACCCCCGGCGGCTCCACCATCATCACCACCGTGGCGATGATGGTGTCCAACGTGGTGGACTGGAACATGGACGCCGCCACCGCCACCGCCGCCCCGCGCCTGCACCACCAGCACCTCCCCGACACGCTGCGCTACGAGCGCCGCGGCCTTGCCCCGGAGACGGCGGACGCGCTCCGCGCCATGGGCCACGCCGTGGAGGAGCGCGGCGGCTACCAGGGCGACACGCAGACCATCATCGTCCTGCCGGGCGGCGTGCTCACCGGCGTGTCCGATCCGCGCCGCGGCGGCGCGGCCGTGGGGGTGAGTCCGGTGCGCAGCGTGGTGCAGTAGCGCTCCGGATGCCGGACGAGCGAGGGGCCGCCGGCATCGCGCC
>JBEVLE010000037.1:0-3154 GCA_040509335.1 Longimicrobiaceae bacterium | reverse complement strand
CCCTCGCCGGCCGGCGCGGTGAGCACGCGCTCGGGGTGCCGTCCCTCCAGCAGCCCCGCCGCGTCCTCGCCGTCGCGCACCACCAGGACGCGGCGCAGCTCGAAGGCGCGGCGGCCCTGCTGGAGCGTCCACGCCACGTCGGCCAGCGGCAGCCCGGGGTGGGCCTGGAGGTGCGCGCGCAGCCGGTCGCGCGCGGCGCCGAGCGCGGCCGCGCTGCGGGCGCTCAGCACCAGCAGCTGCCACTCCGCGCCGGGACCGGAGGGCGCGGGGGCGGGGGGCTCCTCCAGCACCACGTGCGCGTTGGTGCCGCCCAGCCCGAACGACGACACCCCGGCGCGCCGGGGGCCCTCCACCTTCCACGGTTCGGCGGAGGCGCTGACGTACAGCGGCGTGCCGGCCAGCCCCAGCCGCTCGTCGCAGCCGCGGAAGTGGACGGTGGGCGGCACCGTGCCGTGCTTGACAGCCAGCGCGGCCTTGATCAGCCCGGCGGCGCCCGCCGCGGCGTTGCAGTGGCCGATGTTGCTCTTGACCGAGCCCACCACCAGCGTCCCCGGCGCGCGCTCCCCGTCCGCGAACACCTTGCGGAGCGCGGTCATCTCGATCTGGTCGCCGAGCGGCGTCCCGGAGCCGTGCCCCTCCACGAAGCCCACGCTGGCCGGCTCCACCTCGGCCATGGCGAGGGCGTCGGCGATCACCCGCGACTGCCCGTCGATCCCCGGCGCGGTGAAGCCGATCTTCCCCGCCCCGTCGTTGTTGACGGCGGAGCCCCGGATCACCGCGTGGATGGTGTCGCCGTCGGCGAGCGCGTCCTCCAGCCGCCGCAGCAGCACCACCCCCGCGCCGGAGCTGGCCACCGAGCCGCGGGCCTCCGCGTCGAACGAGCGGCAGCGCCCGTCGGGCGACGAGATCCCCCCCTCCTGGTACGGGTAGCCCACCGTGGGGTGGGCCACGGACACGCCGCCGGCGAGCGCCAGGTCGCACTCGCCGGCCAGCAGCGAGCGGCAGGCGAAGTGCGCCGCCACCAGCCCCGTGGAGCACGCGGTGCGCACCGGGACGCTGGGGCCGCGCAGGTCCATCTTGTACGACACGCGGGTGGTGAGGAAGTCGATCTCGTTGGCGAGGGTGACCTCCATCCGCCCGGCGAGCGCCACCAGCTCCGGGTTGCTCGCCAGGTTGACGTCCAGGTAGCGGCTGGACCCGGATCCCGCGAACACGCCCACCGGCCCGGGGACGCGCGCCGGGTCGTAGCCGGCGTGCTCCATGGCTTCCCAGCAGCACTCCAGGAGGATGCGGTGCTGCGGGTCGGTGATCTCCGCCTCGCGCGCCGTGAAGCCGAAGAAGGCGGCGTCGAAAAGGTCCGGGCGGGGGATCTCCCCGGCGGCGGGCACCCAGCCGCCGTCGATCATCTCCGCCGGGATCCCGGCGCGCTCCAGCTCCTCGCGCGAGAAGCGGGACAGCGTGTCGGCGCCGGCCAGCAGGTTGCGCCAGAACGCGTCCAGGTCCTCGGCGCCGGGAAAGCGGCCGGCCATCCCCACGATGGCGATCTCCGCCCCGGTCAGCGTGCTCTCGTATTCGGGGTCGAGCGTCCAGCTCATCTGCCTACCGTTCCGTGTCTCGGGTGCGTTTGCGCAGCTGCCCCAGCCTCCCCTTCCCCGCGGACAGCTTCGCCGGCCGGGCCGCGATTTCCGGCGCCTCCTCCTCCGCCCCGCCGGCGAGGCGGCGCGCCAGCGCGGCCACCGTGGAGTGCCGGAAGATCTCCAGCACCGGCACCGCCATCCCCAGCTCCGCCTCCAGCCGCGTGGCGGCCTGCGCCACCAGCAGCGAGTTGCCGCCCAGGTCGAAGAAGCTGCGGTGCACCCCCGCGACGGGGACGCCCAGCACCTCCTCCCACACCGCGGCGATGCTCCGCTCCAGGCCGCTGCGCGGGGCGGCGTCGCCGCCGTCCGCGGGCGCTTCCGGCGCGGGGAGCGCCCGGAGGTCGACCTTGCCGGTGGGGGTGAGCGGAAATCTCTCGAGCACCACCACGGCGGCGGGAACCATGTACTCCGGGAGGGCGCCGCGCGCCAGCTCCAGCGCCTCCCCGGCCACGAATCCGGCGTCGGCCTCCAGGTACGCGACGACGCGGCGGTCGCCGGGGCGGTCCTCGCGCACCAGCGCCACGGCGGCGCGCACGGCGGGGTGGCGGGCGAGCACGCTCTCGATCTCCCCGGGCTCGACGCGGAAGCCGCGCACCTTTGCCTGCCGGTCGATGCGGCCCAGGAACTCCAGCCCGCCGTCGTCCATCCGCCGCACCCGGTCGCCGGTGCGGTACAGCCGCGCGCCCGGCGTCCCGCCGAACGGGTCGGGGACGAACCGCTCCGCCGTCAGCTCGGGGCGGCCCAGGTAGCCGCGCGCCACGTGGGGCCCGCCCACGCACAGCTCGCCGGGCACCCCCGGGGGGAGCGGCCCGCCGCCCGGCGCGGTGACGTGGAGCGCGACGTTGCCCAGCGGGCCGCCGATCAGGTTGCGCTCCGGGAGGGCGTCGCCCACCCGCAGCGCGCTGCACGCCACGGTGGCCTCGGTGGGTCCGTACAGGACGCGCAGCTCCGCGGCCGGAAAGATCTCCCGCATCTCCCGCAGCAGCTCCGGGGGGACCACGTCGGCGCCGCAGTACACCCGCCGGAGCCCCGGCAGCGTCCGCCCCGCGGGGCGCATCCGCGCGGCCAGCGCCCGCACCAGCGCGGGGACCGTGAACGCGTCGCCGACGTGCTCCAGCTCCTCGATCAGCCGGTCCACGTCCGGCACGCCCGCCTGCGGGACTGGGCGCACCGCCGCCCCCGCCGCCAGCGGCACGAGCACTTCCAGCACCCAGATGTCGAAGGAGAACGACCCGTGCGACGCCACCGTGTCGCCCGGCCCGATCCCCCACTCCGCCGCTGCGACCGCCGTGAGGGAGGCCAGGCCCGCGTGCGTGACCACGACGCCCTTGGGGCGGCCGGTGGAGCCCGAGGTGTAGACGACGTAGGCGGCGGACCCGGGGTGGACGGGGACCCCGCTGGCGTCGGCGGGAGGGCCCCCACCCGGCTCGCTCAGGCTCGCCACCCTCCCCCAATCCTGGGGGAGGGCTTCCTGACCCTCGGCTTCCGGCGTGTCGTTGTCGTTCTCCCCCTCTCCC
>JBEVLE010000036.1:0-8482 GCA_040509335.1 Longimicrobiaceae bacterium | reverse complement strand
GGGGGTCCGGGGGCTCCGCCCGCGCGGCACCGCCTACGACTCCGGGCGGGTGCCGCCGACCGCGGGGTCGCCCTTGCCGGCGCCGCCGCGCTCGTGGATCACGATCCCCTCCGAGTCGGGGCGGCCGAGGTCGGAGCTGTTCATCTCGTGCTGCCGCGCCTCGGGGATCCCGGCCACCTTCTGGCCGCCGCCGCCGGGGCGCTTGTTGACGGCGTCGTCCTCCAGCGAGGGGGCGCTGAAGCCGGGGCCGCCGTCCGGGGCGTCCTCGAAGCCCATCTCGTCGAACGCCTGCTCGCCGAGCGGGTCGGACGCCTCGATCTCCTCGGGGTCGAACGCCGGGTCCTCGTTGCGGTGTCTGCTCATGTCCTCTCCTGGTTGCGTGGTCGTGGCTCAGCGGCCGCGGCGGGGGTCGCGCGGGTAGATGGCGTACCCCACGTCGTACCCGCGCTCGCGCGCCCAGCGGCGCAGCTCCTCGTCGCCACCCCGTCCGTAGGCGGGGCTCTCCTCCGGCCGCCGCGGCGGGCGCTCGGGGGCGCCCCGGCCCCGCGGCCCGAAGGGAAACGGCCCGGGGTCCATCCCCATGGGGCCGTACCACCCCCAGCCGAGCGGCATGAACCCGGGCCCCATCGCGAACGAGCCCTCGGCGAGCGCGGCGTCCCCGAAGGGCGGCCGGTAGCCGTAGCCCCGGTCCCGGTCGTACCCCCGCCGGTAGTCGGCCGCGTAGCCGCCCGGCCGGCGCTCCCGGCCGCCTTCGCCGCGGCGCCCGTAGTCCCGCGCGTAGCCCTGGTATCGCTCGTCGTAGCGCATGTCCCCCTCCCGTCGTGGGCGTCCATGGAGCCTGCCCGCCGGGTTTGCAAGAAGCGTACGTGCTTCGCGGAACGCGGCTTGCGTCGAGCCTCCATCGGCCCGGCCCGCGAGGCCGTGCGCGTCCCGACCCCGCTTCTCCCTCCCGGAGGGGGGAACGCATGGCTCTGATCCTCGCAACCGTTGCGATCGCTGCACTTGCCGCGCCGCTTTTCGCGCTTCATTATCTGACCAGGCTCCCCGAGGCACCCGCCTGCCCCACGTGCCGGCGCATCACCACCCAGCACGAGCCCGGGCGCGGGACCGGGCCGGACCGGCTGCTCGCGGTGCTGTCCACCACGCAGGTCCGCAGGTGCACGGTGTGCGGCTGGCAGGGCCGCATGCGATGGCGCTGGGCGATGCTGAGGGAAGGGAGCGGAAAGTGACGCCCGGCGTGGCGGCCGGCCGGTGCCCCCGCCGCCGCACGCCGATCCCGCGGTTCCAACCACCCGAGAGACCCGGCCGCACCGCCGGGGGAGGCGCTGCATGGAGCACAGGATTCTCACGGACCGGGACGTGTGGAGGCTCGTGGCCGCCGGCCACCTCAACCTGCGGGGTGCCGTCCTGGACGGAGTGAACCTGGAGCGGGCGAACCTGGCCGGCGCCCGGCTGGAGCGCGCCAGCCTCAAGGGCGCGCGGCTCGCCGGCGCCATCCTCAGCGGCGCGGACCTGTCCGGGGCGGACCTGGAGGGCGCCGACCTCAAGGGCGCCGACCTCACCGGGGCCAACCTCACGGAGGCGTACCTCAAGTCCGCGCACCTGTGGGGGGCGTACCTGGAGCGGGCCAACCTGGAGTGGGCGTTCATGGAGGGGGTCTACCTGGAGTGGGCCTACCTCAAGGGCGTGCACCTCACCGGGGCGTACCTCAAGGGCGCGGTGCTCACCGGGGCCGACCTGGCCGGCGCCTCGCTCAAGGGCGCGAACCTCACGGGCGCCTACCTCAAGGGCGCCGACCTGAGCGGGGCGGTGATGGAGTTCGCCACGCTGGAGTGGGCGGACCTGGGCGGCGCCAACCTGTCGGATGCGGTGCTCAAGGGCGCCAACCTCACCGGCGCGACGCTCGCCGGGACCAACCTGGGCGGCGCCGCGCTCTCGGGGGCCACGCTCAAGGGCGCGGACCTGTCGCAGGCCAACCTGGCGGGCGCGGAGATGGCCGGGGCGGACCTGGAGCGCGCCGAGCTGACCGGCGCGAACCTCCCGGCGGACCCCGCCGTGCACGCGGAGGCCGAGCGCCTCGCCTAGCCCCGCCCGGCATTGCGAGACCGCTCCCCCCCCGTCTAAGTTGTCGCCGCGCCGCCGTACCGGGCGCCGAGGACAACTCCGCACCGACCGATCCATGAGCAAGCAAGCCGCAGAGCCCGCGACCGCCCAGCCGTACGTCGAGTCGCGCCGGGCGCGCATCCTCGAGGCGGCCGACCGTCCGCTGTCGCCCGTCGCACCCGACGCCGACCGTCTCCCCGCCGAGCGGCTCGACTTCTTCCGCCGCGAGGCGGAGGAGCTGTACTGGAACGAGCTGGCCTGGGAGGAGCTGACGGACGAGGAGCTGGTCGCCGGCGGCCACCTCACCGAGATGGTCTTCCCCGGCGTGCTCGCCTTCGTGGAGGGGCTGCTGGTGGAGCGCGCCCCGGCCGACTCGCTCGCCCCGGCCCGCCCGCACCCGGACGCGGTGGAGGAGATCCTGGCGTTCCTGGGGGAGCGGTGCGCCGAGCTGACCGCTCAGCTGGAGGCGGGGGTGGACTCGCAGCGCGTGGTGTGGGCGCGCTCCATGACCTGCCACCTCGTGGACCTGGTGCTGTACCGGCTGTACGGCCTGAGCGCCGCCGAGCGCGAGCGGCTCGAGAACGGCTTCTGACCCCGCGGGGGCCGCACGGATGCGTCCGCCCGGCTCCCGGCGCCCCCCCGCCGTCCGCCCCGGCCACCCCTACCTCGCCGGCGCGCCCCTCCTGATGGCCCACCGGGGCGGCTCCGCCCTGGCACCCGAGAACACCCTGGAAGCCTTCCGCCGCGCCCTGGAATGGTGGGGCGCCGACGTGCTGGAGGTGGACGTGCAGCCCACCGCCGACGGCGAGGTGGTGGTCATCCACGACGCCACCTTGGACCGCACCACCGACGGCTCCGGCCCGCTGGCCTCGCTGCGCCTGGCCGAGGTGCGGGCGCTGGACGCCGGCTTCCGCTTCACCCCCGACGGCGGCCGCACCTTCCCCTTCCGCGGCCGGGGCGTGCGCGTGTGCACGCTCGAAGAGCTCCTCCTCGCCTTTCCCGGCGCCCGCGTCAACGTGGAGGTCAAGGACGGCAGGGCGCAGCGCCGCACCTGGGAAACGGTCCACGACCTGGACGCCACCCGCCGCGTGCTGATCGCCGCGGGCCACCGGGCGAACCGCTCCCTCTTCGGCGCGTACCCGGGGCCCACCAGCGCGTCCGGGGAGGAGATGAAGTCCTTCTACCTCCTCCACCTCGTCCACGCCACGCGGTTCTGGCGGCCGCCGGTGGACGCCTTCCAGATGCCGGAGCGCTTCGGCGGCCGGCAGGTGCTCACCCCGCGGCTGCTGCGCGAGGTGCACGCCCGCAACGTCGCCGTGCACGTGTGGACGGTGGACGAGGAGGCCGACATGCGCCGCCTGCTGGAGTGGGGGGTGGACGGGATCGTCACCGACCGCCCCGACCGGCTCGCCCGCGTGCTGCACGAGATGTTCGGGCGACCGCTGCCGCCAGGAGATAGGGAACAGGGAACAGGGAACAGGGAACAGCAAGCGAACGGCTGAGGAACCCCGGTGTCGTTGCAGTTGGGGGCTGTGGAGCTGCGGGCACTCGCTCGCTTCGCTCCCTGTTCCCTTGGGTGGTGGGGTGGGCAGTCGGGGCGGATTCCCTGTTCCCTCGTTGGAATGCTTGTTGCGGCCGGGTGTCCCGGTTCGTACGGCCCGCCGGACTCCCGGCGCGGGGCCAGCTTTTCCTTTCGACGGCTCCCGGAGAAACGACGATGGCGCGCTACGACGGTGGATGGGGTGGCTTTCCCTCGGGCCCGCGGTACGACGTCCCGTTCCGCCGCTCCGGACCGAGCGGCGGGTCCGCTCCGCGCTACGACGCCGGCTACGGGCGCGGCGCGCCATGGGCCGACGCCGCCGCGGGGGGGATGGGAATGGCGGAGCACGAGGAGTTCTGGGACCCGGCCACCGTGTACGGGCCGGCCCGCTACGGGCTGGGGCCGTACCACGAGCGGCTCCGCCGGCAGCGCCGCTCGGACGAGGAGCTCAAGGAGGAGGTGGAGGAAGCCCTCTTCTACGACACCTGGGTGGACGCGGACGCCATCACGGTGGACGTCAGGGACGGGATCGTCACCCTGGCGGGGGAGCTGCCGGACTTCGACGAGGTGCGCTACGCCACCGACGACGCCTGGGACGTGGACGGGGTGCGGGGCGTGAGGTCGGAGCTGATCCTCCGGCAGGGCGGGGAAGGGGCCGGCCCGGCGCGGTCCGCCGGGGCCGCGCGGACGCAGCCCGGCGCGTCCTGAGCCCGCCGCCGCGCGCGGTCCAGGCCCGCCGGCCCCTTGACGGGGGCGGCGGGCTTCGCCATCTGCAGGGGATGGCGAAACGACGCGCGGGCGAGGGTGCGGGCGGGGCCCCGCTGCGGGAGCGCTTCCGCGCGGAGCTGGAGGCGCTGGGGATCGGGCGGGGCGCCCGGCTGCTGGTGGCGCTCTCCGGCGGCTGCGACTCCGTGGTGCTCCTGCACCTGCTGCGCGGCTGCGCGGGGGAGCTGGGCGTGGAGCTGTGTGCCGCGCACCTGGACCACGCCATGCGCCCCGGGAGCGGCGCCGACGCCCGCTGGGTGGCCGGGCTCTGCGCCGCCTGGGGCGTGCCGCTGGCCGCCGCGCGATTGGAGCGCGCCCCCCGCTCCGAGGCGGAGGCCCGCGCCGCGCGCTACGCGTTCCTGCGCCGCGCCGCCGACGAGGCCGGGGCGGAGCTGGTGGCCACCGCGCACCACGCCGACGACCAGGCGGAAACGGTGCTCTTCCGCGTGCTGCGCGGCACCGGCACCTCAGGGCTGGCGGGGATCGCTCCCCGCTCCGGCGCCCTGGTGCGCCCGCTCCTTCCCTTCTGGCGGCGCGAGATCCGCGCGTACGCCCGCGAGGCGGGCCTGCGCTGGCGCGAGGACCCCAGCAACCGTGGCGGCGACCCCGTCCGCAACCGCATCCGCCACCGGCTCCTCCCGCTGGCGGAGCGCGCGGTGGCGCCGGGCGCGCGGCGCAACCTGGTGCGGCTGGCGGAGCTGGCCCGCGCCGACGAGCGGGCGTGGGACGCTCGCCTGGAGGACGCCGAGCGCGAGGCGGCGCGCCGCGACGGGGCAGCGCTCGTGCTTGCCAGGGCTCCTTTCCGGGCTTATGATTCCGCGACAGCCACCCGGCTCCTGCGAAAGCTCTTGCGCCAGTTCGGGGTCGTCCTCGACAGGACGGGAACCCGGTTGGCGCTTCAGTTTATTACCGGCGCCCCCAGTGGACGGGTGATCCCGCTCCACGGAGGCCTCCGCATGGCGGCCGAGTTCGGCGAGGTGCGGGTGGAGCGGGCCGGCGCGGTGGCGGGCGGGGACCGCCCCCTCGCCATCCCGGCGGAGCCGGGGTGCGGGGCGGGCGAGGCCGTCGTCGGGGGGCGGAGCTTCCGGGTGGAGTGGACGGTGGATCCGCCGGACCCCGGCGCCGCCGGCGGCGGGGAGCGCTCCGCGGCGTTTCCCGCGGCGCACCTCCCGCTCGTGGTTCGGGGGTGGCGCCCGGGCGACCGGATCCGCACCCCGGGCGGCACCAAGACGCTGAAGAAGCTCTTCGTGGAGCGGCGCGTCCCCCGCTCGTCGCGCGGCCGGACCGCCGTGGTCGCGGACGCGGCGGGGCGGGTGCTCTGGGTGGTGGGCGTCGAGCGCGCCCGCGGGCCGCTGCCCCTCCCGGGCGCGACGGCAATCTTCCTTTCGATCATCGATGACTGAAGCCGAGCTGATCCTCGCCCGTACGGGCGGACGCGAGCTGGAGCGGATCGTCTACACTCCGGAAGAGATCGCCGTCCGGGTCCGCGAGATGGGCGAAGAGATCACCCGGTACTTCCCCCCCGACGAAGAGCTGCTGGTGCTGGGGCTCCTCAAGGGCTCCTTCATCTTCATGAGCGACCTGGTGCGCGACATCACGCGCCCGGTGCAGGTCGACTTCCTGGTGGCCTCCAGCTACGGGAGCGGCACCACCTCGTCGGGCGAGGTCAAGCTGCTGTACGACCCCGACGCGGAGTTCGCCAACCGCCACGTGATCATCGTGGAGGACATCGTCGACAGCGGGACCACCATCAACCGGCTGGTCCCCCTCCTGCGGGAGCGCAAGCCGCGCTCGCTGGAGATGTGCGCGCTCCTCCACAAGCACATCGCACGCAACCTGGTCCTGGAGCCCCGCTGGGTCGGCTTCGACGCCCCCCACGAGTTCCTCATCGGCTACGGCCTGGACCATTCCGAGAACTTCCGGAACCTCCCCTTCATCGGGAGCCTGAAGCACACCTGAGCCGCAGGGCGCGCCCTCCGTGCGCCCGCCGCCGCTGCAGTCGCGAGGGACGTAAACCATGGCCGACCGCGAACCGAACATGTCCAAGGGATCCCGCTGGGGCCGCTATTCCCGGATGGCGTCCTTCTGGGTCTTCCTTTTCCTCCTCCCCGTCCTCATCCTCCAGCTGATGGGGAACCGCGAGCGCGGGGCGGAGGAGCTGACGTACTCGCAGTTCAAGCGCGAGCTGACCCGGGGCAACGTGGTGGAGGCGGTGGTCAGCAACGCCGACCGCGCCCAGACGGTCTCCGGCCGGCTCCGGAGCGCCATCTCCGTCCCCACGCCGGCGGGGCAGCCGCGGCAGGTGGACCGCTTCACCACGCGGCTCCCCATCGCCGACAGCGAGGCGCTCCTGGCGCAGATGGAGCAGGCGGGGGTCCTGATCGCCGCGCGTCCGCCCGAGCGCAACTGGTCCGGCCTGTTCTGGACCGCGCTCCCCTGGCTGATCATCATCGGCGTGTGGTTCCTGATCCTGCGGCAGATGCAGGCCAGCGGGAACAAGGCGTTCCAGTTCGGGAAGTCCAAGGCCAAGCTGCTTTCCGGGGACACGCCCAAGATCACCTTCGACGACGTGTCGGGGGCGGACGAGGCCAAGTACGAGCTCCAGGAGATCGTCGAGTTCCTCAAGGACCCCAAGAAGTTTTCCCGGCTGGGCGGCCGCATCCCCAAGGGCGCGCTGCTGGTGGGCCCCCCGGGGACCGGCAAGACGCTGCTGGCGCGCGCCGTCGCCGGCGAGGCCGGGCGGCCGTTCTTTTCCATGTCCGGCTCGGACTTCGTGGAGATGTTCGTGGGCGTCGGCGCCTCGCGCGTCCGCGACCTGTTCGAGCAGGGCAAGTCGCACGCGCCCTGCATCATCTTCATCGACGAGATCGACGCCGTGGGGCGGCACCGCGGCGCCGGCCTGGGCGGCGGCCACGACGAGCGCGAGCAGACGCTCAACCAGCTCCTGGTGGAGATGGACGGCTTCGAGGCCAACGACGGCGTGATCCTGATCGCCGCCACCAACCGCCCGGACGTGCTGGACCCGGCGCTGCTGCGCCCCGGCCGCTTCGACCGGCAGGTGGTGGTGGACTCGCCGGACGTCAAGGGGCGCGAGGGGATCCTGCGCGTGCACCTCAAGAAGATCCCCACCGCGCCGGACGTGGACGTGGCGGTGCTGGCCCGCGGCACGCCGGGGATGAGCGGCGCCGACCTGGCCAACCTGGTCAACGAGGGCGCCCTGCTGGCGGCGCGCAAGGGCCACGACTCCGTCTACATGGCGGACCTGGAGGAGGCGAAGGACAAGGTCATGCTCGGCGCCGAGCGCAAGAGCATGGTGCTTTCCGACGACGAGAAGAAGCTCACCGCGTACCACGAGGCCGGGCACGCCGTGGTGGCGCTGCGCTTCCCCGGGCTGGACCCGGTGCACAAGGTCACCATCATCCCGCGCGGCCGCGCGCTGGGGATCACCTCGTCGCTCCCGGAGTCGGACCGCCACTCGTACTCGCGCGACTACCTGATCGCGCGGCTGGTGATGCTCTTCGGCGGGCGGGTGGCCGAGGAGATGATCTTCGGGGCGGAAAAGGTGACCACCGGCGCGGGGAACGACATCGAGCGCGCGACGACGCTGGCCCGCCGCATGGTGACGCAGTTCGGGATGAGCGACGCCATCGGGCCCATGGCGATCGGCGACTCGGAGCAGGAGGTCTTCCTGGGCCGCGACCTGGGCTCGCGCCGCCAGGTCAGCGAGCAGACGGCGCAGCTGGTGGACGCCGAGGTCAAGCGCCTGCTGGACGAGGCGATCGAGACCGCCCGCCGCATCCTGCGCGAGAACGAGGCGCTGATGGAGATCATCGCGCAGGCGCTGCTGGAGCGCGAGACCATCGACCGCGAGGAGGTGGAGGCGCTGGCCGCCGGGCGGACGCTCCCGCCGCTCCCGCTGCGCCCCGCGGTCTCGCCGCCGGCGCCCCCGGTCCCCACCATCCGCCCCTCCGAGGACGGCGGCGGGCTGGGCGGGCTGTCGCCCTCGCCCTCCTTCGCCCGCGAGGCGGTCCGCGGCACGGACCGCCGCCCCTGACGGGGCGTCCGCGGACGGGC
>JBEVLE010000035.1:0-3429 GCA_040509335.1 Longimicrobiaceae bacterium | reverse complement strand
GATCGCGGGGGCAAGGCCGTCGGCAGCGCCGTCAGGGCGCGTGGCGCAGGGGAGGGCGCAGCAGGACCCGGAGGGCCGCACGAGGAGCCCGCGTGAGGGATTTCGGCCCGAAGGGGCGAGACCGCGCGGCTGTTTGCGCGGGCTCGGCTCCGTTGCAGACGGTAGTTTCGTCTGCTACGGAGCCGAAGCCCGACCCCGGCGCCAGCCGGGGGCACGCCCGAACCCTGCCGTCAAGCCTTCAACCCGTGCCGTTCCCATTGGACGCGGGGAGCCACAGGGTGAACCGCGACCCCTCGCCCGGCGTGCTCTCCAAAGTCAGGTCGCCCCCCATGGAGCGCGCCAGCCGCAGGCTGATGGCCAGCCCCAGCCCCGTCCCCCCGTGGCGGCGCGTGTAGCCGCTCTCCACCTGGATGAACGGCTCGAAGATCCGCTCCCGCTCCTCCGGCCGGATCCCGATCCCCGTGTCCTCCACCGTCACGCACGTCCACCGCCCCGGCGCCGTGCCCCCCTCCACCACGCCCTCGCAGCGGGAGCAGGCGATGGACACCCGGCCCCCCGGCTGCGTGAACTTGACCGCGTTGGAAAGCAGGTTCACCAGCACCTGGTCCACCCGCTGCGGGTCGCCCTCGTACGTGAGCCCCGGGGCGCCGTCGCACGCGGCGCTCACCTCGATCCCGCGCTCCGCCGCCTGGGGGCGCAGCACCGTGAGCGCCGTTTCCACCGCGTCCGCCACGGACGCCGTGCGCCGCTCCACCTGCAGCACGTCCGACTCGATGCGCGCGAAGTCCAGCACCTGGTCCACCAGGCCGATCAGGTGCCGGCCGCTGGCGCGGATCCGCGCCAGCTGCTGCCGCTGCCCGTCCGTGAGCGGCCCCGCGACCCCCAGCTCCAGCAGGTCCGTGTAGCCCACGATGGCGTTGATGGGCGTGCGGATCTCGTGCGACATGGTGGCCAGGAAGCCGCTCTTGGCGCGGTTCGCCGTTTCCGCCTCGTAGCGCGCCAGGTCCGCCTCGCCGATGGCCGCTTCCAGGTGCTCATTGGCCTGCTCCAGCTCCCCCGCGAGCGACTGCGCCGCGTCGTACTGCTCGGTCAGCTCGCGGTGCGTGGCCCGCACCTGGTCCGCCATGCGGTTGAAGCTGTCCGCCAGCACGCCCAGCTCGTCCGTGCGGCGCAGCTCGATGCGGCGCCCGTAGTCGCCGCGGGCGATGGCCTCCGCGGCGCGGCGCAGGTCGCGGAGCGGGCGGGTGATGCCGCGGCTCAGCCCCCAGGCGCCCAGCGCCCCCGCCAGGCTGAGCGCCAGCGCCGCCAGCGCGCTCCGCCGCAGGAAGGTGTCCGGGCGCGCCAGCACCGTGCCCACCGGCTGCTCCGCGACCACACTCCAGGGCGTGCGGGGGATCGCCGTCGCGTGGGCGAAGTGCTCGCCTCCACTCCCGCGCCGCTCGTACCGGGCCGCCCCCGCGAAGGGCCATGGGCCCGGGGCCGGCGTCACGGTGCCGTCGAGCGCCACCCATTTGCCCCCGGCCGCGTTGGCGAAGAACAGGGTGATGCCTCGCCCGAGCAGCGCCTCCACCTGCCGCGCCGAGTTCGCACCGCCGATGGGCCGGAGCTCGGCCACGAACCCCGCGGCGGCGCCGCCCCGGCGAATGGGGACGGCGACCCAGAAGTAGGCGCGCGGACCGGCGGTGACGAACGGCCCCACCCCGGCCGCGCCGGGGAGCACGTCCGGCGCCCGGGCGCTCGCGGGGACCGCGGAATCGCCCACGGTGAGGAGCGGGGCGCGGTCCGGTGTCCAGATCTCGATGGTGCCCGCCGGCAGCCCGGGAGTCCGGAGGCGCAGGAGGGCCATCTCCGCCGCGGGCCGGGTCGCCCCGGAGGGAGCGGCCAGGTAGGCCAGGACGGCGGGGTCGCGGCCGACGTCGGCCATATTCTCCAGCCGCTGGGCGAGGGCGGGGCCCACTGTGGCGGCGGCGAGCTGCTCGGAGACCGCCTCCAGCCGCTCCAGCGCCGTCTCCACCGAAGCCTGCTTCACCTCCACGTACGCCGAGGCGGCCCCCGTGGCCATGATCGCCACCAGCAGGGCGGTGATCAGGAGCGGCAGCTTGCGCTCCAGCGAGATTCCGCCGCGGAGGGCGCCGGTCGAGGGGGGAGAGCTCATGGCCGGAAGGTGACCCGGAAGAGCGGCACGCACAAGCCCCGGCGCGAACCGGGCGCGTGCCGGCCTACTGCGTCTGCACGATCTCGTCGGTGATGCGGAACTCGCCGTCCAGCCAGCCCACGATCTCCCGCGCGCCCGGGTGGTCCACCCCCGCCCAGCGCTCCCGCAGCGCCGCCTCCCGCTCCCCCAGCCGGTCCAGCCCCACGTCCTGCAGGACGAGCAGGTCCTCCCGCAGCCGCGCCCCCAGCTCCGGGCCCAGCACCTCCGCGGCCGCGCGCCGCAGCGCCTCGCCGTACGCGTATTCGTCCCCCAGGCGGTAGCTTTCCACCAGCGTCAGCGCGGGGATGCGGCTCAGCGTGGGCTGGAGGGCGGGGTTCACGGCGTGCCCGGACACGTGCTCCGCGATGGACGCGGGGCGCCCGGTGAAGCCGCGCAGGTGCAGGTACTGAGACATCCGCTGGCCGTCGTTGACCGGGTAGTTGTCCCACAAAAAGGGCCGGCGCCCCAGCTGCTCCCCCACCCGGCGGAGGTGCCCGGGGGAAAGCTCCCGCGACACCACCTCCTCGCCCGTCCACATCACCTCCACTGCCGGGTCCAGCGCGGCCCCCAGCCGCTCCAGGTACCCCGCGGGCCGCGCGCCGAAGACGCGGTCCAGCACCGGGTCGTCCGAGTAGTAGGTGGGGCACACCAGCACCCGGTCCGCCGCGCTCCGCCCGCGCGCCCAGTGCACCACCTCCACCTGCCGGTCCGCCAGGTCGGGCGCGTCGCCGCGCATGTCGTCGAACAGGATCGCCAGGTCCTGCACCCCCAGCCCGTCCAGGAACGCCAGCTTGCGCCCCAGCGCCTCGCGCGCGGCCGCGTCGAAGCCCGCAAAGATCTCGTACGGGCTCACCCCCACCCCGAAGCGCACGCCCGCCTCGCGGCAGCACGCCGCCAGCGCCGCCAGCCCCTTCGCCGCGGCGGGCGGGTGCGGCTCGCGCCAGAGCCGGCGCAGGTGCGGGTCGCCCTTGGGCGCGTACAGGTAGAAGCCGAAGCCGCGGGGGCCGAGGAAGCGGACGGTGTCCTCCCTCTCGCGCCAGCTCCAGGGTCTGCCGTAGAATCCTTCGACGATGCCGAGCTCCACGTTCATCAGGCAGCGGTCCGGTTCGGGGTGGGCGTGGCGGTTCGGCATCCTCCGTGCCGGGTCTTTGCGATTGAGATGGCTTTGACGGCGGGGTTGGGCGTGCCCCCGGCTGGCGCCGGGGTCGGGCTTCGGCTCCGTTGAGCAGCAAACA
>JBEVLE010000034.1:0-12316 GCA_040509335.1 Longimicrobiaceae bacterium | reverse complement strand
TGCGCGCCGGTGCCCCCTTCTACGTACACAGCGGAGAACTCATTCGATCGAGTTCCGAACCTCGCCCTTCGTGGAGGGTTTGGTGCCAACCCATCTCATGCCGGTCCGTGGGGAGGATCCCAGAATGTTCGCTCGGTCTTGAGTGCCTCATCTCAGGGGAACGTCGCATCGTTCTGCGATCTTGACGGCAAGCGCATGGAAGTCTCGGAAACAATCCTGGACGGCCTTGGCATGACCACCAATGGCGCCGTCCGCTGGTTTCAGGAAGAACATTGGTTTACGCGCCTCCTGAGCCAGGGGCATGAGGCTGCGGTAATGCTTGAGGGTGGCCAGACAGTGTGGATCGTCCTCCACTTCAGGCAGGCGCTCCCCTGGCGTCTCATCCAGCACGAAATCGCTATAGACTTTCGGAATTCGCTTTATCCAGCGGTCATGCGCCCGCACTGGACGATCGAGCCGCACCGCGTGCTGGAGGACCGTATACCCGGCAGGCTTCATCTCACCACTGGGCATGGACAGCCCTGGAACCGGGTTCCGCGCCCGACGCTCGCTCCACTCCTCGCGCCACCTGCGCAGGCGCGGCCCTAGGTTCCTGAGCCCCTGGAGCGAGTACAGGTCGGGAGCCAATGGAATGACGACATGCTCGGCGGCGATCAACGCGGCGCGATTGATTGCGCCGAGGTTGGGTCCCACGTCAATTAGAACTACGTTCGCCTCGTGCTCCAGCGATGCTGCCTCCAGGATGCGCCAAAAGGCCGATACGACTCGGAACGCGCGTGGATCACGATCCATCGCCCTTGGCCACTGACTATTGAGCTCATCTTCCGACTCCGATAACGAGAGGTCCCCTACCAGGAGCCCGATTCGGTCTGCCACCGCCTCGACGTGAGGTGCCATGACGTCTCCGGTCCCCTCCAGCAGTGGTTGCAAGGCACCATAGATTGTCTCGCGCCCGGCGTTCCCCGACCACAGTTCTTCCAGCCTTTCCTCGTCCACGAACATGCTGGTCAGGTTCGCCTGAGGATCGAAGTCCGCGGCAACCACGCGCAGGCCGAGGTCGGCGTACATCCACGCCAGGTGGTAGACCAGCGATGTCTTCCCGACCCCCCCCTTGTTGTTGAAGAACGCGATTGTCCTCATTCTGCCCCCTTCACGATCACGCCAAGGTGCGAAGAGTGCACTAGGAATTGGGGTGGGGGATTTCCGTTCAATGCCAGCTCGCGACGCGCGATTGCCAGTCCCGCTCCGAAGCGCTGGACGAACCCGAGCACGCGCATAGCCTCGGCTAAGTTCGGGTTCCGGTAGTCTGCGACACCGGGCTGGCCGAAGTTCTCTATGCTGACGGCGCCAAATGGACCACCAGGGTTCGTGATCTCGATCCGGTCATCGTACCAGGTGACCCGGACCGGCATGTTGCTGGCTTCATACGTCCGGTGCATTACTGCATTGCGTATGAGCTGTTGGAGGGCGGATAAAGGATAGTCCGAGCGGCGCGACTCGCGCGAGCCACCGGTAATATCTACGGCTGTGCGATTGTGCGATTCCAGTTTGTCGTCGATCCTCCGCAATACGTCGGCGAGGGGGCCGTCGATCAATTGCTCGTCCACGATTGGATCTGCCAGATCCACTCCTTCGATCCTCAGGAACTGAACATAGGCTCCGGCAATGTAGTCCCGTGTTTCCTTGCCCAAGACAAGCAACCCCAACACCGTTGGAATCGGGTTCTCTGCCGAGGCGACCATCTTGGTCACTGCAAGTTTTTGCTCAAGCGTACGCTCATTCGCTGCAAGCACGTCCGGCGCTACGGCTGCCGGGAGGTATTCACTCTCAAATCGAGTCCGGTCGAGGTCCGTGATCGTGGCGGAGGGCATTGACTGAACGTCAAAAGGCTTGTCGCGAGCGCGGCGCTTCTCGTTCAGGATCCGCTCGTCCTGAGCAGTGGCGATGTCGCGCCGGGGCCCCACCCGGATGTGGACCCGCCCACGATACCGAACAGGGGGGGAGTCAGAAGGTTCTACAGTGATTACAGCGATTTCTGCTCCGCGCAGGTTTCGCTTGGCGACAGTGATGGTGGGCGGCGGCACGATGTTGCCGTCTGTCTTGATGTCCGCGAGCTGGCGGAGGAGTTCGTCGGTGATCGCAAGGCCGCTTGGCATTCCGGTTCGATCACGCGCTCCGATGAAGATTACGCCGGCAACCCGATGGTCCGGGAGGTCGTTCGCGAAAGCGCAGACGGCCTCGCGCACTTTGGTGGGAGCGTCGCCCGCGAACGACTCCTTCCGCTCTGCGATGTCCGATTCGATGTCGCCGAGCATCGCTTCAAGATCCCCGTCCGTGTAGTTCGTCATCCAATCATCTCATGTCTGGACCATGTAGCCGCAACTGGATTTCAAAGCCGTACCGGCGAGTTGGACCCGCACCCTTTCGGGTGTGGCATCGGACATGTTGAACCACGTACCAGCACGAAAATATAGCTCAATTTCGTGTCGTGCGATGCTCTGACTGTCCTGTCTGCGATCGCATTTGCCAATCCAAGACAGCGTTCCTACGGCACCTGCCGCAGCACGGCGTCGAACGTCTCGCGCGCGACGCGCTCCGCGAGGTCGCCGGCCAGGTCCAGCGCGAGCTCGCGGCGGTCGCGCGTCTCGCCCGGCGGCGCGAACAGCTCGCGGTCGCCGCGGGGGAGGGCGAGGGTGCGCCAGTCGCCGGCGAAGACGCCGCGGCGGAAGCCGCCGGAGCGGTCGGCGGTCGCCGTGGCGCGGTCCAGCACCCGGGCGTCGCGGGCATCCACCACGGTGAGCGCCACCCTCGCCCAGCCCTGGACGCGCCCCTCCCGCAGCGTGTAGGCGGTGTCGGCGCCCTCGCTGGTGCGGACGGACCGCCGCGACTCGCGCACCTCGCGCTCCTCCGCGCGGACGCTGTCCAGCTCGGCGACCACGGCGAAGTCCGCGCCCAGCTCGCGCGCCAGCCGCGCCGCCTCCCGGGGGGTGGCCGCGCGGCGTCCGTACCCCTCGCGCCGCGCTTCGCGGCCCACGCGCTGCGGGTCCGCGACCGCCACGAAGGCGGGCGCGCCCGCCCAGTGGCGCTCCGCCAGCACGTCCTCGACCTCGCGGACCAGCTTGTCGTCCAGGCGGCGGAGGAGGTCGTCGTCGGCGGTGATGGGGAGGACGGCGACGCGCGCGGTGCCGCGGCGCAGCACCTCGGCCTGGAGCTCGGCCAGGCGGGCGGCGCCGGGGGTGCCGCTCCCCAGCGCGCGGAGCGCCCGCTCGGCCACGCCGTACGCGGCGCGGTAGCGCCCGCGCGAGGCCTCGGACTCGCCCCAGGCCAGGTACGTGCCGGAGCGCGCCTGCGCCAGCCGCTCGCGCTGCTCGGCGGACGGCCCGAAGGCGGCGCCCGCCCGCTCCAGGCGCCGCAGCGCGTCGTCCCAGGAGGTGCCTGGAGCCCCGGCGACCGCGGCGTCGATGGCGCGGTCGAAGACGGCACGGCGGCGCGCGGCGTAGTCGCCCGGCGCGGCGAGCGGCACCCCCACCCCCGCCGCGTCGCGGCGCAGCGCGTCCAGCCGCAGCAGCGTTTCCGCGGCCTGGGCCGGACGGCCGCTCGCGTCCAGCGCGGCGGATTCGCTCAGCAGGCCGTCCACGGCGCGCGCGCCGGTCTCGGCGAGGCGCGCGCGGGCCTCCGCCAGCCCCGGCTCCTTGCGCAGCGCCTCCACGTAGCGGAGCGTGGCGTCGAGCGGGCGGCCCCGCTGCTCCAGCTCCACTCCCTGCTCGTAGCGCTTCGCCGCGCTGGGACACCCGGCGAGGAGCGCGATCAGCAGGAGGGTGACGACGGCGGACGGGCGGATGGGCGCACGAAGGTCGCGCATGGGTGGGGCTCTCCGGGAGGCATGGCGGTGGAGCGGCGCCGGACGGCGGCGGCAGGCGGGTTCCGCGGATAGCGTATGCGGTGTGCTTCCCGATGTAAAGCCCGCCGCGGGCCGCAGCCGGCGAAACAGGTGGCGGCCCCCTGCGAAAGCCTCTGCGAAAAGCTGTCCCCGTGCCCTCTAATAGAAGTGGCTGCGCGCAAGCGCCGCAGTCGCTCACCGGAGAGGCGGCCGGCAGTACCGGCTGCGCAGCGAGGCCACGCCATCTCCCACACGACCGGACCGGGGCGGCACGGCGGCCGTTCACGAGTCGAGCCGCAGGCCCGCCCCGCATCCCGGTCCCACCCTGTTCAAGGAGGCGCACCATGCGACTTGCTCTTGGCGCTCTGATCGCCGTGATCCTGCTGGGGCTGTACGTGTATTCGGTCGTGGTCGGTGTCTTGGTCGTGGACTGCGTGACGACCCCCGCCTGCACGAGGTACCCCGCTTCCGCTTTCACGGCCGGAATGGTTCAGGTCCTGACGCTCGTCGGCGGCCTGGTATCCGCGCTGGTGATCGCAGAGCTTGCCATCACCAGCCCGGGAGAGCAGGTCATGGCACGTGCGCTCGAGTCCGCGCCCTCGCCCCGAAAGCAGAACGCGGTGAAGGTCGTCACCGCCGTTTACCTGCTGGTTTGGCTGGGGGCGGGACTCGCGGCGTTCGTCGTGGGCGTGATGCAGCACCCCACGGTTCTCCAGCCGCTTACGGACTTCGGGCTGGCATGGCTGGGGCTGGCGGTCGCCGCCGCCTACGCGTACCTGGGGCTCGACCCGCAGAGGAGGCCCGAGAACGACTCGAACGGGCGGAGGGAGTCCCGGACGAGGGACGTAGGGGAACCCCATGGCGCGGTGGCCTCCCCCGGCCAGGCGTGAAGCCGGGTCGCGGGTCGGGAACCGGGTGACGGTGCGGCGGCCCGGGACGAGGATCCCGCCCGGGGCCGCCGCGTTGGGGTTGTCGTGCGCAGTCGCGTGAGGGATTTCGGCCCGAAGGGGCGAGACCCGGCGGCAGTTTGCCGGGGCTCGACTCCGTTGCAGACGGTTGTTTCGTCTGCTACGGAGCCGAAGCCCGACCCCGGCGCAGCCGGGGGCACGCCCGACCCCGCACTTCGAAGCCGTAAAAGCTCGTCACGCCACCACGACAGGGGCGAGCGTCTTGACCAGCCCCGCCGTGCGCTCCTGGATGCTCTTCACCTCGCGCCGCCCCGTCCACAGCGCGATGATCGCGTCCACCGCCGCCGACGCCGCGGAAAGCGTGGTGATGTACGGCACCCCGTGGGCGATCGCCGCGCGCCGGGTGGCGTAGTCGTCGTACTGCGACTCCTTGCCCAGCGGCGTGTTGATGAGCAGCGCCACCTCGCCGGAGATGATCTTGTCGGCCATGTTGGGGCGCCCCTCGTTGACCTTGAACACCTCCTCGCACGGGATGCCGCGGGCGCGGAAGTAGCGCGCCGTGCCGCCCGTGGCGACGATCCTGAAGCCCATGTCGTGCAGCCGCCGGGCGAGCGGCGTCACGGTGGGCTTGTCCGGGTCGTTCACGGTGACGATCACCGTGCCCTCGCGCGGCAATTCCATCCCCGCGGAGATCTGCGCCTTTGCGAAGGCCATCCCGAACGAGTCGTCGAAGCCCATGGCCTCGCCGGTGGAGCGCATCTCGGGCCCCAGCAGCGGGTCCACGCCGCTCATCTTGTTGAACGGGAACACCGACTCCTTGACCGCCACCCCGCCCACCGGGATCTCCTCCGGCAGCCCGAAGTCCGCCAGCTTCTCCCCCACCATCAGCCGCGCCGCGATCCGCGCGATGGGCACCCCCGTGGCCTTGGAAACGAAGGGCACCGTGCGCGAGGCGCGCGGGTTCACCTCCAGCACGTACACGACGCCGCCCAGGATGGCGTACTGCACGTTGATCAGCCCCACCACCCCCAGCTCCAGGGCGAAGCGCCGGGTCTGCTCGCGCATCTCCGCGATCTCGCGGTCGCCCAGCAGGTAGGGCGGGAGCACGCACGCCGAGTCGCCGGAGTGGATCCCCGCTTCCTCGATGTGCTGCATCAGCCCGGCGATCACCACGGTCTCGCCGTCGCAGAGCGCGTCCACGTCGGCCTCGAAGGCGTCCTCCAGGAAGCGGTCGATGAGCACCGGCCGCTCGTGCGACACCTCCACCGCCCGCGCGAAGTAGCCGCGCAGGGAGGGCTCGTCGTACACGATCTCCATCCCCCGGCCGCCCAGCACGTACGAGGGGCGCATCAGCACCGGGTAGCCGATGCGCTCCGCGATGACCGCGGCCTCGTCGGCGTGCACGGCGGTGCCGTTGGGGGGCTGCTGCACGCCCAGGCGGCGCGCCAGCTCCTCGAAGCGCTCGCGGTCCTCGGCGGCGTCGATGGAGTTCACCGGCGTCCCCAGGATGGGCACCCCCGCCGCCTCCAGCCCCTGCGCCAGCTTCAGCGGCGTCTGCCCGCCCAGCTGCACCACCACGCCCTCCGGCTGCTCCAGGCGGACGATCTCCAGCACGTCCTCCAGCGTCAGCGGCTCGAAGTACAGCTTGTCGCTGACGTCGAAGTCGGTGGAGTTGGTCTCGGGGTTGGAGTTGACCATGATGGTCTCGAAGCCGGCGTCGCGCAGCGCCAGCGCGGCCTGCACGCAGCAGTAGTCGAACTCCACCCCCTGCCCGATGCGGATGGGTCCCGATCCCAGGATCATCACCTTGCGCCGCTCCGAGCGGACGGACTCGTTCTCCTCGGCGTAGGTGGAGTACAGGTACGGCGTGGCGGCCGGGAACTCGCCCGCGCAGGTGTCCACCATGTTGAACACGGGGTGGATCCCCAGCGCCCAGCGCCGCTCCCTCACCCGGGCCTCCGTCTCGCCGCGGATGCGGGCGAGCTGCCAGTCCGAGAAGCCGAAGCGCTTCATGCGCCGCAGCTCGCCGCCGGAAACCTCGGCCAGGTCGGCGTAGTCGCGCTCGGCGTGAACCAGCGTCAGCAGCTCGGCCAGGAACCAGGGGTCGATGCGGGTGGCGTCGGCGATCTCCTCCAGCGGCATCCCCGCCTGCATGGCACGCTTGACCTGGAAGGGGCGCTCCGGGGTGGGGCGGCGCAGCGCGCGCCGCAGCGACTCCGCGGAGTCGTCCGCCAGCCGGTCCTCCTCCAGCGTCTTCCCCACCTCCCACCCCATGCGGCCGATCTCCAGCGCGCGGATGGCCTTCTGCCACGCCTGCCGGAAGGTGCGCCCGATGGCCATGCTCTCGCCCACGGCCTTCATCTGCACGCCCAGCGTGGGGTCGGCCGCGGGGAACTTCTCGAAGGCGAAGCGCGGGAACTTGACCACCACGTAGTCCAGCACCGGCTCGAACGACGCCGGGGTGCTGCGGGTGATGGCGTTGGGGAGCTCGTCCAGCGTGTAGCCCACGGCCAGCTTGGCGCCGATGCGGGCGATGGGGTAGCCGGTGGCCTTGGAGGCAAGCGCGGAGGAGCGCGACACGCGCGGGTTCATCTCCACCACCAGCAGCTCGCCGTTGTCGGGGTTCACGGCGAACTGCACGTTGCACCCGCCCGCCTCCACGCCGATCTCGCGGATGATGGCGATGGCGGCGTCGCGCATGCGCTGGTACTCCACGTCGGTGAGCGTCTGCGCGGGCGCCACGGTGATGGAGTCGCCGGTGTGCACGCCCATGGGGTCGAAGTTCTCGATGGAGCAGATGATGACGACGTTGTCGGCGCCGTCGCGCATCACCTCCAGCTCGAACTCCTTCCACCCGATGACGCTGCGGTCGATGAGCACCTCGCCCACGGGCGACAGCTCGATGCCGTGCCGCACCATCTCCTCGAACTCGTCGCGGTTGTACGCGATGCCGCCGCCGGTGCCGCCCAGGGTGAAGCTGGGGCGGATGATGGCGGGGTAGCCGGTGTCCTCCACGATGCGGACGGCGTCGTCCCACGACCGCGCGAACCCGCCGTGCGGCAGCTTGAGCCCGATGCGGCGCATGGCCTTGGCGAACTCGCTCCTGTCCTCGGCCATGCGGATGGCGCGCGCGTTGGCCCCGATGAGCTCCACGCCGTGCCGCGCCAGCACGCCGCGGTCGTGCAGCTCCAGCGCCACGTTGAGCGCGGTCTGCCCGCCCATGGTGGGGAGGACGGCGTCGGGCTTTTCCTTTTCGATCACCCGCTCCACCCACTCGGGGGTGATGGGCTCGATGTAGGTGGCGTCGGCCAGGTCGGGGTCGGTCATGATCGTGGCCGGGTTGCTGTTGACCAGGATCACGCGGTACCCCTCCTCGCGCAGGGCGCGGACGGCCTGCGTGCCGCTGTAGTCGAACTCGGCGGCCTGCCCGATGACGATGGGGCCGGAGCCGAGGATCAGGATGCTCTGGAGGTCGGTGCGCTTGGGCATCTGTCGTCCGTCGTGGCGCGGTGTCTCGGGCGCGTGCGCGTGCGCCGGTCCCTCCGGTGGGGAGGGGCCGGCGCGGATCGGTCGGGCTGTTTTCGTCGAGGCGGGAATATAGGCGGCGGGCGGGCGGGGGGAAAGGACGCGGAGCGGACGGCGCGGTCCGCCCGGGCGATTCCGCCGCCGCGGCTCCCGCCCGGCGGGCGCGCGCCCCTACCGCGCGGGCGTCCGCCGGGCCTATCATGCAGGGCGTGACGGCCCACGCACCCATGCAGTCCAACCGCACGGAAAGGGGGACCCATGGCACAGTACGACTCCATCGCCCACGACTACCAGGAGATCGCCGCGGGGGTGCCGCTCCGGGAGCCCGAGTGGCATTCGCTCCGCCTGCGGCTCGGCGACCTCGCGGGCCTTTCCGTCCTGGACCTGGCCTGCGGCGATGGGATGGGCACCCGCCTCCTCAAGCGGTGGGGGGCCGGGCGCGTGGTGGCCGTGGACATCTCGCCGCAGATGGTCGCGCTGGCCCGGGAGCAGGAGGAGGCGCAGCCGCTGGGCATCGAGTACCGGGTCGCGGACGCCGCGGCGCTGGGCACCATCGGCCCGTTCGACCGGGTCACGGCCTCGTACTTCCTGCACTACGCGCGGGACCGGGAGCAGCTGCTGCGGATGGTGCGGACGATCTACGACAACCTGGCGCCGGGGCAGAGGTTCGTGGGAAGCAACGCAAACCCGCTCCAGCCGCCGCGGCCCGTCATCGACCAGCGCCGGTACGGGCTCCGGTACCGGCTCGTGGACGAGCCCCTGCGCGAGGGCTCGACGCTCCGCGCCACGCTCTTCCTGGGCGAGCACACGGTGGAGTTCGACTTCTACTGGCTCCCCTGGGAAGCGTACGAGGAGGCGTTCCGGGCCGCGGGGTTCCGCTCGTGGAGGATCGAGCCCTACCTGATCCCTCCGGGCTCGGAACAGAGGTACGGCGAGGGCTTCTGGGACGAGTACGCCGCCGTGCCGGCGGTGGTCCACATCGTCTGCGAGAAATAGGAGCCGCGCGCCGGAAGGCCCCCGCGGAAAGTTGGACGGAATGCACTATTCCACACACGCTCGCGGAGCCCAGCCGGCTGGGCGAGGACCATTCGACGGGCTCCGGGAACGAGCTCCGCTGCCGTGCCTGGTGCGCCGGGACAACGGTTTACGCCCTCCCGCCCGATCGGTCGCTCGGCGCCGTCCATTCCGGCTACGAACACCCCACGGAGCCCACCTGCGCAATGCTCTGGCGCGCCGCGCAGAACCCGCCGTATACTGGCCTGGCGCGTCACACAAAAGGCACCCAAAGAAACGCGACGATAAGTGCGAGCCGCGGCCCAGCGTGACCCCTTCGACACCATCCGCGAGCACGCAGCCCTCCGGGGCATCCTCCGCCGGGAGCTGCGCACGGCGGGGCAGCGCACCCTTGCCCCGGAGATCGGGATCGGCCGCGGTGCGCTCCGGAAGTTCCTCGCCATGAGCACGCCCGGACACGACACGATCGACCGGCTCCGCGAGTGGTCGGAAGGCCGGCCGGCGGTGGACGTCGCGCCGGGATCCGTGGCGCTCGCCGTGCTCGCCGGGGACTTCCCCGCGCCCTGGCGGGCGTGGGCCCGACGCCAGATCGCGCGGCGGGTCGCCGAGCTGCTGTCCAAGGTCGGTGCCGGCACCCCCTCCTGGCTGGCGGAGGAATCGTCCGGCCAACCCTTCCACCCGTAGACCGCCGAGCGATGCGAGCCGTCCAGCCCCCTCCGGTCCAGCCGGACTACAGCGAGCTTTTCGTGCACGTCCGGCGCGAGCTGGAGCCCGGCGTCGTGGCGGACGCGCGCGTCCTCGTCCACGCGGCGAGGGACGTGCTGGGCTGGCTGGAAGCGCGGGCGGGGCGTGCGCGCCCCGGGCCCACGGGCGGCGAGGGCGCCCCGGTGGAGATGATCGAGGCAGTCGGCACCGAGCTTCGCGCGCTCTACGGCCTCCTGCGCGACCAGCCCGACGAGGACACCGCCGAGGCCGTCGCGTACGCCTGCACGCGCATCGCGATGTGGGCCGAGGGGTGGGGCGCCTGCATCACCGCGCTGACCTTCGCGCAGCTCGCGCAGTCCGCCTTTCCCACCAACGCGTACTTCGCCTACGACGTCGGACGGCTCGCCCGGGTGCTCGCGGATTACTCGGCCGCGGAAAGATGGTTGAAGTGGGCAGCCATGCTGTCGCGGAAGCAGCATGCCTGGAAGGTATACTTCCTCTCCTTGGCGGGGTTGGGAAACCTCTGCCGACGAACCGGCAACTACCCGCTCGCAGTGCGGTTCCACACGCTGTCGCTGCGGGTGGCACGCATACACGGGCTGCGCACGCTCGAAGGTGACGCGCTCTACGACCTGGCAATCATGCACTTCGAGATGGAGCACGCCATTCTCGGAAGTGACTATGCCCGACAGGCGTTACTGGCGTACGGCGCAGGTCACGCACGGGTGATGCGATTAGCCCATGACGTTGCGTTGTTTTGGCTGGACAGCGTAGGAGACTTCAAGAACGCCAAAGACACGTTTCAGGAATTGCTTCAGCACGTTTGGGAGCCGGCGGACCGCGTGGTCATTCTGGCGAACCTGGCGCGTGCCGCGGCGGGAATGGGAGACGAGTCGGTGTTCGAAGCCACCTGGAACGAGACTTGGGCGCTAATGCGCAGGCAGGATACACGTGACGGGCATGCGGCTGCGATGATCCAGTTGGCGCACGGCGCAGCCAGCTTCGGTTACTGGTCACGGGTCGCGATCGCAGCGACCGAAGCGCACAGCCTTTCGCGGGAGCGTGGTGAAGGGAAGTGCCAGTTGATCGCCGAGCGGATGCTGGAGATCGTTCGGGAGACAGTCACGAACGACGAACGACTCGCTGCGACTTTCCCGGATTTTCGATGGCAGGAGGTTGCAGAGCCCGATGTAGGCGTGGAGGAACTGGTGCTGGACCTGCTCACAGCGATGAGGGTGCGCCGCGATGGAGCCCCGGAAAGTCCCTCACGCACCCTCATCGCAGGCCGTCCTTAATTTCCGGTGCCGAGATACCCGACGCCGCGCTGGGTAACCGTCAGGCTGTCACCTCCCGCGCTGCCATCCTTGTTGCCGGTCCCGAGATAGCCGGTCCCGTCGCGCAGGACGGTGGCGCTGCCCGGATCGACCGGCGAAGCCGCGTTGTCCGAGCAGGCGGCGAGGGTCGCGGCGGCGGCGAGGGTGAGGAGGATACGGGTCGTGCGCATGGCGTGCTCTCCATCGTGGAGTGAGAGGAGCGAGCCGGAGACCATCTCCGGCTCGGCCTCAAACCTAGCGCGCTCCCGGCTCCGCTCCCACGTCCACGTGGATCGTTCGTATACTCGGCCCGTCGCGCCCACCCCAGGAAACCCGCCCTCCCGCGCGTGCGTCACATCCCCCAGCGCAGCCGCGGCCTTCCGGATCGCTTGTACATCTCCCGCGCGCCGGATAGCTTGCGGGTGAGTCCCATGTGTCCGCGGCACGACCCCGGCAGACCGCGGCCCACCCGCACCCCACCGCCCATGCGCCCGCTTTCCCTCGTCCTCGTCCCCGCCCTGGCGCTCGCCGCCGCCTGCGCCCCCGCCACCAGCGCGGATCCGTCCGCCGGCGCCGGGACCGAGAACCGCAGGTCGGACTTCAACGCCCTGTCCCGGCAGGAGATCGCAGAGTCGGACGCCGGCACCGCGTACGACCTGGTCCGCGCCCGCCGCCCCCGCTGGCTGAGCTCGGGCCTCGCCACCGCATCGCGGAATTCCAGCCGGGACCCCGTGGTCGTGTACGTGAACAGGACACGGATGGGCGGCCCCGACGCGCTCCGCACCATCTCGGCGTCTGGCGTGGGCTCCATGCGCTTCTACGAGCCCACCTCCGCCAACCTGGAGTTCGGCAACGGCCACCTCGGCGGCGTCATCCAGGTGACCCCCATCAGCGCCACCGCCGCGCAGCCCTGACCCGGCCGGGAGCGGGGGAGGCGGCCGGGAGATCCGAGGGGGAGGCCGCGCGGCCTC
>JBEVLE010000033.1:0-17123 GCA_040509335.1 Longimicrobiaceae bacterium | reverse complement strand
GGTGACGGCGGCGGACCGGGCGACGCAGCTGGCGGGGCTGGGCTTCGACGCCGCGGTGTGGGAGACCTGGCCGTACCTGGCCGCGGGGGCCGCGCTGCACCTGGTGGCGGACGAGGACGTGCGCACGTCGCCGGAGGCGCTCCAGGCGCTGCTGCTGGAGCGCGGGATCACGCTGGCCTTCGTGCCGACGCCGCTGGCGGAGGGGATGCTGGGGCTGGAGTGGCCGCGGGACACGGCGCTGCGCGCGCTGCTCACCGGGGGCGACGCGCTTCGGGCGCGGCCGGAGGCCGGGATGCCGTTCGCGCTGGTGAACAACTACGGGCCCACGGAAAACACCGTGGTGGCCACGTCGGGGGTGGTCGCGCCGGAGGGCGGGGGGCGCGCGCCGGGGATCGGGCGTCCGATCCGAGGGGTGAGGGCGTACGTGCTGGACGCGGGGCTGAGCCCGGTGTCGATGGGGGTGCTGGGGGCGCTGTACCTCGCGGGCGAGGGGGTGGCGCGGGGCTACCTGGGGGAGCCGGCGATGACGGCTGAGACGTTCGTCCCGTGCCCGTTCGGGGAGGCGGGGGGGCGGATGTACGCCACGGGCGACCGGGTGCGGTGGGTGGCCTCCGGGGAGCTGGAGTTCCTGGGGCGGCTGGACCGGCAGGTGAAGCTGCGCGGCTTCCGCATCGAGCCGGGGGAGGTGGAGAGCGTGCTGCTGCGCGACCCGCGGGTGCGGGAGTGCGTGGTGGTGGTGCGCCAGGATGCGGGTGGGCCGAGGATGGTGGCGTACGTGGCCGGAGCCGACCTGCCCGACGTGGAGGAGCTGCGGACGCGGCTGCGCGAGTCGCTGCCGGAGTACATGGTGCCCGGCGCGTTCGTGGCGCTGGAGCGGCTTCCGCTGACGTCCAGCGGCAAGGTGGACCGCGCCGCCCTCCCGGACCCGGCGGAGAGCGATGAGGGGCGGGACCGCACGGCTCCGCGGACCCCCGTCGAGCAGGCGCTCGCGGAGGTCTGGAGCGCGGTGCTTGGGGTGGAGCGCGTGGGGATCCACGAGCGCTTCTTCGACCTGGGCGGCGATTCCATCCTCGCCATCCGGGTCGCCACGGGGGCGCGCAGGGCGGGCTTGCAGCTGCTTCCGCGGCAGCTCTTCGAGCACGCCACCATCGCCGAGCTGGCGCGCGTGGTCGGGACCGGCGCCGCGATCGTGGCCGAGCAGGGGCCGGTGACCGGGCCGGCGCCGCTGACGCCGATCCAGCGCGCCTTTTTCGCGGAGCGGTCCGTGGCTCCGCACCACTTCAACCAGGCGCTGCTGCTGGTCCCGCCGCGGGCCCTCCACCCGCGCCGCCTGGAACGGGCGCTCACGGCGCTGGCGGCGCACCACGACGCGCTGCGCCTGCGCTTTCCCCGCGGGGAGGACGGGTGGACGCAGCTGCACGCGCCGGCCGGGGAGCGCGTGCCGCTGGCCGCGATCGACCTGTCGCGGCTGGACGGGGCGGATCGTGGCGGGGCGCTCGCGGGGGCGGCGGACCAGGTGCAGGCGAGCCTCGGCCTGGAGCGCGGGCCCGTGTTCCGCGCGGCCCACTTCCACCCGGGCGACGGCGGGCCGGGGCGGCTGCTGCTGGTGGTCCACCACCTGGCGGTGGACGGGGCGAGCTGGCGCATCCTGCTGGAGGACCTGGAGAGCGCGTACCTGCAGCTGGAGCGCGGCGAGCCCGTGCGCCTCCCGCCGAAGACGACCTCGTGGAAGACGTGGGCCCAGCGCCTGGCGGAGCAGGGCCGCGCGCTGGAGACCGTCGTGGAAGCCGCGTACTGGACCTCGCAGGCGCGCCGCAGGGTGGCGGCGCTGCCGCTGGACGACCCCCGGGGCGAGGACACCGTCGGCAGCGAGGCGAGCGTCGCCGCGCGGTTCGACGCCGACGAGACCGCGGCGCTGCTGCGCGACGTGACCGCCGCGTACCGCGCGCGCATCGAAGAGGTGCTGCTGTGCGCGCTGGCGTCCACCCTGGCGCGCTGGACCGGAGACCGGCGGGTGCGGGTGGAGCTGGAAGGGTCCGGCCGCGAGGAGGAGCGCTTCGCGGACGTCGACCTGTCGCGGACCGTGGGATGGCTCACCCACACGTACCCGATGCTGCTGGAGCTTCCGGAGGACCGCAGCGCCGGCGCGGTGCCGAAGGCCGTCGTGGAGCAGCTGCGCGGGGTGCCGCACCGGGGGCTCGGCTACGGGCTGCTGCGGTGGGGGGGCGGGAACCGGGCTGGGGCGAAGCTGGCGGCGGCGTCGCGGGCAGCGGTCGCGTTCGGCTACCTGGGGCAGCTGGAGGAAACGGTCGCCGAGCACACCTTCTTCCGGCTCGCGCCCGAGCCGGCCGGCGCGGCGCAGGACCCGCGCCGCGCCCGGAGCTACCGGGTCGAAGTCATCGGGGCGGTGAACGGAGGCCGGCTGTCCGTGACCTTCGGCTTCAGCGCGGCGACCCACCGGCGCGAGACCCTGGAGCGCGTCGCCGCCTGGTACGCCGAGGAGCTGCGCGGGCTGATCGCGCACTGCCGCGGCGGCGGGGCGGGCGGGCGCACGCCGGACGACTTCCCGCTGGCGGGGCTGGACCCGGCGGCGCTGGACACGCTGCTGGGAAGCGAGCCCGGCGACGTGGAGGACGTGTATCCGCTGACGCCCATGCAGGAGGGGATGCACTTCCACTCGCTCCTCGCCCCCGGCTCGGGGGTGTACGTGGGGCAGTTCGGGTACCTGCTGTCGGGGCCCCTCGACGTCCGGGCGCTGGAGCGCGCGTGGCAGGGCGCGGTGGCCCGCCACGAGATCCTGCGGGCGAGCTTCGCCTGGGAGGGCCTCCCCCGGCCGGTGCAGGTCGTCCACCGCGAGGCGGAGCTGCCCTTCCGGGTGGAGGATTGGCGCGGGCTGGACGCCGCCGGGCGGCAGGCGCGCCTGGAGCGGCACCTCGCAGCGGACCTCGCCGAGGGATTCGACACGCGCCGCGCACCGCTGATGCGGGTGGCGCTCTTCCGGATGGAGGACGACGAGCACCAGCTGCTGTGGACCCACCACCACCTGGTCATGGACGGGTGGAGCCTGTCGCTGCTTTTCCGCGACGTGCTGGCGGCGTACGCGGCGCACGTGCGCGGGGAGGCGCCGCGGGCCGCGCCGGCGGTGCGCTTCCGGGAGTACGTGGCCTGGCTGGAGCGGCAGGACCGGGGCCGCGCGGAGCGCTTCTGGAGGGCGGCGCTCGCCGGCTTCGACGCGCCCACCCCGCTCCCGGTGCCGGGGACGGCGCGGAGCGGGGAGGAGGGGCAGGGCACGGCGGCGCTGCTGCTCTCCGAGGACCGGTCGGCCGCGCTGCAGGAGCGGGCGCGCCGGTGGGGCGTGACCCCGGGCACGCTGGTGCAGGGCGCGTGGGCGCTTCTCCTCGCGCGCTACGCGGGGGCGGACGACGTGCTCTTCGGGGCGACCGTCTCGGGGCGGCCCGCGGATCTGCCGGGGGCGGAAGAGATCGTGGGGCTGTTCATCAACACCCTCCCGGTGCGGGTGCGCCTGAGGCCGGAGGCGGCGCTCGGGGAGTGGCTGGCGCGGCTCCAGGGCGAGCAGGCGGAGGCCCGCGAGCACGACTACGCGCCGCTGGTGGAGGTGCGGAAGTGGAGCGACGTCCCCCCGGGCGAGCCCCTTTTCCGGAGCCTGGTGGTGTTCGAGAACTACCCCGTGGACCGGGAGATGGACCGGAAGCAGGGCGGCGTGGACGGGGTGCGGGCGCGCAGCAACCTCGTGCGGGGCCGGTCCAACTACCCGCTGTCGCTGGTGGCGCAGGGCGCCTCGCGGCTGAGCCTGGAGATCCACCACGACCGCGGCCGGGTGGACACGGAGGCGGCGGAGCGGCTTGCGGGCCACCTGCGGGTGCTGCTGGAGGGGATGGCCACCCACCCCGAGCGCCGCCTGGCGGAGGTGGGGCTGCTGGACGAGAGCGAGCGCGAACGGGTGCTGGCGGCGTGGAACGCCACCGCCGCACCCCGCCCGACGGCCCCGGTGCACGAGCAGTTCTCGGCGCAGGCCGCGCGCACCCCCGATGCCGTGGCGGTGGTCTTCGGCGACGAGCGGCTCAGCTACGCCGCCCTGGAGCGCCGCTCGGGCGAGCTCGCCGGCCGGCTGCGGCGGCTTGGCGTGGGGCCCGAGGCCCGCGTGGGCGTGTGCCTGGAGCGCACGCCGGAGCTGGTCGTCGCCGTGCTCGCCGTGCTCAGGGCGGGCGGCGCCTACGTCCCGCTGGACCCGGCGCACCCGGCGGAGCGGCTCCTCGCGCTGCTGGACGAATGCGGCGCCCGCGTCGTGGTGACCGCCGGCGCGGCGGCCTCGCGGCTCCACGGCTACGCGGGCGCCGTGGTGCGCCTGGACACGGACGCGGCGCGGGCCGGCGGCGCGCCCGTCGAAGCGCCGGCCGCCGCCGTCGCGCCGGAAAGCCTGGCGTACGTCATCCACACCTCCGGCTCCACGGGACGGCCCAAGGGGGTGATGGTCTCGCACGGCAGCCTGGCCGGCTACCTGGCCTGGATCGGGCGGACGGTGCTGGACGACGGGCCCGGCGCAATCCCCCTGCTCAGCCCGCCGACGTTCGACGCTTCGCTCAAGCAGCTGTTCCATCCCCTGCTGCGCGGCGAAGCGGTGTGGATCCTCCCCGGGGACGTCGCCGCCGACCCGGCCGCGCTGCTCGGGGCGCTCGGCGGCCGCGGGGAGGTGGTGGTCAACTGCGTCCCCTCGCTCTGGTCGGCCCTCCTGGAGGCCCGGGCCGCCGCGGGCGGACGGGGGCTGGAGGGCGTGCGCCGGCTGCTCCTGGGGGGAGAGCCGGTCCCGGCCGAGCTGGTGCGGGCCACGCGCGAGGCGTGTCCGGGGGCGCGGATCTGGAACCTGTACGGCCCCACCGAGGCGACCGCCAACGCGACGGCCGCGCGCCTGGAGCCGGGCGGACGGGTGTCCATCGGGCGGCCGGTGGACAACGTCCAGGCGTACGTGCTGGACGCGGAGCTGAATCCCGTCCCCGTGGGCGTGCCCGGCGAGCTGTACGTGGCCGGCGCCGGGGTGGCGCGCGGGTACCTGGGGCGGCCGGATCTCACGGCCGGGGCGTTCCTCCCCGGCCCCTCCGGCGCGCCGGGGAGCCGCATGTACCGCACCGGCGACCGCGCCTGCTGGAGGGCGGACGGGGAGCTGGAGTACCTGGGCCGGGCGGACCGGCAGGTCAAGATCCGCGGGTTCCGCATCGAGCCGGGGGAGATCGAGGCGGCGCTCCTGGCGCACCCCGGCGTCGGCGAGGCCGTGGCCGTGGCGCGGGAGGACCCGCCGGGCGAGCGCCGGCTGGCGGCCTACGTGGTGGCGTCGCCCGGCGCGGCCGCCCCGCCCACGGAGGGCGAGCTGCGGGCCCACCTCGCGGCGCGCCTCCCCGGGTACATGGTCCCCGCCGCGATCGTGCCGCTCGGGGCGCTGCCGCGGACGCCGAGCGGCAAGCTGGACCGCGGCGCCCTCCCCGCGCCGGCCGACGCCCGCCGCGAGCACGGCCACGTGGCCCCGCGCACCGCCACCGAGCTCCTGGTCGCGGAGGCGTTCAGCGAGGTGCTGGGCGCCGGGCCCGTGGGCGTGGACGACGACTTCTTCGAGCTGGGCGGCCACTCCCTGCTCGCCACGCGCGTGGTCTCGCGCCTCCGCGCCGAGCTCGCGGTGGAGGTGCCGCTGCGCGCGATCTTCGAGGCGCCCACCGTGGCCGCGCTGGCCCGGTCCGTGGAAGCGGCGCTCGGCACGGCGGCGCCCGCCGCCCCGCGCATCCCCCGGCGGCCGGACCGCGGCCCCGCGCCGCTGTCGTTCGCGCAGCAGCGGCTCTGGTTCATCCACCAGCTCGACCCGCGGAGCAGCGCCTACAACATGCCCTACGCGCTGCGCCTGCGCGGCGCCCTGGACGTGGCGGCGCTGCGGCGCAGCGCGACGGAATTGGCGCGGCGCCACGAGGCGGTGCGCACCGTCCTGGTGGCCGAGGGCGGCGAGGCCGTGCAGGTCGTCCTCCCCGCGGCGCCGGTGCCCTGTCCCGTGGTGGACCTCGCCGCGCTTCCCGCGGAATCCCGCGCCGCGGAGATGATGCGCCGGGTGGACGAGGAGGGGCGGCGCCCCTTCGACCTCGCGCGCGGGCCGGTGCTCCGCGTGCTGCTCGTGCGCCTGGCGGAGGAGGACTGGGCGCTGTGCTTCACCATGCACCACGTCGCCAGCGACGGCTGGAGCATGGGCGTCCTGGTGCGCGAGGTTTCCGCGCTGTACGGGGCGTACTCGCGCGGCGGGGAGTCGCCGCTTCCCGAGCTGGAAATCCAGTACGCGGACTTCGCCGTGTGGCAGCGCACGTGGCTCGCCGGCGAGCGGCTGGACGCGCAGCTCCGCTACTGGCGCGAACGGCTGGACGGCGCCCCTCCGCTGCTGGAGCTGCGCACCGACTTCCCGCGCCGCAGCGCGCTGGGGGTGATCGAGCGGGGACGGCCGTTCGACCTGTCCGCCGGGCTGGCGCGGGCGCTGGGCGAGCTGGGCCGGCGGGAGGGGGCGACGCTGTTCATGACGCTGCTGGCCGCCTGGCAGGCGCTGCTGGCGCGCTACACCGGCCAGGACGACGTGGTCGTCGGCACCGTGATCGCGAACCGCACGCGCGCGGAGCTTGAAGGCCTGATCGGCTTCTTCGTCAACGCGCTGGTCCTGCGCGGCGACCTGTCCGGCGATCCCGCCGTCCGCGAGCTGCTGGGGCGCGTCCGGGACACCACCGTGGGCGCCTTCGCGCACCAGGAGCTGCCCTTCGAGCGGCTGGTGGAGGAGCTTGCCCCCGAGCGCAGCCTGACGCACAACCCCCTCTTCCAGGTGGTGTTCACCCTCCAGAACACGGAGCGGGGCGTGCTCGCGCTGGGCGACGTGGAGATGGAGCCGCTGGGCCGCGGCGACACCGGGGCCCGGTTCGACCTGGGGGCGACGCTCTTCGAGGACGGGGAGCGGCTCCTGGGGCACGTCGAATACCGCGCGGACCTGTTCGAGGCTTCGACCATCGACCGCATGGCGGAGCACTTCCGCCTCCTGCTGGAAGCGATGGCCGCCGACCCCGGCCGGCGCCTGTCGGAAGTGTCGATCCTGTCCGCCGCCGAGCGTGCGCGGGTGCTGGAGGCCTGGAACTCCACGGACGCCCCGCACGACGCGGAGGACCTCGTCCACGACCGTTTCGCGCGGCAGGCGCGCCTCACCCCCGGCGCCCCGGCGGTGCGCTCCGGGGACGACGCGCTCACCTACGCCGAGCTGGACCGCCGCTCCGGCCGGCTCGCCCACCACCTCCGCGCCCTGGGCGTGGCGCCCGAGTCGCGCGTGGGGATCTGCCTGGAGCGCGGCCCGGAGCTGGCCGTGGCGGTGCTGGGCGTCCTCCGGGCCGGCGGCGCGTACGTCCCGCTGGACCCTGCGTACCCCGCCGGGCGGCTCGCCTTCATGCTGGAGGACGCGGCCCCCGCGGTGCTGCTGACCCGGCCGGAGCTGCTGGACCGGCTGCCGCCCCACTCCGCGTCCGTGGTGTTCGTGGACCGGGACGCGGACGCACTTCCGCACTCCCGCACTCTCGCACCTTCGCACTCGCCGTCCCCCGACAACCTGGCGTACGTCATCTACACCTCGGGCTCCACGGGCACGCCCAGGGGCGTGGGAGTTCCGCACCGCGCGCTCGCCAACCACATGAGCTGGATGCAGCGCGCCCATCCGCTCGCCGCCGACGACCGGGTGCTGCACAGGACGCCGCTCTCCTTCGACGCGTCGGTCTGGGAGATCTTCGCCCCGCTCCTCGCCGGGGCCACGCTGGTCATGGCCCCCCGCGAAGCCCACCGCGATCCCGCCGAGCTGGCGCGGACCCTGGTGGGGCAGGGGATCACCATCCTCCAGCTCGTGCCCTCCCTGCTGCGGGTGGTCCTGGAGGAGGGCGGGCTGGAGCGCTGCATCACCCTGCGGCGGCTCTTCTGCGGCGGAGAAGCGCTCCCCGCGGAGCTGGCGGCGCGCGCCGGCGCCGCGTCCGGGGCGGAGGTGGTGAACCTGTACGGACCCACGGAGGTGTGCATCGACGCCGCCTCCCACACGTACGCCGGGGCCGATGCCGGCGCGGCGGTGCCCATCGGGCGCCCGGTGGACAACGTGCGCGCCTGCGTGCTGGACCCTGCGGGCGCCCCGGTCCCGGTGGGGGTCCCCGGGGAGCTCCACCTGGCGGGCGCGGGACTGGCGCGGGGATACCTGGGCGCGCCGGAGCAGACCGCCGGCCGCTTCGTCCCCGACCCGTTCGCGCGGGAGCCGGGGGCGCGCGCGTACCGCACGGGAGACCGCGTGCGCTGGCGGGCGGACGGGACGCTGGAGTTCCTGGGCCGCATGGACCAGCAGGTCAAGCTCCGCGGCTTCCGCATCGAGCCCGGCGAGGTGGAGGCCGTGCTCGCCGCCCATCCCGGGGTGCGCGAGGCCGTGGTGGTGGTGCGCGACGCCCCCGCCGGCGAGCCCGGCGGCGGGCGCCTCGTGGCCTACGTGGTCCCCGGCGGCGGTGCGGGCGGCGCCCCGGCCGCGCAGCTCCAGGAGGAGGCCGTGCGGCAGTGGGAGTCGCTGTTCGGCGCGACCTACGGCGGCGGGTCCGGGGACGCGGACCCCGCATTCGACCTCGCGGGGTGGATCAGCAGCTACACCGGGGAGCCCATCCCCAGGGAAGAGATGCGGGAGTGGGTGGAGGACACGGTGGGCTGCCTGCGCGCGCTGCGCCCGCGGCGGGTGCTGGAGATCGGCTGCGGCGCCGGGCTCCTGCTCTTCCGGCTGGCTCCCGGCTGCGACGAGTACTGGGCGACCGACTTCGCGCCCGCGGCGATCTCGCGCCTGCGGGAGCAGCTGGCGCGCCCCGGGCGGGAGCTCCCCGGGGTGCGGCTGCTGGAGCGCGCGGCGGACGACTTCGGCGGCGTGCCGGACGCCCGGTTCGACCTGGTGGTCGTCAACTCGGTGGTGCAGTACTTCCCCGGCGTGGAGTACCTGCTCCGGGTGCTGGAGGGCGCGGCCGCGGCGCTCGCCCCGGGGGGAACGCTGTGGGTGGGCGACGTGCGCAGCCTCCCCCTGCACGCCGCCTTCCACGCCTCGGTGGAGCTGGCGCGGGCCCCGGAGGAGCTGCCCGCCGCGGCGCTGCGCGACCGCGTCCGCAGGGGCGTGGCGCGCGAGGAGGAGCTGCTGCTGGACCCCGACTTCTTCCGTGCGCTGCCGGGCCGCCTCCCGCGGATCTCGGGGGTGGAGACGCGGCTCAAGCAGGGCCGCCGCCTCAACGAGATGACCCGCTTCCGCTACGACGTGCTGCTGCGCGCGGCCCCGGAGGCCCCCTCCGCCGCCCCCGAGCGGCGCCGCTGGGACGAGCCGGGCGGCCTGGAGGCGGTGGGCCGGCTGCTGGACGACGAGGCGCCGGAGGCGCTGCTGGTCTCGGGAGTGCCGAACCCGCGCGTCATCGGGGCGCTGGCGGCGCTGGACGCGCTCGCGGACGCGGCCGCGGCGGGGAGCGCGGGCGAGCTGCGCGCCCTGGCGGCGGAGCGGGAGGCGCGCGCCCCCGATCCCGCGGCGTTCCGGGAGCTGGCCGAAGCCCGGGGCTACCGCGCCCGCGCGCGCTGGTCCGCGCGCGGCGGGCCCGGCCAGTACGACGTGCTGCTGGTCCGCGAGGGCGCGGAGGCCGCGCTGCTGGACGACGCCCCGGTGCCCCGCCCCTGGAGCGCGCTCGCCAACGACCCGCTGGCGAGCCGGCGGGGCGAGTGGCTCCTGCCGGAGCTGCGCGCCTGGCTCGGGGAGCGGCTGCCGGAGCACATGGTGCCTGCGGCGTTCGTGGTGATGGACTCGCTCCCGCTCACCCCCAGCGGCAAGGTCGACCGACGGGCGCTCCCGGAGCCGGACGCCGCCCGGGCGGGCGGGGCGCTCCAGGCGCCGCGGAGCGCAGCGGAGGAGATGCTGGCGGGGATCTGGGCGGAGGTGCTGGGCCTGGAGCGTGTGGGGACCACGGACAGCTTCTTCGAGCTGGGGGGCCACTCGCTGCTGGCGACGCGGGTGGTCTCGCGGGTGCGGCAGGCGTTCGGAGTGGAGCTGCCGCTGCGGGCCATGTTCGAGTCGCCCACCCTGGCCGCCCTGGCCGCGCGGGTGGAGGCCGCCCTGGGCGCGGAGCCCTCCGCGGTCCCGCCCATCACCCCCCGCGCGGGGGACGGCCCGGTGCCGCTCTCGTTCGCGCAGCAGAGGCTGTGGTTCATCGACCAGCTGGACCCCGGGAGCGCGGCGTACAACGTGCCGGCCGCGCTGCGCATCCGCGGCGGCCTGCGCCCGGAGGTGCTGGAGCGCGCGCTGAGCGAGATCGCGCGCCGGCACGAAGCGCTGCGCACCGTGTTCCGCTCCGCCGGCGGCGAGCCGGTGCAGGTGGTCCGCGCCCCCGCGCCGGTGCGCGTCCCGGTGGCGGACCTGCGCCGCCTGGGCGCGGCGGCGCGCGAGGCCGAGGTGCTGCGCCTCGCCGCCGGGGAAGCGGCGCGGCCCTTCGACCTGGCGCGGGGGCCGCTCCTGCGCGCCGCCGCCGTGCGGCTGGCCGAGCCGGAGTGGGCCGTGTTCTTCACCATGCACCACATCGCCTCCGACGGGTGGTCCACCGGCGTGCTGGTGCGCGAGCTGTCCGAGCTGTACGGGGCGCTGGCGGAGGGGCGCGAGCCGCGGCTCCCGGAGCTGCCGGTGCAGTACGCCGACTACGCCGCCTGGCAGCGCGCCTGGCTGGCCGGCGACGTGCTGGAGGCCCAGCTCGCCTGGTGGCGCGAGCGGCTGCGCGGCGCGCCGCCGCTGCTGGAATTGCCCACGGATCGCCCGCGGCCGCAGGGGATGGACCCGCGTGGCGCCGTGGTCGGCATCGACCTGCCCGCGGAGCTTTCCCGCGACCTGGAGGCCCTGTCGCGGCGCGAGGGGGCGACGCTGTTCATGACGCTGCTTGCCGGGGTGCAGGTGGTCCTCGCCCGCTGGTCGGGGCAGGACGACGTCGTCGTGGGCTCCCCCATCGCCAACCGCACGCGGCTGGAGACCGAGAAGCTGATCGGCTTCTTCGTCAACACGCTGGCGATGCGGACCGACCTCGCCGGCGACCCCACCGTGCGCGAGCTCCTGGGCCGGGTGCGCCGGGGCGCGCTGGGGGCGTACCAGCACCAGGACGTCCCCTTCGAGCGCCTGGTGGAGGAGCTCGTCACCGAGCGCAGCCTGGCCCACCCGCCGCTCTTCCAGGTGCTCTTCGCCCTCCAGAACGCCGACGCCGGAGAGCTGCGCCTGGGCGCGCTGGAGATGGAGCCGCTCGCCGCGTGGGCCGAGGGCGCCAAGTTCGACCTGACCATCAACGTGGGGTGGGGCGAGGGGCGCGTCGCGGGGAGCGTCCAATTCCGCACGTCGCTGTGGGAGCGCGCCACCGTGGAGCGCATGGTGGAGCACCTGGCCGCCGCGCTCCGGGGGATGGCCGCCGCGCCCGAGCGGCGCGTCTCCGCCCTGGAGCTGCTGGGCGCCGGCGAGCGGGAGCAGGTGCTCCGCGCCTGGAACGCCACGGAGGCGGAGTACCCGGTGCGGGGCGGCCTCGCCGCGCTCTTCGAGGCGCAGGCGGCACGGACGCCGGACGCCCCCGCGCTCGTCTTCCTGGACCGCGCGCTGAGCTACGCCGAGCTGGAGCGGGAATCCGGCCGGCTCGCCCGGCACCTCGCGGCCCTGGGAGTGGGCCCCGACGCGCGGGTGGGGCTGTGCGCCGAGCGCTCGCCGGAGATGGCCGTGGGCGCGCTGGCGACGATCCGCGCCGGCGCGGCGTACGTCCCCCTGGACCCCGCGTACCCCGCCGAGCGCCTCGCCTACATGCTGGACGACTCCGCCTGCCGCGTGCTCCTGACGCAGGCGCGGCTCGTCCCCCGCCTCCCCGCGCACGGGGCGGAAGTGGTGCTGCTGGACGGGGAGCACGACAGCACCGAGGAAGAGAGTGCTGTTGCAGGCTGTTCCCTGTTCCCTGTCCCCTGTCCCCTGTCTCTCACCTACGTCATCTACACCTCGGGCTCCACGGGGCGGCCCAAGGGCGTGGCGATGCCGCAGCGGCCGCTGCTCAACCTGCTGGCCTGGCAGCTGCGCGAGTGGAGCCGTCGCCCGGCGGCGCGCACGCTCCAGTTCGCCTCCATCAGCTTCGACGTGTCCTTCCAGGAGATGTTCTCCACCTGGGGCTCCGGCGGCACGCTGGTGGTGGTCCCCGAGGAAACGCGCGCCGACATGGCCGCGCTGGCCCTGCTGGTGCAGCGGGAGCGGATCGAGCGCGTCTTCCTCCCCTTCGTCGCCCTGCAGCACCTGGCCGGGGCGGCGCTGGAGCAGGGGATCGTCCCGGGTGCGCTGCGCGAGATCGTGACGGCGGGGGAGCAGCTGCGGGTGACGGAGCAGGTGCGGGCGTGGCTCGCGGCGATGCCGGGGTGCGAGCTGGTGAACCAGTACGGCCCCTCGGAGACGCACGTCGCGTCGGCGCTGCGGCTGCGGGGGGAGCCGGCGGAGTGGCCGTCGCTCCCCGCCATCGGGCGGCCGATCGCGAACACGCGGCTGTACGTGCTGGACGGGTCGCTGCGGCCCGCGCCGGTCGGCGTCCCGGGGGAGCTGTACCTGGGCGGCGACGGCCTGGCCCGCGGCTACCTGGGCCGGGCGGATCTGACGGCGGCGAGCTTCGTCCCGGACCCCTTCGGCGGGGATGCGCGCGGCGGCGCGCGGCTGTACCGCACGGGGGACCGGGCGCGGTGGCTGCCGGGCGGCGAGGTGGAGTTCCTGGGGCGGGTGGACCAGCAGGTCAAGGTGCGCGGCTTCCGCATCGAGCCCGGCGAGGTGGAGGCGGCGCTGGAGGGCCACCCGGCGGTGCGGCAGGCGCTGGTGGCCGCGTACGAGCACGCCCCGGGGGACCGCCGGCTGGTGGGGTACGTGGTCCCGGAGGAGGGGGCGGAGGCGCCGGGCGCGGCGGCGCTGCGCGGCTTCCTCGGCGCCCGGCTCCCGGAGCACATGGTGCCGGCGGCCTTCGTGGTGCTGGAGGCGCTGCCGCTCACCCCCAGCGGCAAGATCGCCCGCCGCGGGCTCCCGGCGCCGGACGCCATGGCCGGCGAGGCGTACGTCGCGCCGCGGACCCCGACCGAGGAAGCGCTGGCGGGGATCTTCGGCGAGGTGCTCCGCGTGGAGCGGGTGGGGGTGCACGACGACTTCTTCGCGCTGGGCGGCCACTCGCTGCTGGCCACGCAGGTGGTCTCCCGCGCGAGGCGCACGCTGGGGGTGGAGGTGCCGCTGCGGGCCGTGTTCGCGGCGCCCACCGTGGCCGCGCTGGCCGCGCGCGTGGAGGAGCTTCGCGCCACGGCGGAGCCGCCGACGCCGGGCGTGACCGCGGTCGACCGGTCAACCTTGCGCAGGGCCAGGGAGCGCCCGCGGACGTAGAGCGGGCCGGCGGTGGCTACTGCTCGGGTCCACCTTCGTTCAGGATCCCGCCCGACGCTTCCAGGCCGAACGTTTCCACGGAACGGCGATAGGGCGGCGATCCGACTTCCGGGTTCAGGGTCACCACGAAATCCGGAGGGTAGCTCTTCGCCAGGTCGAAGCGGGACTCCGGCCACTCCAGGAGGTACACGACGGCGGTCCAGCGACCCCTCGGAAGCCGCATCGCGCCGACATGAGGCTCCGGATCGCCGCGGACGTATTCGATCCCGCTGACGTTCACCACTCCGTCCGACACGAACAGGTAGGGATCGGACCGCGCCCTTACCCACCCCCGCTCCTCGCCCGACAGCGCGGCCGGAGCCCCGGCGCGTCCCGAGCGAAGCTCGATGATCGGCGCACCGTCGGAGTGAACGTAGATGGGCACGAGATCGCCCTTCGCGATGTGGGCGCCGCGGCTCGCCTCGTCGATGAAGTGCTCCGCCCAGCTGCCCGGGTCGTAGACGTCCGCGTACGCGGCTCGGCTCCAGAGCCCGTGCATGCCGGAATCGGTGACGTACGCGGCGCGCAGCACGGGCCCGGCTCTCACCGTGTACTCCGGTCGCTCCGGCGAACGGGCGCACGCCGGGTAGAGCAGCAATACAGGCGTGATCAGACATGCGGCGGTGAAGCGAAGTGCCGGCATGTGAGTGGAGGCTGCGGGGGAGAAATCCGTACTGGGCGAGGGTCTGGGTCTGCACGACGGCGGGCCGGCATGAGCGGCGCGGCGGCGGCCGACGGGGAATCCAGCGGAGTCCTCAGCCGACCCACGGGTTCAGGATCGGTACTCCTCGAAACCCGCAGTCGCGCTCGTTCCGGGTCACCAGCGTGAGTCCGTGGGCCGCGCACGTCGCCAGGAGGAGGCCATCCACCGCCGGCAGTTCTCGCCCCGCCTTCCGTCCTTCCGCCGAGAGTCGTCCCCACTCCAGCGCCACCTCGCCATCCACCGGCAGCACCCGCCCCGTGAACTGTCGGGGGAGGTCGGTCCGCAGCCATGTTTCGAGGGCATCCCGCCGGGCCCCGGCCGGGAGAAGCGAAACACCCTTCTGGACCTCTCCGAGCGTGAGAACGCTCACGGCGAGGTCGAGCGGCAACTGCGCCTGGAGCCAGGTCACGACGTTCGGATCCGGGCGGGGCTTCGCCGGCTCGGCGAGCACGTTCGTGTCGAGAAGGTAGCGCACGCTGGCCAGCCGGTCAGAAGGAAACGTCTCTTCCCAGGTCTCGCGGACGGTCAAGGTCGAGATCGCCGCTGGACAGCGCTTCCGCCAGCGGAGAAGTCTGGAGGAAGTGGACGAGGTCCCCCGGCGCGGTCAGTCGCTCGTAGTCGTCCGCGCTGACCACCACGACGGCATCGCGACCATTGCGGGTGACGCGCTGGGGCTCATGGGAGAGAGCCAGCCGTACCACTTCGCTGAACCGGTTCTTGGCTTCTTCAAGCTTCCACGTCTGCATCAGGGTCTCCCGAATCTGTCTGGCACGGTTCGTCTGTCTAGTCTGGACAGATTGAATGTCGCGCTCATCGGTGGGGAATACAAGCCGTGTTCGCTGGAGATCAAAGAACAACCGTCGAGGAGGTCCGCGCGCTCCAGCCGCCGAGCCGCAGTGCGGGTATAGCTCGCCAACCGGTTGCGCTTAATTTCAGACCCTTATTAATTCAATCGGCTGGATCGAGGAGCCCTTCGCCGGGAGGCGAGGGCCGGTGTGCGGAGTGGCCGGCCCGGCGGCGGGATCGAGCCGGCTGCGGCACCGTGGAGGGGCTCGCCGCTCTCCTCCGGTGGTGCCCTCCATCCCCGGCAGGCGCTGGTGGATGCCCGTGCCGGAGCGGATCGTGGTGGGGCGCTCCTGATCGGCCCCGGCTTGCACTGGTGGATCCGGCGGCTCGTGCCGTCTCTCCCATACCCGTTTGTCGCCCAGATGCTGAATCCGCACGACGTCTCCACGCTGGTAGAGCTCCTCCGCCTCCGCGCGGAGGCAGACCCGGACCGGATCGCCTACACCTTTTTGCTGAACGGCGAGGTGGAGGAGGGGCACGTCACGTACGGCGAGCTGGACCTGCGCGCCCGCGCGGTCGCGGCCCGCCTGCAGGCGCTCGGCGCCCGCGGGGAGCGTGCGCTCCTGCTCTACCCGCCGGGGCTGGAGTACATCGCCGCGCTCTTCGGCTGCTTCTACGCCGGAGTGACCGCGGTCCCCGCCTACCCGCCGCGCCGCAACAAGACCGACCCGCGCCTCCAGAGCATCGTCGAGGACTGCGCGCCCACGCTGGCGCTCGCCACGCGCGAGCTCGTGGGCGAGCGCGAGGGGCTGTGCGCCCACACCCCGGAGCTGGGCGGGCTGCGCTGGATCGCAACGGAGGACGTCCCCGCGGACGAGGCGCAGGGGTGGCGGGACCCGGAGGTCTCCGGCGACACGCTGGCGTTCCTCCAGTACACCTCGGGCTCGACGGCCGCGCCCAAGGGCGTGATGGTCTCGCACGGCAACCTGCTTCACAACTTCGCGGTGATCGAGGGCTTCTGTGGGTACACGCCGCAGACGCGATCGGTCATCTGGCTGCCGCCGTACCACGACATGGGGCTCATCGGGGGCATCCTGCAGCCGCTGTTCACCGGCTACTGGGCGGCGCTGTTCTCGCCGGTGGCGTTCATCCAGCGGCCGGCGCGGTGGCTGGAGGCGATCTCGCGCTACCGGGCCACCAGCAGCGGCGGACCCAACTTCGCCTACGAGCTGTGCGTGCATGCGGTGCGGCCCGAGGAGCGCGCGGGGCTCGACCTGAGCCACTGGGAGATCGCCTTCAACGGTGCGGAGCCGGTGCGGGCCGAGACGCTGCGCGCCTTCGCCGATGCATTCGCGCCGAACGGGTTCCGGGAGCGGGCGTTCTTCGCGTGCTACGGCCTGGCGGAGGCGACGCTGATGGTGACGGGGAGCCAGCCGTCGGAGCTGCCGGTGGTGCGCGCCGTGGACGCAGAGGCGCTTGGAGAGGGTATGGTGGTGGCCGACGCGGCGCCGGAGGGGCGCTACCGGCTGGTGGGGAGCGGACGGAGCGCGCCGTCGCAGCGGGTAATCATCGTGGACCCGGCGACGCTGCGGGAGTGCGCGCCGGAGCGGGTGGGCGAGGTGTGGGTGCGGGGCGCGAGCGTGGCGAGCGGCTACTGGGAACGGCCGGAGGCGACAGCGGAGACCTTCGGGGCCTTCGTGGCGGGAACGAGGGAAGGGCCGTTCCTTCGGACGGGAGACCTGGGGTTCCTGGACGGCGGCGAGCTGTTCATCACCGGGCGCCTCAAGGACCTGATCGTCATCCGCGGGCGCAACCATTACCCGCAGGATATCGAGATGACCGCCGCGCACAGCCACCCTGCATTGCGCGCGGGGAGCAGCGCCGCGTTCAGCGTGGACGACGGGGGGGAGGAGCGGCTGGTGGTGGTGCAGGAGGTGTCGCGCCAGGCGTCGGCGGGGCTGGACGTGGAGGAGGTGGCGGCGGCGATCCGGCGGGCGGTGGCGGGCGAGCACGGGGTGCAGGTGCACGCGGTGGCGGTGGCGCGCACGGGCGGCGTGCCCAAGACGACCAGCGGCAAGGTGCAGCGGCGGGCGTGCCGGGCGGCGTTCCTGGCGGGGGATCTGCCGC
>JBEVLE010000032.1:0-10471 GCA_040509335.1 Longimicrobiaceae bacterium | reverse complement strand
CCTTTCCCTTCACCAGAGCCTGGGAGGCCGCTCAAACGGGATGCAGATCAAGGAGCCCGAGGACGGCGACCGAGACGTACTTCATGTACGTCGCAGGGAGCCGCCCGCAGGGCGACGCCGAGCTGCGCCCGTTTCAGCGGCCTACAGCTCGGAGCCGCAGATTTCGCAGTACCAGAGCTGAGGCTCGTTGATGGCGCCGCACTCCTTGCACAGCAGCATCCCGGCGCGGTCCGGGTCCAGCGTGCGGTCCGGGTCCGGCGCGGCGGCCGAGGGCGATCCGGCTCCGCCCGCGGCGGGCGAGGCCGAGATGGCGCGGTCCAGCTCCTCCAGAAAGGCCAGGTCGTCCGCGGAGCTGTCCTCCTCGTCCGCGGGCGCGGCGGCGGCCCCGCCGGCCAGCTCCGGGGAGGTGGAGACCTGCTCCACGTCCTCCAGCCACGACAGGTCCACCCCCAGGTCGTCGTCCGCGGCGGCGGCGCTCGCCCGGTCGTCCTGCGCGAAGGGCGTGAACTCGGGGATGGTGTCGTCGCTGGTGTCGCGCGGCGGGAGGAAGCCCTCCGGCGCGCGCGGCTCCGCCTCGGCCTCCGCCGGCTCCGACATCCACTCGGGCTGCTCCGTGTCCGCGGCGGCGGGCTCCTCGGCCTCGGCGGGGACCGCGGGAGCGGCCGGCGGCTCCGGGGCGGCGCCGGGGATGTCGCGCAGCAGCGCGTCCAGGCGCTCCACCTCGGCGCGCACGCCGGAGGCCTGCGTCTCGGCCGCGGCGAGGGCGGCCTCCAGCTCGGGGCGGCGCGACTCCCAGTCCCCTTCGGCCAGCTCGCCGATCAGGTGGCGAAGGCGCGCCTCCTCCAGGTCGTCGGCGGCGGCGACCCGGTGGGCGTCCGCGCCCTCCAGCTCCGCGCGCCGGCCGTCCAGCTCGACGGTGAGCGCCTCGCGGTGCTCGGACAATTCCTGGGTCACGGAGCGCAGCCGGTCCTCGTAGTCGCGGCGCACGCGGTCGGCCACGTGGCCGGGGACGCCGCTCCCCACCTCGCCCAGGCGGCCGAGCCAGTCCTGCAGCTGCGCGCGCCGGCGGGTGAGCGTCTCGACCGCCGAGGGGGCGTCGTTGGCAGGGGGTGTTTCCATTGGGAACTCCGGGGTGCGGTGTGCGGCCGGCGTCAGCCGCGGAACAGGTCGAACACGACTTCGGCGGCCGCTTCGGGGGCCACGGGCTCCAGCTCGGGCGCGCGCGCCAGGACGGGCGGGGCCGGGTTGAAGAGGGCGCGGTCCAGGTTGCGGTCGTACGGGGCGAACTCCCCCGGCGCCACCCCGGACAGGAGCGAGATCGCCGGGTTCATCTTGGAGTCCAGGTCGTCCGCGTAGTGGAGCAGCATCGCTTCCAGCATCTGCGGCACCTTGGGGCTGGCCCACTCCAGGCGCCCCTGGTGGCTGGCGACCAGGTGCTGCACCAGGAGCAGCCGCTCCGGCGAGAGCCCGGGGATCCCCTCCGCCTCGCGCCCCACGATCTGGATGCCGATGACGATGTGCCCCAGGAGCTGGCCCTCCACCGTGTAGCCGAAGCTGCGGTTGGCGCTCAGCTCGCGGGTCTTGCCCACGTCGTGGAGCAGCGCCCCGGCCACCAGCAGGTCGCGGTCGATGCGCGCCCCCTGCCCCATGTAGTGCGCGGCAAGGCGGTCGCAGGAAAGGGCCACCGAGAGCGAGTGCTCCATCAGCCCGCCCAGGTAGGCGTGGTGGTTGCGCTTCGCCGCCGGGTGCACGCGGAAGGTGCGGCCCAGCGCGCTCTTCCGCCCCAGGCAGCGCTCCAGAAGCGTCCGCAGCGGCCGGTCCTCCACGGTGGCGATCAGCCGGTCCAGCTCCCTGGACAGCGCCTCGCGGTCGCGCGGGCAGCAGGGCAGGAAGAAGGCGAGGTCGTCGTCCACCACCTGCAGCGGCTCGGCGGCGAGCACCGTCACCTGGAGCTGGTCGTTGTACGAGCCCACCCGGCCGCGCACCCCGATCACGTCGTCCGGGGCGACCAGCGCGTCCAGCCGGTCCGCGTCGTCCCACACCATGGCCTTGATGGTGCCGGTGCGGTCGCCCAGGGTGAGCTGGAGGAACGGCTTCGCCGCGCGGGTCTCCCGGCGCTGCTTGTCGTGCACCAGGTAGCACGCCGTCACCTCGCTCCCGTCGGACAGCTCGCCCACCAGCGGCCAGGGGAACGCGCCCCCGCAGAAGGCGCGCAGGTCGGCGCGCCGCGCCGCCGCGGGCGCGTGCAGCGTCCAGCTCATCCCGCCGCTCCCTCCCATACGGTCCTCCCTCCCACGATGGTGCGCACGGGGCGGCCCCGCAGCGTCCAGCCGCGGAACGGGGTGTTGCGGCTCATGGACAGGAAGCGCGCCGCGTCCACCGTCCACTCCGCGTCGGGGTGGAACAGCGTCACGTCGGCGGGGGAGCCGGGGCGCAGCGTGCCGCCCGGGAGCGACATGGCGCGCGCCGGGGCGCAGCTCATCCGCTCCACCAGCGTGGGCAGGTCGATGACGCCCTTGCCCACCAGCTCGGTGAGCGCGAGCCCGAGCGCCGTTTCCAGCCCCACGATGCCGTTGGGCGCGTCCTCGAACGCCTGCTCCTTCTCGTCGTAGTGGTGCGGCGCGTGGTCGGTGGCGATCACGTCCAGCGTCCCGTCGCGCACCCCCTCCACCACCGCGGCGCGGTCCGCCTCGGAGCGGAGCGGCGGGTTCATCTTGGCGTCGGTGCGGTACGGGTCCACCGCCGCGTCGGTGAGGGTGAAGTGGTGGGGCGTGGCCTCCGCCGTCACCCGCACCCCGCGCGCCCTGGCCTCGCGGATCATCTCCACCCCGCGCCGCGTGGCCACGTGCTGGATGTGCAGCCGCCCCCCGGTCAATTCCGCCAGGAGCAGGTCGCGGGCGATCATCACGTCCTCGGCGGCGTTGGGGATGCCGGTGAGCCCCAGCCGCGTGGCGACCAGCCCCTCGTTCATGGAGCCGCCGCGGGAAAGCGTGGTGTCCTCCGCGTGCACCGCCACCGCCAGCCCGAAGGTCTGCGCATACTCCAGCGCCATCCGCATGATGCCGGCGTTCATCACCGGGCGGCCGTCGTCGGTGATGGTCACCGCGCCGGCGCCCACCATCTCGCCGATCTCGGTGAGCTGCTCGCCCTTCTGCCCCACGGTGATGGCGCCGCTGGGGAAGACGCGCGCCGCCCCGGCCCGCAGCCCTTCGGCCAGGACGAAGCCCACGGAGGCGGGGTTGTCGATGGGCGGGTCGGTGTTGGGCATGGCGACCACGGCGGTGAAGCCGCCGGCCGCCGCCGCCCGCGCGCCGCTGGCGATGGTCTCCTTGTGCTCCTGCCCCGGCTCGCGCAGGTGCACGTGCACGTCGATGAGCCCGGGGCACACCACCAGCCCCGCCGCGTCCACCGTTTCCGCGCCCTCGGGGGCGTCCAGCCGCTCCCCGGCCTCCGCGACCGCGCCCTCGTGCAGCAGCACGTCGAGCACGGCGTCCATCTTCTGCGACGGGTCGATCACCCGCCCCCCGCGAATCAGCACCGGCCTCACGCTTCCCCTCCCCGCTTGGCGGCCTCGGCTCGTTCCGGCGCTCCCCCGGCCAGGAGGTAGAGCACCGCCATGCGCACGGCGACCCCGTTGGTCACCTGCTGCAGGATGACGCTGTGCGGCCCGTCCGCCACGTCGCTGTCGATCTCCACTCCCCGGTTCATCGGTCCCGGGTGCAGGATCAGGACGTCGCGCGGGGCCCGCTCCAGCCGGGCGCTGCTCACCCCGAAGACGCGGTTGTACTCGCGCAGCGAGGGGATGAAGCCGCCGTGCATGCGCTCCAGCTGCAGGCGGAGGATGTTGAGGGCGTCGGCCCACTCGATGGCCTCCTCCACGCGGCGGAAGACGGTGACGCCCATCTCCCCCACCTCGCGCGGGAGCAGGGTGAGCGGCCCGCACACGGCCACCTCGGCGCCCAGCTTCCTGAGGCCCCAGATGTTGGAGCGGGCCACGCGCGAGTGCAGCACGTCGCCCACGATGCACACCCGGAGGCCGGCGATGCGCCCGAAGTGGTCGCGCAGGGTGAGCATGTCCAGCAGCCCCTGGGTGGGGTGCTCGTGCCGCCCGTCGCCGGCGTTGACGACGTTGGAGGCGATGCGCTCGCCCAGGAAGCGCGCCGCGCCGGAGGCCCCGTGGCGGATCACCACCATGTCGATGCGCATGGCCTCCAGGTTCCGCGCGGTGTCCACCAGCGTCTCGCCCTTGGACACGGAGGAGCCGCCGGCGGCGAAGTTCACGGTGTCGGCGGAAAGCCGCTTCTGCGCGAACTCGAAGGAGATGCGGGTGCGGGTGGAGTTCTCGAAGAAGGCGTTGACGATGGTCTTGCCGCGCAGCACCGGCGTTTTCTTGATGGCGCGCTCGGAGATCTCCTTGAACGGCTCGGAGGTGTCCAGGATGGCGGTGATCTGCTCGGCGCTGAGGTCCTCCAGACCCACCAGGTCCTTGCCCAGGTACGGCCCCGTCGGGTGCGCCATCAGCCCTCCCCCGCCCCGCGGACCTCCACGCCCAGCTCCCCGTCCAGCTCGGGGACCAGGACCTCCACCCGTCCCCCGGCGGGGACCTCCACGCTCTCGCCGACGATGTCGGGCTGGATGGGGAGCTCGCGCCCGCCGCGGTCCACCAGCACGCACAGCAGCGTGCGCCGCGGCCGCCCGAAGTCGGCGAGCTCGTCCAGCGCGGCGCGCACGGTGCGCCCGGTGTACAGCACGTCGTCCACGATCACCACCACGCGCTCGTCGATGCCGCCCTCCGGGAGCGACGACGGCCCCACCACCGGCCGCGGCCCGATGGCCATGAGGTCGTCGCGGTACAGGGTGATGTCCAGCGTCCCCGTGGGCACCGACACGCCGCGCTCCTCGCGGATGGCGGCGGCGAGCCGGGTGGCCAGGTGCACGCCGCGCCGGTGGATCCCCACCAGCGCGAGGCTCGCCGTGCCGCCGGCCTGCTCCACCACCTCGTGCGCCATGCGCGCGAGCGTGCGCTCCACGGCGGGGGCGTCCATCAGCCGCTGTCTCTGGGGGTCGGGCATGGTCTCGGCGTCGGGGTCCGGGGCACCTCGGGCGGGCGGGGGAACTTAGTGGCCGGCGCGGGCGGGTGTCAACGAACGATCCGGAGGTGCCGTGGCGGGTGGGATGGGTGGGCGAGGGGGAGATCCGAGGGGGTCATTGGGTCCCGTCCGGGTGGACGCCTTCCAATCGGAGGAAGTGCAATCGGCCGAGAGCGTCGCCCGCGACGATGGTGAGCCCATCGAGTGCCACCGCGCAACATGCTATCGGCCCATCAGCAGTAAACAGAGCAACGATCTCGCCGCTCTTCAGATCCCACACCCTCAACGTACTGTCCACGGAGCCGGAGACGACGTGCCGTCCGTCTGGCGTGATCGCCACCGCCTCCACCCAGTTTGTGTGCCTCTCCAAGCTGCGCACCTCGCGACCGCTCTCCAGATCCCACACCTTCAGCGTACGGTCCCGGGAGCTGGAGACGACGTGCCGTCCGTCCGGTGTGATCGCCACCGCCTCGACCCAGTTCTTGTGCGCCTCCAGACTACGCACCTCGCGACCGCTCTCCAGGTCCCATACTTTTAGCGTTCTGTCCCAGGCACCGGAGACGACGTGCCGTCCGTCCGGCGTGATCGCCACCGTAATCACGTCGTCCGTGTGCCCTTCCAGGCTGCCCACTTCCAACCCGCTCTCCACGTTCCATATCTTCAATGTTCTGTCTTCGGATCCGGAAACAGCATGCCGCCCATCAGGTGTGATTGCCACCGCCGCCACGGGATCTTTCTGGACGCTGAGGTACCGAGTCGCCAGCCCGCCTTCCAGATCCCAGATCTTCAGGACGCTGTTGAGGGAGCCGGAAACGGCTCGCCGGCCATCGGGCGTGATCGCCAGCGCCATAATCCACCCCGTGTGCCCTTCAAAGTTGCGCACCTCATTTCCACTCTGCAGGTCCCACACCTTCAGCATACTGTCGTCGGAGACGGAGATTGCATGACGGCTATCCGGTGTGATGGCGACCGCTCTTACCCAGTCAGTGTGCCCCGCGAGTTCGTGCACCTCTCGTCCACTCTCCAGGTCCCATACCTTCAGCATGTTATCCGTGGAGCCGGAGACGACGTACCGCCCGTCGGGTGTGACCGCGATCGCGGTCACCCTTCCCGCGTGCCATTTCAGGTTGAGCGCCTCCCGCCCGCTCTCCAGGTCCCATACCTTCAGAGTCCTGTCCGTGGAGCCGGAGACGACATAACGGCCATTCGGCGTGATTGCCACCGCGGATAACTCATCCGTGTCCGCCTCTACGGTGCGGACCTCCCGACCGCTCTCCAGGTTCCACACCCTCAGCTTCTTGTCTTTACAGCTGGAGACCGCATGGCGACCGTCGGGCGTGATCGCCAGCGCCGTTATCTCACCCGTATAACCCTTTAGGTCGCGAACATTCCGCCCACGCTCCAGATCCCACACCTTCAGGTCCGAAACGGCGTAGCGACCGTTCGGCGTGACCGCAACCGCTTGGACCGCGTGTGTGTGCCCCTCCAGGCTGTGAACCTCCCGGCCACTCTCCAAGTCCCAAACCTTCAGCGTCTTGTCGTAGGCCCCGGAGACGATGCGTTGCCCGTCGGGCGTGATCGCCAGCGCTCCTATGCCCCCCTTGTGGCCCTCGATCGTGCGTACGAGCCCACTCGCAGGATCCTGCAAGGACCCGCTGAGAGGACGGAGCCAGGGACTGCGCTCCGCCTTTCGTATTGCATCGATCAGCTTCTGAATGCGTGGGCGCGCGACACTCAGCAGACGTCCGGTGACTTGCGAAGGCAACTGATCGTGGTGGCTCGACAGCACATGTCCCGCCAGACGGAGCGCCGCGGCGAGGAGGGAAAGGTCCTCGTCGCCAGGCACAGCATCCAGGTCGGACAGGAGAGCGGAAATGCCGGCAACTCGCAGCTTGGCCCTCAGCCAGCGGTAGTCGAGGAGAACTTCACGCTGTTCGTCAATTCGCCCCGCAGCGGCGAGGTGGGCCGACAGATGCACCCACGGATACACTTCGTCTTCGGGCAACGCATGCCACGCTGGATTGCCGCTCTCCGTTCTTGGCAGGGTCTCGGCCAACGCATTGAGGAACTGGCCGTGAAGGCGGGGCAAGTCTTCCACGATGATCCGGAGGAAGTCGTGCTGGAGGTCGTGGAACGCGATCTCCGCTCTATGGTTCGTCACACTCCGTTCAAGGAGAGCCTTTCGCCCGAACTTAGCCAGCAGGGCCTTTGACTCGGTTGAGCTGAGCCCGCCAGTCACCCGCCACAGCTTCAGCACGACGGACTCCGGAACACGGACATCCTCAGGGAACACGGCGAGTTCGAGGTAACGCCGTCGCTCTTCGGATGGCAACGCATCGACGCCGAGACGCATGGACCCGAACACGCTGGCATACGGGTGGTCCAGGAACTCCAGCTTGCCGCGTTGAAGTGCGTCGAGCAGATCCAGCCAGGACAGGCCGTCCCGGACCCGCGCCCCTGCCACGGAGAGCGCCAGCGGCACATAGCCACACTCACGGGAAACCGCGCGCGCCTCGTCCGGGAGGCTGCCGGGCTCCTGGCCAGCCCACCTCGCGAGCAACTCCAGCGCGGGACCCTCCGGAAGGCGCTCGACGGATTCCTCCCGGGCTCCGATGGTGGTCAGGATGGCTGCGTCGCGCGTGGTGACCACCAGGCGGGAGCGTGCTCCCGCGACGTCGAACGCACGGGCATGGCGGGTGTCCCAGGCGTCGTCCACGATGATGAGAGAGGCCCGATCCGACATCTTCTCGTCGAGGATGCGGCGGCCGTCCTCAACACTCGTGACCGCGACCGGTTCTCCCAGGCCCCTTAGCAGGTCCGCCTGCACGCGTGACAAGTCTGGGTCCTGGCCGAGGGTGACCCATAGAACTCCATCCGGGAACGCACGCCGGACGTCATCGTCGCGCGCCAGGGCAGCAGCGAGCACGCTCTTTCCGATGCCGCCCTGCCCGTGCAACCCGAGCCTGGAAGGCGCTCCGGTGATCCCGACCGCGCTATCGGTCCCCTGGAGCAGGGCGACCTTCAGTCGGTCAAGGTCCTCCCGTCGTGGCAGGTAATGGGGCGGGAGCTCTGGGATGCCGAGCAACCGTCCGAGAGGGCCAGTCCGCTCCATCCCCAGAGGCTCTACCGGGTCCCTCTGCAGCGCGGGTGGAACGGATTCGAGCGAATCGACGGGCACGGGGCGAGCTTGCATCTCAGCGACGAGCTGTTTTGTGATCTCCACTAGTGCGCGGTTCCGCTTCGACGGTTCCAGTTCATCCAGCGGCTCGTCGGGGCTTCGCGCCCACTGGAACGCACCCAGATCAGTAGCTTCGTGAGTGCTCGCGCTGATGGGGATGCAGAAGAGAGTCAGGAGCCCCTTTCCCTCGGCCGCTCGCAGCGCAGGAAGCTCCTCGTCCATGACGAAGTCGGATGCGAGCAGGTCCTGGCTGATCAGGAGCACGCCGACGGCGGTGCGGTCCAACGCTTGACCGATCTTCCGCTCCCACCTCTCGCCGACTTTGATGTACGGGTCCGCCCAGACTTCGAGTTGCCCCTGGCGCACGTACGGTTTCAGGAATTTCTGGAGCCGTTCGAGCCAGGTGGCATCCTCGTGCGCGTAGCTGATGAAGACGAGGTCGCGGGCGGGAGAGGCCATGAGGACCGGCGCGGGAGGGAAGTAGACGGGGTACTGCGGATGGAATATGCCTGCCCCTGCAATGGACGGAAAGACGCGCCGCCTCCCTGAAATACATCGCCGCGCTGCCAATCTCCCAGCGGCGCGGCGAAGGAACGCTTACTACACCACGTCAGGCCTCGGCGGTGCTCTCGCGCCGCACCACCCCCGTCCGGTAGAGCAGGAACAGCGTCCCGTCGATCAGCGCCACGTACGCCCCCGCGACGACGAGCGCGACGAATCCCACCCCGGCGATCATCCCCCCCACCTCCGAGATCGAGGAGTTCCCGGAGAACATGGCGCCGACGAGGATGGGGAGCAGGCAGAGCCAGACCACGATCGCGAACAGGAACGGCGCCTCCAGCGACAGCTTCACGATCTCCGGCTCGCTCATCGCCCGCATCCGCCGCCGGGCGTAGACGACCAGCCCCAGGTACGGCAGCGCCAGCACCGCCGTGCCGAACTGGAACGACCTGAACTCCGGCTCGAACGCCCCCGGCTCGCTGCCGAACCCGAAGCCCAGGAGCGCCATCAGCAGCGGCACCGCCAGGGGCACGAACAGCGAAAGCTCGAAGTACCTGCGCATCGTCATCGCCGCCTCCTCGTCTCGGGAATGACCGGAGTCGCCCGCCCCCGCCGCCCCGCCCGCCTGCCCTTCAGTCCGTCTGCTGCTGCGCCGGGGGCTTACGGCGACGCGACCGGAAGAACGCCCGCAGCACGTCGCCGCACTCCCGCTCCAGCACCCCCGTCACGAGCTCCACGCGGTGGTTGAGCCGCGGGTGCTGCACCAGGTTCGCCAGCGATCCCGACATCCCCGCCTTGGGATCGGCGGCGCCGTACACCAGCCGCGGGAGACGTGCCAGCACGATCGCCCCCGAGCACATGGCGCACGGCTCCAGCGTCACGTACAGCGTGCACTCCAGCAGCCGCCAGTGCCCCGTCGCCTCCGCCGCGCGGCGGATGGCCACCATCTCGGCGTGCGCGCTGGGGTCCTGGAGGGTGTGCGTCAGGTTGTGCCCGCGCGCCACCAGCTCGCCGCCGCGCACCACCACCGCCCCCACCGGCACCTCCCCCAGCGCCTCCGCCGCCGCCGCCTCCTCCAGCGCCAGCCGCATCCACCGCTCGTCCTCCGCCCGCGCCGCGCCGGCGGCGGGCGGGGCTTCCCCGCCCCGCGTCTCGTCCGTCACTCCGCCGTCACCTCTGTCCGCCTTTGGTCCACACCACCACCGCGCCGCAGATCTGGCCGAAGGTCTGGCGGGGCTGGAAGCGCAGCGGCGTTTCCGCCCCCACGTACACCTCCACCCCGGCCAGGTGGTCCGGCTTGAGCCGGTCGAGCTCGGCGCCGGGGACGAGGATGCCGTCCAGGTAGACGGGGAGGGTGCAGCGCGCGCCGAAGCGCCGCGCCGTGTAGGCGCGCGCCGAAGGGCGGCCGATGCTGCCGCTGCCCGCGGCGAACCCGCTGACGCCGCGCTGGCCGGTGATGACGTCGACGACGCGCCCCCGCCGGAGGTCGGCGATGGCCTGCGCGTCGAGAAAGGCCCCGCCTCCCCCCGCGGCCCGCTTGCGCTCGTAGAACCCGCTGAGCTGCAGCACGTGCGCCGCCGCTTCCGCCGTCACCGTGATCCCCTCCAGGCGGACGGTGGCCGTGTCCCCGGGCACCGTGTCGGCGGGCTGGGCCCGGGCGGCGGTGCGGGCGGCGGTCGCTCCCCCCGCCGCCGCCACCTCC
>JBEVLE010000031.1:0-3153 GCA_040509335.1 Longimicrobiaceae bacterium | reverse complement strand
GCGCTTCCCCGCCCAGCAGCACCGCCCGCAGCCCCGCTGGCCGTGGCGCCTCCCCCGAGCGCACCAGCTCCAGCATCGCGCTCCACAGCGACGGCACCCCCCCGAAGGACACCCGCTCGTGCCCGGAGATCGCTTCCAGCAGCGCCCCCGGGTCGCTCACCGTCTCCTCCGGAAGCACCCACACCGGCTCGCCGCGCAGCAGCGGCGGGAACAGCTGCCGCACGTGCGCGTCGAAGCTGAGCCGCGACACCAGCGGCAGCGCGAAGCCTTCCGCCCCGAGCACCGTCTCGTCGAACCACGCCAGGTAGTTGGACAGTCCGCGGTGGGTCACCAGCACCCCCTTGGGCGTGCCCGTGGAGCCCGACGTGTAGATGACGTAGGCGAGATTTTCGGGGGACGGCGTGTGCGGAAGTGCGCCCGTGTCCTCCACGCGGTCCTGCTCCTCGCCGTCCAGCAGCACGACGGCGCCCGCGAAGTCCCCGAGGCGGCCGGCCAGCCCGGCGGCGGTCACGACGGCGGCGGCGCCGGCGTCGGACAGCATGAAGCGCAGGCGCTCGTCGGGGTAGGCGGGGTCCAGCGCGACGTAGGCGGCGCCGGACTTGAGGATGCCCAGCACGGCGACGACGGTCGAGGCGCCGCGCTCCAGGAGGAGGGCGACGCGCCGGTCCGGGCCGGCGCCGAGGGCGCGCAGGCGGCGGGCGAGCGCGTCGGCGCGGCGCTCCAGCTCGGCGAAGCTGAGCGATTCCGTGGCGGCGACGACGGCGGGGGCGTCGGGGGTGCGCTGCGCCTGCCCGGCGATGCGCTCGTGGACCGGACGCGACAGGTCGTACGCGCGGGCGGTGGCGTTCCACGCCTCCAGCACCTGCCGGCGCTCGCCGTCGGCCAGGAGCGGGAAGTCGGCGATGGAGCGGGCGTCGTCGGCGGCGATGCCGTCCAGGAGCGCGGCGAAGTGGCCGAGCATCCGGTCGATGGTGGCGCCGTCGAACAGCTCGGTGCGGTACGACATCCACCCCACCAGCCGGCCGTCGCGCTCCCCCATCCCCAGGCTCAGGTCGAAGCGCGCGGTCTCCATCTCCCAGCTCAGCGACTCCAGCTCCAGGTCGCCCAGCCGGAGGAACGCGGCCTCGTTGTTCTGGAGCGTGAACACCGCCTGGTAGAAGGGGGTGTGCGTCATGGAGCGCTCCGGCTGGAGCTCCATCACCAGCTTCTCGAAGGGCACGTCCTGGTGCGCGTAGGCCCCCAGCGTGGCCTCGCGGACGCGGCGGAGCAGCGCCGTGAAGGTGGGCGACCCGGACAGGTCGCCGCGGAGCACCAGGGTGTTGACGAAGAAGCCGATCAGCCCCTCCACCTCCACCCGGCCGCGCCCGGCGACGGGCGTGCCGACGAGCACGTCGTCCTGGCCGGAGTACCGGCCCAGGAGCGACTGCCAGGCGGCGAGCAGCACCATGAAGAGCGTGGCCCGCTCGCGGCGGCCCAGCTCCTGGAGCGCGGCCCCGGTCTCCGGCGACAGCTCGAACCTGCGGGTCGCGCCCTCGGAGCCCTGCGCGGCGCCGCGCGGCCGGTCGGTGGGCACCGCCAGCAGCGGGGGCGCGCCGGCGAGCCGCCCGCGCCACCAGTCCAGGTGCAGCTCCAGCGTCTCGCCCGAGAGCCAGGCGCGCTGCCACGCCGCGAAGTCCGCGTACTGCACCGGGAGCTCCGGCAGCCCGGGCTCCACGCCGTGCGTGTACGCCCCGTAGCACGCCGACAGCTCGCGCACCAGGACGCCGGTGGACCAGCCGTCGCTGACGATGTGGTGGAGCGCGAAGAGCAGCGCCCACTCCTCCTCGTCCAGGCGGAGGAGCTGCGCCCGCATCAGCGGCCCCGCCGCCAGGTCGAAGGGGCGCGTCATCTCCTCCTGCACCAGGCGCCGCACCTCCGCCTCGCGCGCCTCCGCGGGGAAGGCGCGCAGGTCGGTCACGGGGAGCTCGCGCGGCCCCGGCTCGCCCACGACCTGCACGGGCTCGCCGTCCACCGAGGCGAAGACGGTGCGCAGCGTCTCGTGCCGCGCGCGGAGGGCGTCGAAGCTGCGCTCCAGCGCGTCCACGTCCACCCGGCCGCGCAGGCGCAGCGCGTACGGCATGTTGTAGGCGGGGCTCTCCGGCTCCATCTGCTGGATGAACCAGAGCCGCTGCTGCGAAAAGGAGACGGGGAGCGGGCCGCCGCGGGGGATGCGGCGCAGGGGCGGCGCCTGCACGCCCACGCCCTCGCGCAGCGACGCCTCCACGCGCTCGGCGAGCCCGGCGAGGGTGGGCGCCTCGAACAGGGTGCGCAGCGGCACCTCGGCCCCGAACGCCTCGCGGATGCGCGAAACGACACGGGTGGCGAGCAGCGAGTGCCCGCCCACCTCGAAGAAGTTGTCGTTCGCGCCCACCCGCTCCAGCCGGAGCACCTCGGTCCAGATGCCGGCCAGGATCTCCTCGGCCGGGGTGCGCGGCGCGGCGAAGCCGTCCTCCGCGGCGGAGCCCGGTGCCGCGGGCGCGGGGAGGGCGCGCCGGTCCACCTTGCCGTTGGGGGTGAGCGGAAGCGCCTCCAGCACCATCACCGCGACCGGGACCATGTACTCCGGGAGCCGCTCCAGGAGGTACGCCCGCAGCACCGCGGGCTCGGGCGAGGCGCCGGCCTCGGGGACCACGTAGCCCACCAGGCGCGGCGCGCCGGGCGCGTCCTCGCGCACGGCCACGGCGGCCGCGCGCACCTCGGGGTGCCGCTCCAGGGCGGCCTCGATCTCCCCCAGCTCGATGCGGAAGCCGCGCACCTTGACCTGGAAGTCGGTCCGCCCCACGTACTCCAGCTCCCCGTCCGCCCGCCACTTCACCCGGTCTCCGCTCCGGTACATCCGCGCCCCCGCCTCCCCCGAGAACGGGTCCGGGACGAACTTTTCCGCCGTCAGCTCCGCCCGCCCCAGGTAGCCGCGCGACACCCCCGCCCCGCCCACGTACAATTCGCCCGGCACGCCCACGGGCACGGGCGCGCCGCCGGCGTCCAGCAGGTACACGCGCGCGTTGCCCACCGGCCGCCCGATGCTCACCGGCTCCCCCGGCCGCACCCGCGCCACCGTGGTGTTGACCGTGGCCTCCGTGGGCCCGTAGTGGTTCCACAGCGCCACGTCCGGGA
>JBEVLE010000030.1:0-3039 GCA_040509335.1 Longimicrobiaceae bacterium | reverse complement strand
GGCGTGCCCCCGGCTGGCGCCGGGGTCGGGCTTCGGCTCCGTAACGCACGAAACAACCGTGCGTAACGGAGTCGAGCCCCGGCGGAAACAGCCCCGCCGGGTCTCGCCCCTTCGGGCCGAAATCCCTCACGCGACTTCACGCATGACCTCGGTCGGGACCCGGGTCGCCGCCTGCCGACTCCCGGTCGGAGCGTTTGCAACCTTCTGTGAGGGGTGGATTTACCATGGCTGGTAATTCGCGCGTGGCGCTGCTTTGCCGGCGTGGGAGGGGTGCGCATCCGACGAGCTCAGGGTGAGGGGGCCCGGGGTGCGTCGAGGGTCGAGCGGATGATCCGTCCGAGCGCGGGGAGCTCGAACGGCTTGTCGACGTGCTGCGACACGACGCCGTCGGGGACCCGGGTGCCGGGCTGCGGCTCGCTGTAGCCGGAGGTCGTGACGATGCGCAGCGAGGGACGCCGCTCGTGGGCGAGCGCGACGAGCTCCCGTCCGCTCATCCCCGGCATCGTCAGGTCGGTCAGCATGAGGTCGATGCGGCACGAGGCGTCGCCGATGTGCTCGAGCGCGTCGGCGCCGCTCCCCGCGGTCACGACGGTGTAGCCCAGGCGGGACAGGTAGCGCTCCACCGTCCGCCGGATCGCGGCCTCGTCGTCCACGACGAGGATGACCTCGTGTGCCTGCGCGCCGCGCGCGGGGGCGCTCGCGGCCGGGCCCGGCACCGCATCCGGCGCGGACGATTCCGTGCCGTCGGCGAGCGGCAGCACGACCTCCAGCGTCGTGCCGGCGTCCGGTGCGCTCTGCACGGACACGGTCCCGCCGATCCGGCTCACGATCGCGAACACCGTGGAGAGGCCGAGGCCGGAGCCGGAGCCGCGCGGCTTGGTCGTGTAGAAGGGCTCGAAGATGCGCGACCGGACCTCCTCCGACATGCCGTGCCCCGAATCCCGCACCGTCAGCACGGCGTGGCGGCTCGCACCGCCGCCCCCCTGCGCCGCCGCCACGTCGCGTGCCTCGACCGAGATCTCGACGCGGCCGCCGGGCGGCGTCGCGTCGCGCGCGTTGATCGCCAGGTTGAGCACGACCTGCTCCACCTGCCCGCGGTCGCCCAGCACGGGCACCTCGTGGTCGGGGACGGCGACCTCCAGGCGGAGGCTGCCCGCGACCAGCCGCTGCAGCATTCCCCGCATGGCGAGGACGGCGTCGCCCAGGTCGAACCGCCGCACCTGGATGGTGTCGCGCCGCCCGAACGCGAGGAGCTGCCGGGCGAGCGAGACGCCCCGGTCCACCGCCGCCGTGATCTCCCGCACCTCCAGCGCGCGCGAGGCCGCATCGTCCCCCGTCGCCTCGAGCAGGTCGGTGCTGCCCCGGATCGCCGCGAGCACGTTGTTGAAGTCGTGGGCGATGCCCCCGGCGAGCAGCCCGACCGCTTCCAGCTTCTGCGCCTGGTGGAGCTGCATCTCGAGCGCGGCCTGCTCGGTGACGTCGCGCGTGTTCAGCACGACGCCGCCCACCGCGGGTACGTGCGACAGGTCCGCAACGATGCTTTCGAGCGCGCGCTCCGCCCCCGCCGGATGCCGGGAGCGCCACCGCAGCGGCGACGGCGCGGCGGTGCTCCCCGCGATCGCGCCCGCCACGCGCTCGCGGTCGGCCGGGTGCGCGAGGTCGGCGAGCAGCCGGCCGCACAGGTCGGCCGGGGGGGCGCCGAAAGCGACGCCGGTGCTGCCCGTCTGGTACAGGATGGTGCCGTCGCGCGCGGCGATCGTCGTCAGGTCGGTGGCGTGCTCGATGAGCGACCGGAACCGGACGTCCTTTTCGCGCTCGCGCCGTGCGATGAGCTCCACGTGCCGCCGGGCGATGAGCTGGCGCGACATGATCAGCACCATGAGGAGCGCCGCGCCGAGCACGAGGCGTCCCAGTAGGTCGTTCCCGTGCCGCCCCACCTCCCGCACCACGATGAGCACGACGACCGTGACGGCGGCGTAGGGCAGCACGCTCGACCGGTGCGCGAAGCTGGCCGGGCGCCTGCCGACGAGCGGTCCCGGACGCTCGCGCTGCAGCTGCGGCGCGGCGACGGCGAGCAGGGATGCCAGCATGTACAGCGGCTCGTACCAGCTGCCGCCGCGGTGCGCGCCGACGAGCGCGGCGCGCCCGTACGCGAGGTCCGCGACGACCGTCAGGGCGACGCTCGCGGCCAGCAGCCCCACCGCCCGCGTGGACACGCCGTGCGCGGGGCGCAGCACGACCGCCATCGCGGCGAAGATGACGGCGCCGTTCAGGGCGGGCACGCCGACCGTGGTGACCGCCGACAGCACCGAGTCCAGCGAGCTGTCGCCGGGCGTGCGCGAGAACACGAACATCAGGATCACGATCCCCGAGACGAACACCGTGGCCGCGTCGAGCCAGAACGTCGCGCGCTCCAGGCCCGTCTCCACCGCCTGGGGGAGGCCGGTGAGGGCCGCGAACATCAGGACGTACCAGACCGCCTGGAGCGCCAGCCAGATCCACGGAGTCCGGAGCGCCGGCGCGAAGTGCTGCCCGACCAGGAACAACAGGTTGTTGAGCCCGAGGACGGCGTTGGCGACCGCGACGGCTCGCCACGCCCGGCGGCCGCGGCCGTCGAGCCTCGCCGTTTCGGCGGCGCGCCAGGCGAGCAGCGCCGCCAGCGGGTAGAGCGGGAGGACGAAGGCTGCGTACAGGGCACCCGGCGGTTGGGCCGCGTCGGCCCGGCGCGCCCAGGCGGCCATGAACACGCCGACGAGGAGGACCGCGCCGCCCACGGCGGCGCGTCCGGCCAGCAGGGAAGACCTCCGGGAGCGTCCGGCGGCGGGGGCGGCGGTGTCGGACATGGCGGGGGCGTCGGATTGCCTGTTTCAGGCCGCGCACCCGGGTCACGAGGGTATCCTTGCGTGGGCGCGCACGAGGTCGGCGCAAGCAAAGACGCAAGAAGCGCGCTCCGCGCCGGGGCGGTGCCCACATCGTTACACTGGCGGCCGTGCGCCGCGATTGCCGGCGCCGGAACGCGAAAAGGCCGGCCCGGGCATG
>JBEVLE010000029.1:0-10587 GCA_040509335.1 Longimicrobiaceae bacterium | reverse complement strand
GGGAGATCCCGGCGGGGGCGCGGTCGTATGAGCTCTCTGGGGAGCGTCAGGCAGCGTGGGGCCGCTCTCGTGCCGCGATGGCAGTCGCGATGTCCCTAGGGGTCGCGCCGGTGGCAAGCAGCCCGCGCACAAGCAGGTCCAGAGACACGGACGGGTCACCCGCCTCCATCTTCGCCACCCGCGACTGGCTCGATCCGATCCGGTGCGCCAGCTCGGTCTGGGTGATCCCCTGCTCGGCCCGCCGCTCGCGTAGACTCTCACTGAGAGCGAGCTTCAGCTCCACGAAGGCAGCCTCCTCGTCCGAGAGGCCAAGGAAGTCCTGCGCGGAGCCGACACTCCAGCCCGCATCCTCCAGCCGTTTGCGCTTGCTCTCGTCCATTCTATCCTCCCTGGGCCAGGTCGTCGTAGCGGCGCAATCTGCGCTGGCAGGTCTCGATCACATGCTGGGGCGTCTGGCGAGTGCTTTTCTGAAAGACCTCCGCGATCACCACCGTATCCGCATCCACGCGGTAAACGATGCGCCAGGTCCGATCCACATCCACGATGCGCAACTCGTGGCAGCGTGGGCCGATGCTGGGCATCGGGCGCGAGTGCGGGAGCGAGATCAACTCCGCTTTCTGCAAACGGCGCAGGAGCACTCCGGCTTCGATGCGTGCAGCAGCCGAAAAGGGCGGACTCTTCACCTCCCCATGCAGCCAGACCAGCGGCTTGTCCGACGGACTCATCGTCCCAATTTATGTCTAATGTGACATACGAGCAAGTCGTTCATTGCTATCCGTCGCACGGCAGAACGTGAGAAGCGCCCCCGCCCGGAGATCCCGGTGGGGGCGCTGCTGATGGTGGTGACCCGGCCGAGAAGCGGGAGCGTCCGGCTCAGGCCGACCGGGCCGCTTCGTAGATCTTCAGGAGCTGCTCGTCGGTCAGGTCCGTCCCATGGCTCAGGTCCGCCCCCACGCTGTGCCCGGGAAGCGTTTCCGCCAGCTCGACGGCTCCGTCCCTGTAGTACAGCACGTCCCACCTGCCGGGAACGACTCCGTGCGTGCCGTGTTCCTCCGCGACCTTGACCACGGCCACGTGGTACTCGGTTCCATTCGGCGCGGTCCAGAGGTGGCCCGGCGGAAGGTCTTCGTTCTGTCGCATGGTAGCTCTCTCGCAGGGTTGAGTCCGCGCTGTCGGACCTGAAGCTCCCGGTCCTCCCGATGGGCCGACCTTCGCCGGCCTCTCCCTCTCCCCTCTGCAATGCGGATGCCCGGGAGACGCGGCCCGCGGCTCGCGGCTCGCGCAGCCCCGTTCCGCGCGCAGCCGACACTTGCGCTCCCCGCCGCCGCGGCCGAGCTTGGGACGTCCGGTGGCGACTCCGGAGCGGCGACGCTCCCGCATCCGTCCTCCATCCCGCTCATGCGCATGCTGCGATCCAACGTCCTCCGGCTCGTCGTGCTCGTCCTGCTGACGCAGGCGTCCCACCTGGCGGCGCAGCAGACGCCGGCCGGGTTCCGCGACGAGTTCCTGATGCAGTTCGACGCCTCGAGCTCCAAGTTCATCGCGCTCGCCCAGGCGATGCCGGACTCCGCCTACGCCTGGCACCCGGGCGAGGGCGTCATGACGGTGGCCCACGTGTACGCGCACGTCGCCCACTACAACTACCTGTATCCGCAGACGGGGCTCGGGATCGCGCCGCCTCCCGGGACGGACCTGGAGCGGATGGAGGCCACGGCCGGCAAGGCCGAGATCGTGGAGCTGCTGAGGAGGTCGAGGGAGCACGTGCGCACGTCGGTGTCGCGGCTCTCGGACGCGGACCTCGCCAGGCCGACAAAGCTGTACGATCGCGACGTGCCCAAGTGGGCGGTGCTCTTCCAGCTGCTCGCGCACATGAACGAGCACCTGGGACAGTCGATCGCCTACGCGCGGTCCAACGGAGTCGTTCCTCCCTGGTCGCAGTAAGGGCGGACGATCCCGGAAGCCGGCCCGCGCTTCTCGCCGCGCCGGAGCCGTTGCCGGGCGCGCAGATTCCTGTCTCTGGGAGGTGCCGAATGGAGGATCTGGTGCGGACGGAGTACCTGCGGGACTCCGCCGAGTCGTTCCGGAAGTACAAGGCCATGGCGGACAAAGCCCTAGGCCGGGTCGCCGAGGCGCAGTTCTTTGCCGTGCTCGACGCGGAGTCCAACAGCCTCGCCCTCGTGGTCAAGCACATGGCCGGCAACCTGCTGTCGCGCTGGACCGACCTGCTCACCACGGACGGGGAAAAGCCGGACCGAGACCGCGACGCGGAGTTCGAGATCACGCCCGCCGACACGCGCGAGAGCCTGATGGGGAGGTGGGAAGCGGCCTGGAGCTGCGCCTTCGGCTCGCTGGATGCGCTCACGCCGGCCGACCTGGACCGCACCATCCACATCCGCGGGGAGCCGCACTCGCTGGTGCAGGCGATCAACCGCCAGCTCACGCACGCGGCCTACCACGTGGGGCAGATCGTCTTTCTCGCCAAGCACCTCCAGGCGGACGCCTGGCAGTCGCTCAGCATTCCGCGCGGCCAGTCCCGGCAGTTCAACGCGAGCATGTCCGCTTCACCCCCACGCGCCTGAAGCGGAGCGCGGACGGTTTGGAGCCGACTGGGTACCGCGCGAAGATGGGGGGAGCTCGGGCGTGGCGATGCCTCGCCAGCTACTTCAGCGAACCGTGCGCTGCGCCGTCCCGGCGCATGGAAGTCGCGAGAGGCGCTCCCTCGATTCAGAAACCACGGCCATGTGGCAGAAGGGTTCGCCGCCACAGAGTGCGAGACCGTAGGCGATCTCGGCATGCGCGCGAGCCTCGGCCGCTCGTCCGGCCTGCTCTTCCAATCGCGCGATCAGGTTGTGCGCCTCTGCCTGCTTCAGTCGGTACCCTGCACCCTCGGCGAGGCTGCGTGCGTCGCTTGCCGACCGCTGTGCCGCCTCGAAGTCACCCCGGGCCAGATGCCATTCGGCCCGGGCAAGGTGGACGTCGGGGATGAGATCGATGAACCCTTCATGCCTGCAGCCGTCGAGCGCCGCGCGCAGGTGATCATCCGCCTCCGCCAGCATGGCATCCATGCCGCGGCCCCGGGAAACAGCCCGGCGAACCAGCGCGGTGCCGAGTGCCCAATCCGCGCGCATGTGGTCGCCCTCGAACCCGGACTGCCTAGACAGCTCGCGGACGCGGCGTGCGCTCCCGAGCGCGCGGTCGGGGTCGTTCATCGCGAGCGCCAGACGGACGCGGTTCAGCTCCACCAGGCATCGCCAGTGCGCCTCGCTCCGGGAGGCGAAGATCGACGCCGCGCGGTCGAGCCGTGCTTCGGACTCGCCGAACCGCCCCTGGTAGGCGAGCACCCAGCTCAGCGTGGTGTACGCGATCGCCTCGCGGAACGAGTCGTCCCTGCGCCGGAACGCCTCCGCGCTTTCCTCCAGCCTGCGCGTGGCGGGTTCGAGGTCTCCGACACGGGCCTCGCAGGAGGCGATGTACACCTGCCGGTTCGGACCATAGTCACGCCCTTCGTCACTGCTGCCGAGGAGCTCGTCGGCTTCCAGCGCGCACCTCAGACCCTCGCGCGGCTGGCCGGTGAGGTTGTGGGCGGTGCTCAACCGCGTGAGCACGTATCCCAGGGCTGCGTCGCTCAGTAGACCCGGATTGCGCCGAGCCGCTTCCACCAGGTCCGTCACCAGCCCGATCTCCTCCTGGTACAGTCCGAGCAGGAAGTGCACGACGGGATAGAGCCGGTGCAGGTAGATGTCGCGTGCTTCCCGGAGGAGATCGGCATGGATCGCGTTGCGGTACACCTCGATCGCAACGCCGAGGGTGCCGAGGTCCGCCTTCTGGTTCAGCAGCCGCTTCATGCCATAGCCGTATGCACGGGCAGAGCTCGCCCGGCGCACGTCTTCGCTCAGGTGCGCGTAGGCGTACTCCCGGACGAGCGGATGCATGTCGTACAGGCATAGCCCCCGGTCGTACGACAGGAACCCGCGCTGCTCCAGAGCGTCGACTCCGTGGGACAAGTCCTCCGCGGCGCCGCACGGACTGATCGCTTCGAGGGCCGTGTACGGGATCGGCTGGGTAAAAACGGCCGTGCGGCTCAACAGATCTCGTTCGAGGTCGCTCAGTCCTTCGTATGCGATCTCGAAGATGTGGTGGCGGCGTGCCTCGAGATGCTCGTCCAGGGCCACTGCGTACCCCTGGACCGCCTGAATGCGGCCGCGGTGAGGTCCGGGCGCGTTCACCCGCCCGATCAGGAGCCGCAGCGCGAGCGGGTGATGTCCGGCCATGCCGCACGCCGCGCGGATCTCGGTCTCACTCCCGTCTACTCCCGAAGTCCGGAACAGCCGGACGGAGTCTGCCGGATCGAGAATGGCCAGGTCAAACCTGTCCGCTCCGGCCACGTCGTCGAGTTCGCACGGATGGCACCGGCTGGTGAGCAGGAGCCGAGTTTGCCGCAGGGTCGTGGCGGATGTGAGGAACTCGCCAGCCAGCGAGTTGGTGCAGCCTCGCAACGGTCTGGGAACCTCCCCGTCCGTGCCGTCGCCCTTGTACGCCGCTGCGACTGGGTTGTACAGGCGCTGCGCCCGCTCGAACCCGTCCAGCACGAGGAGAAACCGCCCACGTTCAAGTGCCGCGAGGAGACGCTCGACTCGATTCCTGAGGGGTTCCTTCTCGTCCGGCGGAGCAAGACCCGGGTTCGTGTGGGCAAGCGCCCGATCGACCCATTTCGGGAAGCTGTCGGGACCTTCCATCTCGGGTGCATAAAACGACCACCACAGGATGCCGTCCGGCCGTGCATCCTCCGGCACTCTGCATATGGCCTCCGCGCCGGCGGAAGGCATGGCTCCGCCCACCACGGGCATCCCCAGGAGATCCTCGTGCATCCATACCCACGCGAGCGAGGATTTGCCCATTCCTCCCATTGCGACGATCACCCGTACCGGATTCACGCCGTCGGTCCACCACTGCGTCAGCTCCCCGCGTTCCCGGGTCCGACCGGTAAACCCCTTCTGGAGGATGTGCTGGTGGGCACATTCCAGACGGGGCCTGGCGCGGGTCTGCTCACGGGCGGAAGCCCCGGCACCCGGGCTGGAGATGGAAGCCGCAGGATCGGGGAGTTCCTCCGGGAGGTGAAAGTACGTTTGAGCGATCCAGCGAAGCTGCGGGGCCGCGAGCTGTGAGGCGAGCGCTTCCCCGTCGATGATCTGCAGATCGATCCGGTATTCGTCCCTCGCCCACGCCTGAAGGCCATGACGGGACCGGACAGGGACGGGAGCCGCGGCAAAGAAGTACACCGTTCCCGGGCTGGGCCCCGCATGCCCGGGATCGGGATCCATGATCTTGCGGATGTCGCTCCGGATCTTCGCGGGAAGCCCGCTGCGCTGGATCGAGCACGCGAATGAGACCATCTCCCCCGCGTGAGCAACTCGTCCGGGCACTCCGCCGGAGGGCTTGACGACGTACGTCTTGAACGTTTCAAAGTCCCGACCCTGGTCTCCACCCGACGAGACCGGCCCGGTCGCCGGAAGCAGACACGGGGTGATCGCCACCTGCGCATATGCGAGGGCGAGTCGCTCGAAGTCGTGATGGCCGTTCCTCGCCGTGAGCCGGTCAAGCTGGTAGCTGATTAAAGAAACCCACTCGGCCTGGTTCATAGGTCCTCGCGAGAACGGGAAATGGACGAGGAAGTGTGTATGTACCGCTGGAGACGGCATGTCGCACCGCCGGCCCGGGTCCGATGCAGCAACCGGGATGCCCCGTTCGGCCTCTGTTCTCCGGACGGTTCGCGGGCCCGCCGTTCTCCCGCCCGAGGGGGTGAAGAGGAAGGACCTTTCAGTCCGTCTCCTGCGCCAGCTCCTCCAGCGTCACGACCCGGCCGCCGCGCGCCCAGCGCTCCAGCGTGGCGGCCTCGGCCTCCAGCCCCAGGCCCCAGGTGGCGTCGCGCACCGCGACCGTGCGGTAGCCGCGCTCCCGCATCCCATCTACTGCCTGCGTCACGCACACGTCGCGCGCGACACCGGCAACCACGATCTCCAGCGGCTCGCCGAGGAGCGCGCGCAGCTCGTCCAGCAGCGCCTCCGCGCCGGGGTTCCCCTCGAACACACTGAAGCGCTCCTTGTGGACGAACACCGGGCGCCGCCCGCGCACGGCGGTCCGCGCGACCTCGCGCGCCTGCTCGGGCGTGGCGCCGCGGGGGAGCACCACCGGGTCCTCCGGGGCGATGGAGTCCAGGATGGCGGCGCCGCGGCGCTCCTCCGGGTCGTCCGACAGGCCCATGCAGTGCGGCGGGTAGGTGCCCCGCGCCGCGTCCGGGGCGACGGCGTCGATCTCCGCGTCGTCCGCGGCGTGCCAGTCGCCGGTGAACACCAGCACGTCGCAGTGCGCGCGCATCCACGCCACCGCCTGCTCGATGCGCTCCCGCGCCCGCGCGGCTCCCGCGTCCGACGCGTCGAACAGGTCGTGGACGTAGAGGCGCCCCTCCGGGAGCATGAAGTCGTTCTGCACGTCCACCACCCAGCCGATTCTCGCGCTCATCCGCCGATCTCCTCCCAGTCCAGGCGCACCAGGCGCGGGTTGGGGCGGAAGCCGCGCCCGGTCTTTGCCTCCGGGGCGCCGTCCACCTCCACCACGTCCGCCGTGAAGTCGAAGCCGGTGAGGAGCCCGCCGGTGCCGGGGTTGTGGCCCAGCAGGCTGCTTCCCACCCCGTACGCCGCCACCGGGACGCCGGCCTCCTCGAAGTCGCGGATGCGCGCCGGGGTGAAGCCGCCGCTCACCACGATCCCCACGTACTCGAAGCCCTCCGCGTCCAGCGCCGCGCGCATCTTTTGCACGAGCCAGGCGTTGACGCCGGTGAGCCGCTCGCGCCCCCACAGCTCCGGGTCGCCGATGAGCGACCGGTCGATCAGGCGCTCGCTGGTGTCCACCCGCACCGACGAGAGCACCCCGTCGCCGAACGCGTCGCGCATGGCGCGGGCGACCCGCACCGCGTCCGCCACCGAGTCGTTGCGGTAGTCCACCAGGCTGGCGATGCTCACGTCCGGCTCGCAGTCGCGCACGTAGCGCGCGAAGGCCAGCGTGGCCTTCACCACGTCGCCCCCGAAGGCCGCGATCATGGCGTGCGGCATGGTCCCGATCCCCCGCGTCCCCCACCACGCCCCGCCCGCGTCGCTGGACACGCTCCGCGCGCCGCCCACCTGCGCCGCGTAGCCGTCCGGCGTCTGCACGCGCCAGTCGTCGTGGCGCGGCGCCATGAAGATCACCGGCTTCCCCCCCGCGGCGTCGATGGCGGCGCGCACGTTGGTGGCCACCAGCGAGCGGCGCGCCAGCACCCCCAGCAGCGGCGTTTCCAGGTGCCCGAAGGCGCGGTACGGCCCGCGGACGTGCATCACCGGCTCCCAGGGCTCCACCCGGTCGCCCTCCAGCAGCGTGTCCACCTGCAGGTCGGTGTGCGCGTATCCCTCCGCCACCTGCGTCTGGAGGAGGCGCACGGCCTCGTACAGCCCGGCCGCGATCCCCGTCTCCTTGGCGAACACCTGCACGGTGACGCGCGGGTCGCACCCGGCGTGCGCCAGCGTGTTGACGGTGCGCAGGAAGTAGCGGTCCGAGAGCCACCCCTCGCGCATGCGCGCGTCGAACTGGAAGACGGAGGGGGGAAAGCGGCGGAGCGTGGCGTGCAGCCGCGCCGCGCGGCCGGCGTCGTCCTCGGGCGGAGTCCGGGTCATGGGTGCCGGGTCTGGGGGAGCGGGGTGACTGCCGGGAAGGAACGTACGGGCCCCGGGCGCGGCCCACAATCGGCCGCCTTCAGGGCTCCGGCTCGCCGCCGGACATCGCCTCGGCCTCCGGCGTGCGGCGCTCCTCGTCGGCTACCGTGGCGGGATAGCAGTCGCGCGGCGTGTAGTAGCGCTTGAGCCAGCGGGCCAGCCCGTCCAGCCCGGGAAAGAGCACGCGCTCGGTGACGTTGGCCTGGTCCAGCTTGTCGCGCACCTCGCGCTTGAGCCCGGCGGGGATCACCACCCTGCGGCACAGCTCCGGGTGCTCGGCCAGCCAGGCGTCCAGCGAGCCGGTGGGGCGCGACATCACCGAAAAGAGCGCGAACTGGTTGACGATGCGGTCGTCCAGCGAGGGCGGCTCGAAGAAGAGCAGGAAGTCGTCCGGGGCCAGCTCGCCGAACTCCTCCAGCGAGGCCGCGGCGCACTCCAGCATCTCCACCGTGAACACCTGGCTCCCCTCCTCCTCCAGCAGCTCGCGCAGCGCGTCGGGGAGCAGCGTGTGCGCGCGCACGAAGTCGATGGCCCAGATGGCGCCGTCCACCCCGAAGCGGGTCTGGTCCTGGGTGGCGAAGTGCATGGCGACCAGCGGCGAGAAGGTCCAGTCCAGCAGCCGCGTGGGGAGGCCGTGGTGCTGCGCGACGGCCAGCCAGTTCCAGGAGGAGTCGTGCTCCACCGCGGTGCGGCGGGCGTACTTGCGGAAGTTGCGCAGGAGGTGGTGCTCCATCTGCGCGTAGTCGCCGCCCAGGCGGAAGAGCGTGGTGGTGAGGGTGCTGCGGGCGTCCGTGACGCCGCGGAACACGTAGGGCGAGCGGTCGCGGCCGATCTCCTCCCGGAACGAGCCCGCGTACAGGTGCTCGTTCAGCTCGGTCCAGGTAGTGGCGCGGATCTCCCTCACGGAGTGCTTGAGCGCTGGGTTTCTGGCGGTCTGTCGTGGAGCTCGGGCGGAGTGCGGCGGATTCAAGAATCGGTCCGGCCAGGCACGAGCGGAGGATCTTGACGGTCGTAATGCAAATGCATTATGGTTCGGCCGAGGCAACAGCAACCTGAAACCTGCACGAGGTGAGGATGATCCGCAGCAAGGTCACGGACCGGTCGCAGACCACCCTTCCCAACGGGGTGAGGAAGGCGCTCGGTCTTCGCCCCGGTGAAGACTCGATCGAATGGGAAATCCAGGGGGACGAGGCCGTCGTGCGGCGGGCGGAAGCCAAGAGCGGGGAAGATCCCGCACTCGCCCCGTTCCTCGAGCTGCTGGAGCGGGACGTCGCCGAGCATCCCGAGCGCCTGAAGGGGATGCCGGAGGACCTGTACCGGCGGCTCCTGGCCGTGACGGACGGGGTGGAGGTCGATCTCGACCGGCCGATCGAAGGGCCAGTTGCCATCTAAACGGCGTGGGGGCCGCGGAAGTGGATCCTCCCCGTCGCCCGGAGGTGGCGGGGCGGATCTCGTGTTCAGGGTGGATGGTTGGACCCTTCTCTTCCACCCGCTTCTGCTCGACCAGATGGAGCGGCTGGTGGCCGCGGCCGAGCGCGAGCGTGCGAAGCAGGTCCCGGGTGGCACCGAGGGACCGAACACCAAGCTCGCCGCGGCGATCCGGCACCTGGTGCTCCACGAGGTGCCGGAGGATCCGTCCCGCCCCAAGTACCGCCACGGCGGGACCCTCGGCGGGGGATTGAAGCACTGGCTTCGCGCCAAGTTCGGGAACGGCCGCTTCCGGCTGTTCTTCCGGTACCGCAAGGACGTACGGCTGCTGGTTTTCGCGTGGGTCAACGACAGCGAGTCGCTGCGCACGTACGGGAGCAGCACGGACGCGTACGCGGTGTTCCGCCGGATGCTGGACGGTGGAAATCCGCCCGACGACTGGGACGCACTCGTGCACGCAGCCTCGGCACCCGACGTGCTTCGCCGTGCCCGCGGGCTCGTCGACCCGCCGGATCCTGCGCGTCCCTCCTGAGCGCCCGACGACACCGCCGGGGCCGAGCCCGTCCTGCGCCGCGACTGGCTCGCTCATTCCCCCGCGATCGCTTCCCAGACGCGCTCGGTGTCGGCCAGGTCGGCGAACAGGTGGTCGGGGGCGCAGGCGGCGAGCTCGTCCTGGGCGTGGCCGCCGGTGGCGACGGCGATGGTGCGGACGCCCAGGTGCTCGCCGCAGGCGATGTCGAACGGGGTGTCGCCCACGATGACGATCTCCTTGCCGCGGTACACGTGCCCGGTCAGCGCCTCGGCGCGGGCCACCGCGACCGCGGGCAGCTCGGGGCGGTCGGCGTGGTCGGAGCCGTAGGCGCCCACGCGGAAGCGGCGGAAGCCGAGGCCGGCGCGCTCCAGCTTGAGGCGGGCGCCCTCCCGCACGTTGCCGGTGAGCAGCCCCAGCACCACGCCATTGCCGGCGGCCTCCACCCGGTCCACCAGCGCGCGCACGCCGGGGAGCACCCGCACCTCCGCCGCGGCGATCTCCCGCTCGAAGCGGCGCAGGTACGCCTCCCAGAGCGCCGCCATCCCCGCGTCGATCCGCTCCGCCTCCACGCCGTCCGCGGCGAGCAGGTCCCGCGCGATCTGCGGGTCCGTGCGCCCGGCGAAGGAGTAGCCGTCGATGGGCCCGGGGGTGCCGAACACCTCCACCAGGGCGTCGCGGAAGGCGCGCTTCCCCGATCCGCCGGCGGAAAGCAGGGTGCCGTCGATGTCGAACAGGACCAGTCTGCGCATGTCGTCGTCGTCCGGGGTGTGCCGCGCCCACCGGGGCAGGGGAGCGGCGGGGAAGCAAATCCCGCTCCGCCCCGCGCGCCGGCACCCCGGCGCGGATCCCGGAACGGGAACGGCCCGCTCGCCAGGCGAGCGG
>JBEVLE010000028.1:0-6448 GCA_040509335.1 Longimicrobiaceae bacterium | reverse complement strand
AAGCGGGAGAGGGGGAGGGTGGCGAGCCTCGAGCGAGCCGGGTGGGGGCCGCGTCAGCAGCCGCTGCGCCGGAGGCGGCGGACGGCGTCGGAGGCGGGGGGGCCGCCGTCGGCGGAATGGCCGGGGGCGGCGGCGTCCCGGGACGTGTCCGCTTCGCCGGGCGGGACGACGCGGGGGGTGCCGCCGAAGTAGCGGCTCAGCTCCGCGGTCTCGCGGAAGGCGGCGCGGCGGGCGGGGGACGCGTCCTCGGCGACGCGGGGCTCCATCACCTCGTCCAGCCACTCGTGCAGCCCGCCGCGCAGGAAGAAGACGCGCCGGATCCCCATCGCCCGCAGGAGCACCCACGCCTGCGCGGCGTGGGCGCCGCCCTCGGAGTACAGCACCACCGTCTCGTCCGGGCGGAAGCCGGCGCGCTGCAGGCCGCCCAGCGGCACGCTCTCGGCGCCGGGGAGGTGGTACGCGGCGAACTCGGCCGGGGGGCGGACGTCGACCACCCGCAGCCCGGGCTCGCCGCGGCGGATCCAGCGGGCCAGCTCCAGCGCGTCCACGTGGTCCTCCTCGCGCTCCACGGCGCGCGCCAGCTCGGCCACGTCCACGCGGGCGCGGCTCCCCCGGTACGGCTCGCCCGCCAGGAGCGCCCCGGCGGCCAGGAGGAGCGCCGCCGCCGCGAGCCACGCGCGCGGGCCGGCCCGCCGCGGGAGGGGGATCACCGGGCGCCTCCGCCGCGCGCGGCGCGGGCCTCCACCCACCCGGCGGCCCCGAACGCCGCCAGCGCCAGCACGGCCACGGCCAGCACCGCCGCCCCGTAGGGGAGGCCGAGCACGTCGGGGAGGGTCGCGGCGCCGGCGGGCGTGGACTCGTACATCTCCTCCACCCGGGGGAACACGGCGGCGAAGAGCACGCTCCCGGCGAGCATCCCCGCGGCCACGGCCATGCCGTCCACCCGCCCGGTGGCCGCGGCGACGCACGAGGTCCCGGGGCAGAGCCCGGCCGCGGCGAAGCCCGCCCCGAAGACGATTCCGCCCACCGCCTGGGGGAGCCACCAGGTGGGGGGGACGCTCACCCGCGCCAGGTCGAGCGCGCCGAGCCGCGCCAGCCAGTAGCTCCCCAGCATTGCGGTGAGGACGGCGCTGAACATCAGCCGGAGGACGGACAGGTCCGTGAGCTGGAACTGCCCGGCGAGCTTGCGGGCGCTCCCCATCCCGCCGCGCTCCAGGAGCCACCCGAACGCCACGCCCAGCAGCAGCGCGGCGGCGAGCGCGCCGGTCTCCCCCGGGTTCCAGGGGGCGCTCACGTCCACGCCCTCCGCAGGAGCGGCGTCGCCGCGTACGCCGCCGCGAAGGCGGCCAGCAGGAAGAGCCAGCTCCCCGCCGCGAGCAGCGAGGCGCCGGTGAGCCCCAGCCCGCTGGTGCACCCGCGCGCCCATCGCGCCCCCAGCGCCATCACCACGCCCCCGCCGAACCCCAGCGCCAGCCGCGAGGCCACGCCCATGCGCGGCCCCCGCTCCACCGCCAGCCGCAGCCGCCCGGCCGCCGCAGCCGACAGGAAGCCGCCCAGGAACACGCCGGCCACCTCCACCACCAGCCAGTCGCGCAGGAGGCCGCCGGGGGCGAGGTAGTCCGCCACGGCGGGGTTGCCGGCCACGGCGCCCGGCGCCGCGGCGGCCGCGCCGGAGGCCGCCACCGCGGCGAACGCCCCGGAAGCGCCCAGCCCGCGCCCCGTCGCCACGAAGGCCAGCAGGAGCACGAGCCCCACGCCGACGCCCGCGAGGTGGGGATCGGCGTACGGCCGCCGCGCGGGGACGCCGGGCGCCGCGGCGCTCACGGCTGACCCCCGCGGCGCGCGGCCGCCGGGTTCTCCACGGGCAGGTCGGCGCGGCGGTCCCAGTCCTCGAAGGAGCCGTCGTACAGGCGCACGTCGTAGCCCAGCGTCCGCGCGGCGAAGAGCACCGCCGTCGCCTGCTGGCCGATGTGGCAGTAGCCCACCACCGTGTCGCCCGGCTTCGCGCCGGCGCGCCGGAAGAGCGCGTCCAGCTCGGCGGGGCTGCGGACCGCGAGCCGCTCGTCGGTGATCTCGGTGAAGGGGATGCTGCGCGCGCCGGGGATGTGCCCGGAGCGGCCGCCGCCGGCCTGGACGCCGTCGTAGAACGCGGCGGCGCGGCCGTCCACCAGCACCACGCCGGGGCGGCCGCGGTGGGTGCGCACCCACTCGGCGTCCACCACCAGGTCGCGCGCCGGACGCGCGGCGAGGCGGCCCGCGGCGGAGCGCGGCACCTCCGCGGTGACGGGGCGGCCCTCGCGCTTCCACGCCTGCATCCCGCCGTCCAGGACGGACGTCTGCGCGCCGAGGCCGGCGTGGTCGAGCGCGAAGAAGACGCGCGTGGTGGGGCTCACCCAGTCGCCGCCGTAGTACAGCACCACGCGCGACCCGTCCGACACGCCCAGCGCCGCCAGCCGCTCCCGCAGCTCCGCCGCAGGGAGCATCTGCAGGTGGAGCCCGTCGTCGCCCTGGGGGTGCGGGGTGGACACGTCGCCGAGCGTGACGAAGCGCGCGCCCGGGATGTGCTCCCGGTCGTACTCCGCCCGCTCGCCCACGTGCAGCAGGACCAGCCCGGGATCGCGGAGGTGCCGCGCCAGCCACTCGCCGGACACCAGCATGCGCTCGCGGGCCGGCGCCGCCTGCGCGGGAAGTGTGGAGGGGAGCGCCGCGGCCAGGAGCAGCGCGGCGAGCGCGGCGCGGCGGGCGGCGCGAAGAAGGGGGACGGGCATGAGGCACCTCCGGGCGGGTGGGGCGCCGGCCGCGGGGTGCGGACCGGACACGGACCCAAGATGCCGCCCGGGAGATCGCCAGGGGTGGCGGAAGTGTGCCGCTGTTGTGCGGGAATTGTGCGGAACCGCGGGGGCGGGGAGGGCTGCGGGCGGCGGCCGGGATCAGCCCGGTTGCTCTTCTGTCAATTTACGGCGAATTGACGGGAAGCTGACAGAACCCTGCCTCCGGGAGCTCGGACGTATGGAGAAGCTGACTCCCGAGCTCGTGTTCGAGCTGCCCTTCGGGACCGGGCGCTGCACATTACAGGGTCACCCCCTTCCCCCCAACTAGCGCCAGATGATGCCAGAGAGCGCAGAGAAGCCCCCGCGGGAGCGAAAGCAGCCCGGCGCCCCGTCTGAGACGTTGAAGCTGAAAACGACGTTTGAGGACGCCGTAGCGCGCATCCTCCGTGCTCCTTTCCGCCGGGTGGAGTGCCGGACCGGGAGCCCACCCGGAAGCGGCGGGGCTCGCCTGGGAAGCCTTCGGAGGGATAGCGGGAACGGGACCGTTGCCGTGCGGCAGAGTGGCGCTTAACGTGCTTTTTCCCCCTCGTGCCCGCACCGCTCGCGGGCTCACTGCTTCATTGGAGGACGTCATGAGCCGGTCGCTTTCCTACCTGCGCCGGGGATTCCTCGGCATCGCGTTCGTGGGTTCCATGAGCTTCGGAGTTGCCCAGGCTCTCGCCGGGCCGGCCACCGCCGCTGCCTCGTACTGCATCCCCGAAGAGTGCTGGGAATACTGCCAGAGGACGAATCAGGGAGCTGGGCTCTGCACGATAGACCCGTCCACGGGCGGTAAGATTTGCGTGTGCTACTAGCAACGCCCTGACACGCATCGGCTGTAGGCGCATCTACTCGGCGAAGGTCTTCGGACGCACCAGCCCCGCACCTCTCAGGCGCGGGGCTGGTCTGCCATGTACCCGCCTGTTATGCCTCAGCCGAAAAACGGGGGAATAGCCGTAAAACGTCAGGGCTCGAACCGGTACCCCACCTTCCACACGGTGACGATGTGGCGCGGCTCCCGGGGATCCGCCTCCAGCTTGCGGCGCAATTCCGCCACGTGCGAATCCACGGTGCGGGTGAGCACCAGCCCCCGGTGCCCCCACACCTCGCGCAGCAGCTCCAGCCGCCGGGCCACGGCCCCGTTGCGGCGCACCAGCGCCAGGAGCAGCTCGTACGCCTTGGGCGTAAGCGACACGGGCGCGCCGCCGCGGGTGACCACGCGCGTGGCGGGGCGCACCTCCACCTCGCCGAAGCGGATCACCTCCTCCTCCGCGGCGGACGAGCCCGGCCGGCGCGCGGAGCGGCGCAGGAGCGAGCGGACGCGCTCCAGAACCTCCAGGAGCCCGAACGGCTTGGTCACGTACTGGTCGGCGTCCAGGCGGAAGCCGCGCACCTTGTCCGCCTCCTCGGCGCGGGCGCTCAGGATCATCACCGGCATGGCGCGCTCCTCGGCGCGCAGCGAGCGCAGCACCTCGTAGCCGTCCATGCCGGGGAGCATCAGGTCCAGGATCACCAGGTCCGGCTCCCAGGCGCGCGCCGCCGCCAGCCCCGCCGCGCCGTCCTCCGCGAGGCGCACGTCGTAGCCCTCCAGCCGCAGGTTGTACTCCAGCCCCGCGGCCAGGTCCAGGTTGTCCTCCACGATCAGCACGCGCGAGGCGGTCATCGTCCCGCCCCCGCCAGCGCGGGCGGGACCGCGCCCGGGTCCCCCGCGGGCGCGGCGGGGAGCTCCACCACGAAGGCGGCCCCGCCCCCCGGCGCGTCCTCCACCCGCACCCGCCCGCCGTGCTCCTCCACGATGCCGCGCGCCACCGTCAGCCCGATCCCGCTCCCCCCCACCGAGCGCGCCGCCGGCCCCGAGCCGCGGTGGAAGGGGCGCCACACCGCCTCGCGCTCCCCCGGCGGCACCCCGGGTCCCTGGTCCTCGACCACCACCCGGGCCGCGCCGGAGGGGGCGCGCTCCACCCGCACCCGCACCGTCTGCCCCGGGGGGCCGTACTTGACGGCGTTGTCCAGCAGGTTCAGCAGCACCTGCCGGAAGGCGTCGCGCCGCAGCCGCACGGGGGGCGCGCCGTCCGCCGCCACCGCCACCTCCAGCGTGGCGCGGCGCGAGGCGGCGAGCGGGCGGAACTCCTCCACCACCCGCTCCACCTCGGCGGCCAGCTCCGCCCGCTCCGGCGGCGCCCCGCGGCCAGGCCGCGAAAAGAGCAGCACGTTCTCCACCAGGTAGGCCAGGCGGCGCGTCTCGCGGTCGATGCAGTCCAGCGACCACGCCCGCTGCTCCTCGGTGGTGAAGCGCCCCAGCCGCAGCGTTTCCAGGAACAGGCGGATCTGCGCCAGCGGGGTGCGCAGCTCGTGCGACACGCTGGCGACGAAGTCCGCCCGGCTGCGCAGGAATCCGCGCTCGCGGCGGAGCTGCGCCATGGCCACCAGCGACAGCGCCGCCGCCAGCACCAGCAGCCCGGTGAGGAAGGGGAGGCGCGACGCCGGCACCCCGCCGATGACCACCTCCCCCGCCCGCTCCGGGAGCACCTGCGCCCGGATCGCCACGCCGCCCATGTTCGCCGGGAGCCGCTGGCGCGCGTCCAGGCTCCACGCCAGCCCCGGCGACGAGTCGAAGAGCACGTCTCCCCCCGCGGTGGACACCTGCACGGCGACCACCTCGCGGTTGGCGCGGCGCCGGGTGAACGACGCCGGGAGAAGCCCCTGCCCGTCCAGCACCCACGCCAGCCCGCGCCCGATCTCCTCGCGCGTGTACTCCGCCCCGTACACCAGCGTGTCGCCCCAGGCGGTGGGCATCAGCGTGTACGCCAGGAAGCGCGGCCGCCCCCCGAAGCCGCCCACCAGGAAGGCGTAGCCGCGGTCGTCGCGCAGCCCCGACCTCACCCGCGCCGTCAGCGTGTCCACCACCCAGGCGCGCTCCGCCGCCGTGTACGCCGCGATGCCGCCCGCTCGCTGGTCCGGCGGCGCCGGGCGGTCCACCTCCCAGCCGCGCGCCGGGTCGCGGAAGGTGTTCACCCCCACGCCCAGCGTGTCGCTCCCCAGCGTGAAGCCGAAGAAGATCCCCGGGTTCACGCCCGAGTCCGCCTGGTGGCAGCCGCACTCCGCGTCCCAGGTCAGGTAGTGCGCCAGGTCGCGCGCGTGAGGCACCCGGGGCGAGGTGTGCATCTCGTCCTCGTGGTTCACCGCGCCCAGGGCGTCGCGGGCCGCGCCGTCCAGCCACACCTGCAGGTGCTCCCGGTAGCTCCACGCCGCGAAGCCGGCGTACTCGCGCAGCGCGCTCTCCACCACCGCGCGGTGCGAGCGGGCGGTGCGCTGGGCGTTCCAGGCGGCGACCGCCGTCAGGGCGATGCTGGCCAGCAGGAGGAGGAGCGGCCAGCCCGGGCGTGTCCAGGCGGGGTTTCGTTCCGGACGTGTGGAGGTCATGTGGGTCCGGGTGTTTGAACGGCTTTGAACGGCAGGATCTGGGCGTGCCCCCGGCTGGCGCCGGGGTCGGGCTTCGGCTCCGTAACGCACGAAACAACCGTGCGTAACGGAGTCGAGCCCCGGCGGAAACAGACCCGCCGGGTCTCGCCCCTCCGGGCCGAAATCCCTCACGCGGGTTTCGCAGTGGTCGTTCTCCCCCTCCCCCCTTGCGGGGG
>JBEVLE010000027.1:0-7691 GCA_040509335.1 Longimicrobiaceae bacterium | reverse complement strand
GCGCAGCAGGGTCGCCGGGGTTTTGGGCTACCCCCGGGTGTTGGGGCCCAGCCCTCCATATACTTGACCGCGGCGGACTAATAGAGGGCATTTCGGCCCGACGGGCGAGACCCGGGGGGGCTGTTTCCGCCGGGTCTCGACTCCGTTGAGCAGCGTCGTTTGCTGCTCTACGGAGCCGAAGCCCGACCCCGGCGCCAGCCGGGGGCACGCCCAAACAAGCAGTTGAAAGCCGTTGAACTCAGGGCTTCAGAACCACCTTGATGCACCCGTCCTTCTTGTCGCGGAAGGTCTTGTACAGCTCCGGCGCCTCGTCCAGCGGCCGCATGTGCGTCACCACGAACGAGGGGTCGATCGCACCCGCCTCGATCTTGTCCAGCAGCATCTGCGTGTAGCTCTGCACGTGCGTCTGGCCGGACTTGATGGTCAGCCCCTTGTTCATCGCCGCGCCGAAGGGGACCTTGTCGATCATCCCCACGTACACGCCCGGCACGGACACGGTGCCCGCCTTGCGGCAGCAGTAGATCGCCTCGCGCAGCACGTGGGCACGGTCGGTGCCCAGCTTGACCGTCTTCTTGACCTTGTCGAGCACCGCGTCGATGCTGCCGTGCGAGTGCGCCTCGCACCCCACCGCGTCGATGCAGCGGTCCGGCCCGCGCCCCCCGGTCATTTCCTGGAGCGTGTCGTAGACGTGCTCCTCGTCGAAGTTGATGGTCTCGGCCCGGCCGTGCGTCCGCGCCATCGCCAGCCGCTCCTCCACCCGGTCGATGGCGATCACCCGCCCCGCGCCCAGCATCCACGCGCTCTGGATGGCGAACTGCGCCACCGGGCCGCACCCCCACACCGCCACCGTGTCCCCGGGCTCGATCTCGGCGCGCTCGGCGGCCATGTAGCCGGTGGGGAAGATGTCGGAAAGGAAGAGCACCTGCTCGTCGCGCAGGCCGGACTCCACCTTCTGCGGGCCGACGTCGCCGAAGGGAACGCGAAGGTACTCGGCCTGCCCGCCGGCGTAGCCGCCCACCAGGTGCGAGAACCCGAAGAGCCCCGCGGGCGAGTGGCCCATCATCTTCTCGGCCATCTTGGCATTGGGGTTGGTCGTGTCGCAGCACGAGTACAGCCCCTTGCGGCAGAAGAAGCACTCGCCGCACGCGATCACGAACGGCACCACCACGCGGTCGCCGCGCTTCAGGTTCTTCACGGCGCTCCCCACCTCCTCCACGATCCCCATGGGCTCGTGGCCCAGGATGTCGCCCTCCTTCATGGTGGGCTGGTAGCCGTCCAGCAGGTGCAGGTCGGAGCCGCAGATGGCGGTGGCGGTGATGCGGACGACCACGTCCGTGGGATCGACGATCTGCGGGTCGGGGACGGTGTCCACGCGGACGTCGTCCACGCCGTGCCATACGAGTGCTTTCATGCGCGTCTCCTGCGTCGGAAGGCCTGCGGTCCCGGCACGCCTCCGGTGCGGCGGCGGTGGGGGCCGGGGACTGTGCACGCCATGTGCCGCGCGGCGGGGACGCGGGAGCCGCGGGAGCAGCTCAGGCGGATCGGCCCGCGTGCGCCTCCTCCGGGCGCGCGGCCGGGGCGGCGGCGGCGAGGGCGCGGAGCCGGCGGATGCGCTCCAGGTCCGCCACGCCGCCGCCGCGGTCCAGCGTGCCGCCGAGCTGCGCCTCGGAGCGCTCCAGGAGGTCGGCGGCGCGCCGGGCGTCGCCCTCGGCGAGGCACACGGCGGCCTCGGCGAGCAGGCGCACGTACGCGGGCACCAGCAGCCCGGTCCCGGCCCGCGCGAACAGCGCCCGGGCACGCGCGGCGTCGCCGTCGTGGGCGGCGGCGAAGTACGCCGCCATCAGGAGCAGGCCGGGGCGCACCACCGGCGGGAGCACCTCCTCCAGCGCCAGCGCGGCCTCCAGGTGCCGGCGCGCCTCGGCGGGCTCGTCCCGGTCCAGGGCGTGCGCGTAGGCGAGCTGCCGCCCCACCACGTCGAACGAGGTGCCGTCCGCGGCGCCGAGCGCGAGCGCCACCAGCGCGGGGTCCCACTCGCGCGGACGCCGGCCGGCCATGGACAGCGCCATCAGCGCGAGGATGGCGACCTCGCGGTCGGTGTCCGGCCCGCCGCGGAGCAGGCGGAGGATGCGCGCGCCGTCGCTGTAGAAGCCGCCGGTGCGCGCCGGCACCAGCGTCGCCGCGGCGATGAACAGCGACCCCACCCCGAACACCGCCAGCGCCACGGCGGCGAGGGCGCGCCCGAACCCGGCGTCCGCGGGGACCGACGCCAGCCCCAGCGGCCCGCGCAGCGCCAGGGCGAGGCTCCCGGTGAGCAGCGTCGCGGCGGGCCCGCCGGCGATCATCCGCAGGAAGCGGCGGCGCAGGTCGTGGGTGTCCTCCGGCACGCTCACCGCCAGCCCCCCGGCGACGGCGGCGCTGCGGTTCAGCGAGGCGCGCACGCCGGTCCCCGTGCGCTCAACGCGGAAGGGCCCCACCACGAACAGGAGGGCGCGGAAGCCGGCGAGCCGCCCGCCCAGCAGGTGCCCGGCCTCGTGGATCGCGACCACGACGACGAGCAGCGCGGCCAGCACCACGGTGGTGACGGCCAGCTCGGCGCCGCTGAAGAGGCGGTCCGGGACCAGCCCCGGGAAGTACCGGGCGCCGAGCACCCCCAGCACGGCGCCGCCCAGCATGGGCAGGACGACGGCGAGGGCGGCGCGGAGACGGGTCTTTTTCTTTGTCGCGGGGACGGGCGGCGGCGCCATGGATCTGCTCCTTCGGGTTTCGCTTTGCCGGGCGGGTCCCGGACGATAGGTTGCGGCGGACGCGGGTTCCCCATTTCCCCCGGAGGCGCATGAGCGAGCAGGAGAAGCCGGAGATCGGGTCCATCGGCTGGGTGGACCTGACGGTGCCGGACGCGGGTGCGGTGCGCGACTTCTACCGCGAGGTGGTGGGGTGGACGGCCACAGGGCTGGACATGGGTGGATACGAGGACTTCTGCATGAGCGCGCCGGGGAGCGGCAGGACGGTCGCGGGGGTCTGCCACGCGCGCGGCGTCAACGCGGGGGTGCCGGCGCAGTGGCTGGTCTACATCACCGTGGAGGACGTGGACCGGAGCGCGGCGCGCGTGGTGGAGCTGGGCGGCGAGGTCGTCCTGGCGCCCAGGAGCGCCGGGGGCCAGGCGCGCTTCTGCGTGATCCGCGACCCGGCGGGCGCCGTGTGCGCGCTGCACTCGCCGGGCTGAGATCGCGAACCGCGGCTCACCGGAGGAAGGTCTTCAGCTCCTCGAAGACCTTCTCGCCCGGGATCGGCTGCACCTTGCCGGAGCGCAGCTCCTCCACCCGGCGCTGGATCTCGGCCGCCCAGGCGGCCGCGTGGCCGTCGTCTTCTCCGCTAGACTCGCCAGGTATGGCGCACGACTGGACGTCGACTGCGCTGGCCGACTCGCCTCCGGAAGCAGTCGGTACGCCATGGGCTTCGGAGCCAGGCTTGAGTCTCATGCCCGCGCTTCCATCGCGAAGCCACCCAGCGAGTAATTCACTACCAGCTCGATGACGCTACGCAGTTGAGGCGAGCACCGGTGGAACTCGATCTGGTCCAGCACCTCTTCACCGAACTGCTTCAGAGCCTCTCCGATCAGGGCGTGTACGAAAGACTGCGTGGCATAATCCACGTCGGAGAAGTCCAGCGTCACGCGCTCGCCGCTGCGCAGCGCCGGCAGGATCGCGGTGACCCGTATCTCGCGGGCGAGATCCTTGTCCTCCTGAAAACGCGAGAGACCACCCGGGATCCGGAGGATCTTGCTCATGTGAACCGTATCCGTTTAGAGATGCCAGCCCGCGAAGGAACCATCCTCCGGATCCACGCAAAATAGCTGTCGAAGTCCGCGATCTGGTCAGCCCGAACCTCCATTGACACCACCGTTCCCTGCCAGCTGTACGGAAGCTGCCACAGGTCGTGCCGATCAGCCGTGGGATCGAGCGGGAGTTCCGTCTGGTCGGCGTCCGTCAGAGCGCGTCAAAGACGAAAGCAAGCATTTCCCGAGAGTAGAAGGAAGTACCCTCCACTGCCCTTCGCGATCGACCTCGTGATGAACAGACCAGCGCCCGCATTGTCCGGCGTCCCGTAAATCCCCGGAATAGCGCCCGTCACTCCCGGCAGCAAGGCGAGTGTGACCGCCTCCGCGTCACTCGTTCTCGCCGCGGCGTGAGCACGTCCGAGATGATACCGAATTCCGTCCCCACAATCTGCCACGCCGATGGTGATCCGTGTAGGGTCTGCGCGGTCGAAGTTGTGCGCGCAGACGAAGGCGCCGTCCGGTGAGTTCGAATGCTCAACGACGTTCCGGAGCAACTCGCTGATACAGTATTGAACTGCTGCAAGGCTCTCTGGGTTGTCCTGGAGATGAAGGAGCGCCGAAATGTCGGCGATCACGTTCTTGATCTCGGCCCCTCTGCGTACCTGAGTGACGGGGAGGAACCTGCCGGCCTCCTCTCGTTCCACTCGGCCCGGCGCATAATCCACACCCAGGTGCTCGAAGAGATGCATTCTCCAGGCGTAATCAGCTTTGGGACCAAGGTTCTCTACTTCGATCTTGATCCCATGCCGCCTGCACCAGTGCCCCCATGCCGCCAGCATTGCGAGCGCATATGGCTCGATGTGCATCCATCGAGGATCCAGCCGAAGCACTGCTCGTCCTCCGCTGACGGAGAAGTAGTCGTTCAGAGAGAGAAACGCTCTTGCGGTATGGAACGACGCGCTATTAGGGATCTGAATGATGGGCATCATCCTGAGGGCGCGAGTACCGGAAAGTACAACCCTGTGGAGCTGTGAAGTTCGATCCAGCTACGCCGATGTCGCAAGTGCAGCCCGCTTCCCATTCACCGCCCCACCGGCCGCAGCGCGATCCCGTCCTCCCCCAGCACCAGCCGGGTGCGTATCTTCTGGACTTCGTCGGGGTTGCCGGTGGCGTTCACGTGCCGGGTGAACTCCACGGTGCGGGCGTCGATCCACACCGCGTCGGAGGCGCCCCAGGCGTCGCCGCCGTCCAGCCCCCACTCCAGCCGGGGAAAGCCGCGGGCGAGGCTCCACACCTGGAGGCCGTTGGGGTCGTAGCCGGCCTCCAGGTCCACCGAGGTGGCGACGAAGCGGCTCCCGTCGGGCGCGACCGCGGGCGGGCCGAGGACGCGCGTCTGCTCCGCGGTCGCGGCGTCCACCAGGAGCCACCCGCCGCCCTCGTAGAAGTCCACCTGCACCAGGTGCTGGGCGATCCCGGGGAGGAGCGCCCGGTAGCGGTAGCGGACGAAGTCGCCGCCCTCGCGCGTGTCGCTCACGAGCGCCAGGCCGCCCCGGCCGGCGCCGCGGAAGTGCAGCGTGTCTCCGGCGCGGCTCGCCCCTCCCGCGGACGCGGCGAGCAGCCCGCGCTCCACGCGCAGGGTGCACGCGCCGGCGTCCTCCGGCCGCGGGAGGTCGGCGCACGCGGCGTACGGGTCCGGCGCGGACGGGCGGGCGGGCGCGGGGGCGGCGGACGGGGCGGCACCGGGAGTGCATGCCACGGCGCAGGCGAGCAGCAGGGGCGGGGCGATGCGGAGCATGGGCGCGGCGGGTGGGCGTGGACGGACGGGCCCCGTCCGCATCATCGGCCGGCGGCCCGCGCGGCGCAAGGATCCCGCGGGCGGACGGACCCACGACGAGCGAGCGAATGAGCGACAGGACACCGAAGGGGGCGGCGGGCGGCGCGCCGCGCCGCTGGGCCGAGCACGCCGTGGCCGCGGACGAGGCGGGGCGCACCGTGGAGGAGATCCTCACCGGGCCCATGGGGATCTCGCGGAGGATGATCCAGCGGCTCACCCGCAGCCAGGGCGTGCAGCTCAACCGCCGGGCGGCGTTCCTGGCGCGCAGGGTAAAGGCGGGCGACGTGGTGTCCGCGCGGGTGGCCCCGGAGGAGGAGGCGGGGCTCCCCGCCGTGCCCATGGAGCTGGCGGTGGTGCACGAGGACGCGGAGGTGCTGGTGCTGGACAAGCCGCCCTTTCTGCTGGTGCACCCCACCTCGCCGGAGCAGACGCGCACGCTGGCGCACGGCGTGGCGCACCATTTCGCCGTGCAGGGGCTGCGCGCCAAGGTGAGGCCGGTGCACCGCATTGACCGGGACACCTCGGGGCTGGTGCTGTTCGCCAAGTCGGCGCTCGCGCACGCCCACCTGGACGCGCAGCTGCGCGAGCGGGAGATGGGCCGCGCCTACCTGGCGTTCGTGCGCGGCGCGGTCGCGGCGGACGAGGGGGTGGTGGACGCGCCCATCGGCCGCGACCGCGCGCACCCCAACCTGCGCGCGGTGCGACCCGGCGGCGAGCCCGCGCTCACCCGCTTCCGCGTGGCGGAGCGCTTCCCCGCCGCCACGCTGCTGGAGCTGGAGCTGGAGACCGGCCGCACGCACCAGATCCGCGTCCACATGGCGCACCTGGGGCACCCGGTGCTCGGCGACCGCCAGTACGGCGGCGCCGCCCGCGGCGACGCCATGAAGCGCCAGGCGCTGCACGCGGCGCGCCTCGCCTTCACGCACCCGCGCACCGGCGAGCGCCTGACTTTCGAGGCCCCGCTCCCGCCGGACCTGGCGGAGCTGCGCGAGCGGCTGGGGACGGCAGGGAACAGGGAATAGGGGACAGGGGACAGGTTACAGGGGACAGCCTGCAACGGCGGGCCCTCACCCGGCTCGCTTGAGGCTCGCCACCCTCTCCCAATGCTGGGAGAGGGGGAGCACGACACGACGGAAGGTGAGGCGCGTCAGCCTGGACATTCCCCTCCCCTGGAACGGGGGAGGGTGGCGGCTCTCAGGCCGCCGGGTGGGGGCCGCGTGAGGGATTTCGGCCCGGAGGGGCGAGACCCGGCGGCACCTCAGTTCAGAGGTGCTGGCCGGGGCTCGACTCCGTTACGCAGCGTTGTTTGCTGCGTTACGGAGCCGAAGCCCGACCCCGGCGCCAGCCGGGGGCACGCCCGAATCCGTCCGTTCCTGCTCGTTCCTCGCCACGCCTGAGGTGCCACCGCCACAACCCCTCGCCCACGAGCAGCCCCACCACCGCGGACACCACGACATCGCTCACGAAGTGCGCCCCGGCCGCCACGCGCGACCAGCTGCACCCCGCGGCGAGCGCGTACCACACCCAGCGCGCCCGCGGAAACAGGTGGGCCAGCACCGCGGCCGCGCCCCAGGCCACCAGGGCGTGGCTGCTGGGGAGGGCGAGCCCGCCGGTGGACAGGGGACGCTCGGTCCAGGCGCGGAACACGTACTCGCCGGCGTGGGCGCGCGGGCGCTCGCGCCGGAACACCAGCTTGAGCAGCTCCGCCGCCAGCCCGCCCAGCCCCGCCCCCAGCAGCAGCAGCACCCCGCGGGCGAGCGCCGCGCGCGTCCCCCGCTCGGCGCGCAGCGGCCAGTCGTGCAGCACCAGCGCCAGGCCGGCCGTGGCCCACAGCGGCAGGAACCCCATCACCCGCAGCATCCGCCCCAGGTCGGAGCCGCCCAGGCCGGCGTCGGCGAGGTGCGCGAAGGCCCAGCGGTCCACCAGGTGCGCGAGGACGATGGCCGCTGCGGACGCCAGCGCGAAGCGCAGGAGGCGCGTGCGCGGGGAGGGGGGCGGCGTGGAGGACATGGGAGCGCGGGCCAGGGCGGGGGGACGGGGGACCGGCGGACAAGCTACGCGCCCCGTCCCGCGCCCGGA